>JBKOYV010000144.1:0-14930 GCA_046725585.1 Gemmatimonadota bacterium | reverse complement strand
GCGATAGACGTCCCTCACCGATTCGCATTGATTCCTCCGGAGGAATTGGCAGGCTCCGTCCTTCGATACACGTCCCATGCCCGGAGGTGCGCGTGACGGGCCCCGATCCGCGAACACGACATCCGATGGAAGGGTTTCCGCAAGTTGCCTTCCTCCGGAACGTCATAACTCGTCCGAACATCATCGTCGGAGACTACTCGCGCAACCTCGAGCGCATCATAGCCGCCGACATCGACGCACTCCGCACCGCAACCTAACGCCGCGTCGCGCTGAGCGGCTCGGAGCCCGCAACTGGCGTTCGACACGTGCCCGCGCGGCTTGTCCCGGCGCGGTTGTCGACGGCCAAGCCGCGATGCGTCCGTTGAGGCAACTCTCACCCGACGCGCCCAATGCCCGATCACCCTGGTCCATCCGCGTCCGACGCCCCGATCTCTCGCCGCGACGCTCTGAAGCGGACGACGCTCGGCGCCATCGCGCTCGCGACCGGCGCCTGCCTCGGCTCCACCGAACCGGACTCCGGAGGCGGCAACGGTCGCCTCGCTGCACGCGTGACCGATCCCACGCGCACCACCGCACCCGGGATCTACCCGCTCGGGCTCGCGAGCGGGCGCGATGGCCTGCTGTACGTCCCGACAAGCTACAAGGCCGACACACCGGCTCCGCTCGCGATCGTGCTGCATGGCGCCGGGCGCGATTCGTCGGAGCTCGTGACGCCAATGCGTCCCCTGGCGGACACCACAGGCCTGGTGCTGGTGGCGCCCGACGCGAGAGGCGTCACGTGGGATGCGATCGGCGGCGGGTTCTTCGACGACGTCACCTTCATCGACCGTGCCCTGACCTCGGTGTTCTCCCGCGTGCGCGTGGACGCGACGCGCGTGCGCATCATGGGATTCTCGGATGGTGGCACCTACTCGCTGTCCCTCGGCCGCATCAACGGCGATCTCTTTTCCCGGATCGTTGCGTTCTCGCCCGGCTTCATCGTGAGCGGGCCCGTGAACGGCAAGCCGAAGGTGTTCATCACCCACGGCACGCGCGACACGGTTCTCCCGATCGCTCAGACGAGTCGCCAGATCGTTCCGCAGCTCAGGAGTGCAGGCTACGACGTCGAGTATCACGAGTTCGACGGCGGGCACGGCGTGACACCGGATCTGTTGGCGCAGGCCGTCACGTGGACAACGGCTTAACCAACACGGGTAACAGGTAACCAGTGCCAGTGCTGGTTAGTCGTTAGGCCTGTAGAGTGTCCGCCTCGTGATGGCCATGAGCCGCTCGCCGACTTGTTGTGGCGTTAGGCTCCGACCGCGATAGAGCTGCTCGAACGTCTCGAAGCTCGTGATGAGCCACAGCACGTCTGCAGCCTCGTCCGCCGTCACATCGTCGCGGAGCACGCCCTGGTCGTGCATCCGCTGCGCGAGCCTCCGCATACCCTCCCGCCGCCCGAAGTTGAGCCGAGCGGCGGCGCTGGAGGCGTCGCGGTCCACTGCGGAAAGGGAAAGCAGCGCCTGACCCACGGCGTGCTCCTGCGAGTACAACTCCATCGCGACGTCGATGCTGATCTCGAATGCACGCACCACATCCGGTCCGCGCAGCGCCTGACCGATCCGCGCGAAGCCGCCGCGCTCCAACAAGTCCTCCGCCACCGCGACCATGAGGCCTTCCCGCGACCCGAAGATCGCGTAGACCGTCGATCTCGCCACTCCCGCCTCGGTCGCGATCGCCGGGAGCGACACACTCTCGAGCGGCGCGCGCGTCAGCAGGTCCCGGGTCACCTCGATGATCCGTCGGCGCGTCTCGGCCGCGCTCTCCGCCCGTGCCTTCTGATTGTACGAACGTTTGGGGATTGACTTTTTCACATTGATCGGACAGGTTGTAGCATCAAATTAACCGCTCCAGCGCCTGAGGCAAGACGGCAGCGGAGCTCACCATCGGCAAGCGTGAGGGATATCTGTATGCACGTTCCTATTCTCATCGTCGGTGCCGGCCCCGCCGGCCTGTCCAGCTCGATCCTCTTGTAGCGCCTGGGTTTTCGGTCGCTGGTGATCGAGCGGCACGCGTCGACCTCGACTCATCCCAAGGCCACCGGAATCAGCACGCGTACCATGGAGCTGTTCCGCTCGTGGGGAATCGAGCGGCGCATTCGCGAAGTGGAGATGCCCGTGCGGTTCTCGAGCTCGATCCGCGGCAGTCTCTCCGGTCCCGAGCTCGAGAGCCGGTCGATCGGGTTCCCCACCGCGACCGAAGCGGCGGCGTTCAGCCCGACCTGGCCAGCCGTGCTGGCGCAGGACGTCCTCGAGCCGATTCTGCTCGAGCACGCCCGCCGCTATCCCGGCGCGGAAGTGCGGTTCTCGACGGAGCTGGTGGATCTCCACCAGAACGCGAACGGCGTACGCGCGACGATTGTGGATCGCACCACAGGCAGGCACACGGAGGTGGAGGCGCGCTACGTCGTCGCCGCGGACGGCGCGAGCAGCCCGATTCGTCGCCGCCTCGGCATTGCGACAAAGGGTGTGGAACGCATCGGCGAATACCTGAGCATCCTGTTTCGCGCGGATATCGACTCGATCGTCGGCTCCGAGCGGTGCGGTCTGTACATGTTGCACGGGCTGGGCGGTCCGGCGCCGTCGGTTGCGGTGCCGACCAGCAACGACGGACGGTGGCTGTTGGCCACCCCATGGAAGAGCGACCTGCGTCCCTTGTCGACGCTCGGCATGGAGGACCTGGTCGGCATCGTTAGGCACGCAGCCGGTCGGCCGGACCTCGCGGTCGAGGTCATGGACCACCAGCTGGTCGGGATCGGGGCCGAGGTCGCGGAGCGGTTCCGGGACGGTAGCGTGTTGTTGGTGGGTGACGCTGCCCACCGCACCGCACCAACCGGCGCCGCGGGAATGAACACCGCGATCCAGTCGGTGCACAACCTGATGTGGAAGCTGGCGGCGGTTCTTTCCGGTATCGCGGGGGACGACCTGCTCGACACGTACGAGCCGGAACGCCGTCCCTCGGGGGAACGCAATGTTCTTCGCTCGCTGGGAAAGCTTCAGGGCGTTTCCGCCGTGGCGGCAGACATGGGCGTCGTGTACTCGTCGGACGCTGTCGTGGCCGGGGCCGAGATCGAACGCCCGGCGGTGATCGAGCCGACGGAGCCCGCGTGTGTGGGAAGTCGTGCGCCGCATGCATGGGTCGAGGTCCGAGGCGATCGGATGTCCACGCTGGACTTGTTCGGAACGACTCTCGTGCTGCTGACGGGCGCCGACGGCGCGGCGTGGCATGACGCAGTCCGCGATGTCCGTCGCACGCTCGGTGTCCCGTTAGGCGCTGCAGCAATCGGTGGCGCGGAGATCTGCGTCGTCTCGGACGACTGGCGCTCCGCCTACGGGATCGATGCCGACGGCGCGGTGCTTGTACGCCCGGACGGACACATCGCCTGGCGGTCGGCAGGTTCGG
This sequence comes from Gemmatimonadota bacterium, assembly GCA_046725585.1. Classification (GTDB taxonomy): domain Bacteria; phylum Gemmatimonadota; class Gemmatimonadetes; order Gemmatimonadales; family Gemmatimonadaceae; genus JAJKIV01. The sequence continues at coordinate 11,489 of JBKOYV010000144.1, read as the reverse complement.
CTGCGGACGCGACGGCGACGCTCGAGCATGTCGTCGCCCGAGTGCTGGCATTGGACATCGACGAACTTCGTGACGTCGTCGCATCGCGCGCCGGAAACGTCGGCAGGAGGTACGGATGATACGCGACATCATCAAATGGACGGGACGGCTGCTTGCAGCCGTCGTCGTTCTCGTGCTGATCGGCGCCGGCGTGGTGTACGCGGCGAGCGAACGCAAGCTGCGCCGAACGTACGACGTCGCGGTCGACCCTGTCCCGGTGCCGACGGACGCCGCGTCCATAGCGCGCGGTGAGCACCTCGTGCGCAACATCGTCGATTGTACGCTCTGCCACGGCGAGGATCTCGGCGGCTCGGTGTACTCGAGCAGCCCCGCGATTGGGACCATAGCCGGTCCGAACCTCACGCGGGGGAAAGGAGGAGTCGGACCGGATTACGGCGACATGGACTACGTTCGCGCCATTCGGCGAGGCGTGCGTCGCGATGGTCGTTCGTTGATTGTGATGCCAAGCGAGGTGTTCACGCACCTGAGTCAGGAAGACCTGGGCGCGGTGATCGCGTTCCTCAAGCAGGTATCGCCGGTGGACCGCGAGGTGCCGAGATCGGGGTTCGGGCCGGTGGGACGTGTACTGCTCGCGGCGGGAAAGATGAACATTCTGGTGGCTGGGAAAACTCCGCACATCACGCCGCCCGCCTCCGTGCCCGCTGATACGACCGCGGCGTACGGCAAGTACATCGCGGACATCGCCGGCTGCCACGGATGTCATGGGTACGGTTTGTCCGGAGGGCGCGTGGCCGGGCCGCCCGGGCTGCCGCCGGCGTCGAACCTGACGCCGGCCGGTATTGGGACCTGGACGGAGTCCGATCTGACGCGAGCGCTGCGAGAAGGCAGGCGGCCGGACGGCAGCCAGCTCGACGAGTTCATGCCGTGGAAGGTGTTCCGCGGAATGACTGATGCGGAGATTCACGCGATATGGCTGTACCTGAGGAGCGTGCCGGCCAAACCGTTCGGCAACAAATAGGCAACCCTGCCACCACGCCACCGCTTCCGTTCGCGCTGGCGGCCACGCCTAACGCGGAGCGAAAGCCGGGGTGGGTGCCGTTCGTGCGGTCCACGCTGCTGGGGGCAGGCCTGGCCCTCGGTGCCTACGTCCTGATGTCCAGATTCCTGTCCACCGTTCCGCGGGCACACCTCGGAGCGGTGGGCAAGCTCGTACTGTTCCTCGTCGTGCTCGGTGCGGCCGCCGTGGCGCCGCTCGCCCATGAGATCGGCCACGTCCTCGGTGGCAGGATCGTCCGGTTTCGGTTCACGCTGTTGGTCTGGGGACCATTTCGCGTGGCCCGGGAAGGGAATCAGGTTCGCATCGGGCTGAATCGCAACGCCGCCCTCGCTGGCGGTATCGCGCTGTCGCTCCCGACGACCATGGAAGATCTCGCCCGTCGGACGCTCGTCGTGGTGGCGATGGGGCCCGTCACGAGCGTCGTGCTTGCCGCCGCTGCGCTGGCGACGAGCTACCTCACGGGAATCTGGGGATCGCCCACCGCCATGGCGGATCCCGCGCTCGCGATACAGGGGATCGCCGCGGGCGTGTTCGGTGTCGCGTCGCTCGGCATCGGCGTGCTGACGCTGTTCCCCGGTCGTCCCGGGCGTTTCGCGACGGACGGGTCGCAGATCCTGCGATACTTTCGCGGCGGCGTGGAGGCCGAGCGTCACGGGGAGCTGATGACTTTGGTAGCCCTCGCCAGTGGCGGAACCCGCCCGCGTGACTGGCCACGGACATTGATCGGCGGCCTAACGACTGATGAGCGCACGGCATCGGACACGATCCTCGGTGCACTGTTCGCGTACTATCAGGCGCTGGACGACGGTGACTTCTCCCGCGCGCACACGGCGCTGAGCGCGGTGCTCGGGCGGGCCGGGTCCACGGGACGAAAGGCTCGCGCGCCGTATGCGCAGGAGGCGGCGTTCTACGAGCTCACGGTGCGTGGCGACGCATCGGCGGCGGAACGGTGGCTCGATGAGGAGCTCGCGATCGGCATCGCCGACGCGTCGCTGCGCAAAGTCCTCGTCAATCTCCTGACACTGACCAGGATCGTGGAAGTGGGCCAGTCGACGGCGGCGGCGACGGCCCGCTCGCGAATCGACGCGGCCCTGCCCCTGCTCGCGGGTCGCTCTGGTATCGATGCGCTCAAAACGGAGCTGGTCGCGCGCCGCGTCGCCGAGCTTGCCTAACGGCAAAACTCCTTCGTCGCGGCGGCGAGAATGTCGGTCAGCTTCTCCACCGAGCCGAGGTCGACCCATTCCTCGAGCGCGTGCGCTCCCGCCCCGGACGGCCCGATGACGACCGTATCGATGCCGACATCCGAGAGCAGCGCCGCATCCATCCAGTACGGTTCACCGATGACCTCCGGCTGCGTGCCCAGGACGGTCGTCGCGGCGCCTAGAATGGCGTTGACGATCGGTGCGTTTCGCGCGACCTCGAACGACCCTCGTGTCAACAACGCGCGGACGCTCGCGCGGAACGTCGAGTCCTCTGTCGCAAGCGCGTCGGTGATCGCGCGGATCTCGGACAGCACCTGCGCCTCGGTCTCGCCCGGGATGGTGCGCCGTTCGATCTCGAGGCGGCATCGGTCGGCGTAGGTGCTCGTTCCCGTGCCGCCGCGCAGCACCGCGGCGTGCAGCGACGGCGGTCCGACGAGCACGTGCGGCTCGCGTGCGCGCAGCTCCTGCTCGAGGCGGTCGAGCCGCGCGAGGAACCGGCCCATGCGCATGTTGGCGTCGATCCCTAAGTCGAAGCGACTGCCGTGGGCGGCGACGCCTAACGTCTCCACCTCGATCCAGCTGAAGCCACGGTGGGCGAGACAGACTCGAAGCTCCGTTGCTTCCGTGACGACGGCCGCGTCCGCGCGGACATGCTTGAGCACCTCGGCCATCCCGATGCTGGCCACTTCCTCGTCGGCGACGCACGCGATGAGGACGTCGCCGCGGAGCGTGACGCCGGCGTCGCGCAGTGCCTTCACGGTCGCGAGGCACGCGGTGACTCCGCCCTTCATGTCGTAGGCACCGCGTCCGTAGAGCTTGCCGTCTCGGACCGTGGCCGAGAACGGGTCGGCCATGGCGGTGACGCCGACCGTGTCGATGTGGCCGTAGAGCAGGAGCGAACGTCCACCACCGCTGCCACGAAGCCGGCCGACGACGCTCACACGCCCGGGTTCCGGCTCGTACTCGGCGGTCTCCATGCCTAACGCGCGCATCATCGCGCCGACCTGGGCCGCGATCTCGCGCTCGTCACTCGGCTCACCGTCGGCGAAGGCGGGGTTGATCGACCTGGTGCGAACGAGGCTGGTGAGCGTCGACGTGATGTATTGGGCGTCCGCCATGGATGGTCGGGAAGGGAGACGAAGGGAACGCGGCGTGAGAGAAGGGCGCATCGCACGTCGATCGGGAGTCGAATTTCGTCGTGCTTCTCCCACGTGTCGAGCACGCCCTGCCGGCTGCACCCCACGGGACGAACTGTAATCGAGCTCTACAACAGCGCCGCCGTGCACTTCGCATCGTCCGCGTGCCGTTCGTGCCAAGTCGCGGACCGGCCTGGCGAACCTCCGGTACCATTTCCCGAAGCGCCCGAGGCGGTGGTTGCCTCCTCGGCATCGGTCCCGACAGGCCCGGCTCACTCTCGAGCCCGGCGCCGGTGCGGGCGGACATATCGCAGTAACGGAGAGAAGCACATGCGTAAGACCCTGACCAGAATGGGACTCGGTTTGGCACTTGTCGTTGGCGCCGCCGGCGCGGCTGCCGCGCAATCCACACCGAATGCTCGACCCGACACGGCGCAGCGCGACCATCGCCGCTGGGACGGTGAGCGCGGCGGACGTCGTGGTGGCCCGGATGGCATGCTCCTCAGGGGGATCAACCTGACGGACGCGCAGAAGGATCGGCTCAAGGCCATCCGGAAGGAGCAGGAGCCGGAGATGAAGAAGACTCGCGAGCAGTTCGGCGCGGTCATGAAGGAGGCGCGTGAGGCGCGCGAGCGCGGCGACACCACGACGGCCCGCGCGAAGATGGACCAGGTCCGCGCGCAGATGGAGGGTCAGCGTGAGCGCCAGATCGCAACGCTGCGGACCATCCTGAACGCGGATCAGCAGAAGCAGCTCGACGCGAACATTGCGGCCATGAAAGAGCGGGCCGCAAAGGGCGGACATCGGAACCACGGTGACCAGCCCCATGCCGGGAGTGTCGACCGCTAACCCGCGGTTACGACAGGATCACTGACGTCCCAAGCCATGCGGTGGAGGAGCACCCGCTCCTCCGCCGCATGGTGTTCAATCCGACCCACCAACACTTCATCGAGACCGAGGGGAACCGAATGCATACGAAGAAGACCGTGGCTTACTTCGCGCTGCCAGCTCTGGTGGTGGCGATGGCCGCGAGCTGCCGCGAAGGCGACGCGGCCACGACGCACGAGACCACGAAGAACGGGACCACGGGCGTGGCGCAGGCCTCGACCCGGGAAGTCGCGCTTCCGGCCACCGACGGTCTTCAGCTCGTCGTCGCCCCGAAGGGCAACGAGGTCCGATACCGCGTCCGTGAACAGCTCGTCGGCGTCGACCTGCCTAACGACGCCGTCGGTGCGACGAGCGAGGTGTCCGGAGGGATCGCGTTCGACGCCGCCGGCAAGCTCGTTCCGGCGTCGTCGAAGTTCGTCGTGAACGTCGGCACGCTGAAGAGCGACAAGGATCGCCGTGATGGCTACGTCCGCGGTCGCATCCTCGAGACGAGCCAGTATCCCACGGTCGAGCTCACCCCCACCGCGATTCGCGGGCTCGCCGTCCCGCTTCCCACGTCGGGCAGCAAGACGTTCCAGGTCGTCGGCAACCTGACGGTGCACGGCGTGACGAAGCCCACGACGTGGACGGTCACCGCGACGTTCGATAAAGGTCGGGTGTCGGGAGCGGCGGCGACGTCGTTCCTCTTTTCGGACTTCGGCCTGAATCAGCCGCGCGTGCCCGTTGTCCTCAGCGTAGCTGACAGCATCACGCTGGAATACGCCTTCTCGCTGGTGCCGAAGCAGTAACGCGCACCCAGACCGGCGTCCTCAGCGCTGCGACACGATGAGCGAGTAGGCGCCGGTGACGGACCCGGAAACGGTGTTGGCCCAGATCCGATACTTGCCGGCGGGGACTTGGCGCACGATCCGTGCGTCACGACCTCCGCCGGAATTGTCATCCTCCGCGAGGAACACGCCGCCGGCCTCGAATAGTCCCAGGTAGGAATCGAGGTCACCACTGGTCATGTCGACCTGGATCGTGCCTGCCGCCGGGAGCGTGACCTCGTAGACGTCGACGTACGAGTCGTCGAGCGAGTACTCGCAGTCGCCTAACGCGAGAGTGCCGTCGGCGCGCTGACCGACCGTCAGGGTCGTGACGAACGGGCACACTTCCGCCGCATAGGCAACGCGGAGCTGCGCGCTGCCGGTGCGCCCTTCGCTCGATGCCACGAGCGTGAGAGGCCCGCCGGGCGCGCGGCCGCGCACGACACCGGACGCCGACACATCGGCGATCGTCGGATCAGGCGACGTCCACGTAACGGTCCGGCCGCGCAGCAGACGGCCATCCGCCGAGCGGAGTTGGACGAAGATCTGCCGCGCGAAGCCAACGTGGACGACCGCCGTCGCCGGCGTCACGGTCACGCTGGCGACAGCCGGCCCGGTCACCGTCACGGGCACGGTCGCGCTGATCGTGGTGTCGTCGGTCATCCGGGCGACGACGGTGGCCGTCCCATTGATGATCGCGGTGACATTACCCGCGACATCGACGGTCGCGACCGCGCGATTCGACGACGACCACGTGACCGTGCGCGCTGCTTTCGGGTTGCGGAGCTTCGCGGTGAGCTTCGCCGACTGTCCATCCTCCAGCGTCAGCTTGGCGGGTTCGACGAACACTGCGGGAGGCAGCGGTCTCGTCGAGTCGCAGGCGACAATGCCCGAGCCCATCGCCAGGGCGAGCAATGCGAATCGGTGCATGCCCACAGAGCTACACCCCGGACCGTACACGCGCGAGGGTTCTGTGACGAAAACGGTTGCACGAGTGCGCGCGCCGACTTGACGCATCGAACGCAACACCTCAGCTTGTGATCATGTCGCCGAGACTCGCGCCCGCCTTCTTGAATTCCGACGATACCGACGCCACCCCTCGCACGGGGTGGGGGCGGAGGCGCATGCGAGCGTAACACACACGCTTCGAGCAGCGACGACCGAACCTCACGGCCCGTGGATATCCACGGGCCTTTTTTGTCTCTCCCCCGGACCATGCAACGTCACGCCAGCTCCATGCAACGCTCCGCCATTGCAGCCCTCGCGGGCCAGGACCAGCTCGATGCGACCATCGCCGGATTCGTCACCACGATCCGCGTGCTCAAGCGCATGATCTTCGTGGTCGTCCAGGATCGGAGCGGGCGCATGCAGGTGACGGTCGAGCGCTCGCAACCCGGCAACACCGCCACCGCGCTCGAAGCCGCCGCCCTCGGCCTAACGACCGGATCGGCCGTGCGAGTGCGCGGGACGGTCGTGGCGAACGCTGCGGTGAAAACCGGTGGCGTCGAGCTGATCGCGCGATCGCTGGAGGTTGTCGGAGCCGCGGAACCGGGCATGCCGGTCGACGAACATTCGGCGTCCGACCTGCAGCTCGACTGGCGGTTCCTTGCCTTGCGACGGCCGGAAAACCTCCTCGTGTTCGACGTGCAGACGACGATCGAGCGGGCGATGCGCGACTACTGGACGACGCACGGATTCCTCGAGCTGCACTCGCCGAAGCTCATGCACAGCGCGAGCGAGTCGGGGGCCGACACGTTTTCCACCCGTTACTTCGACCTGGGCAGCGCGTACCTCGCGCAGTCGCCGCAGTTCTACAAGCAGATGGCGATCGCGGCGGGATTCGAGCGGGTCTTCGAGATCGGGCCGGTGTTCCGCGCCGAGCCGTCGCTCACACCCCGTCACGCCGCAGAGTTCACCAGCGTGGACGTCGAGATGGCGTGGGTCGAGTCACACGAGGATGTGATGCGGATGGAGGAACAGTGGCTTCACCACATCCTCTCGACGACGCGACGACAGCATGGCGAGGCGATCGAGCAGACGTTCGACGTCACGGTCAACGTACCGCCGCCGAGCTTCCCTCGGCTCACGATGCGTGAGGCGCATGAGCTGGTACGGCAGATGGGCCATCAGATCGCGGAGGCGACCAAGCCAGGCGACATCGACCCGGCCGGCGAGCGACTGCTCGCGCGCTGGGCCCTCGACACACATGGGAGCGAGTTCCTCTTTCTCACCGAGTATCCTTCGCCGCTTCGGCCGTTCTATCACATGCGCGGCGAGCACGATCCGTCGGTGACGAAGAGCTTCGACCTGATGTGGAAGGGGGTCGAGATCACGACCGGCGCGCAGCGCGAGCACCGGCACGAGGTTCTGTCACGCCAGGCGGAAGAGATGGGCCTGCGGCAATCGGTCGGGTACTACCTCGACTTCTTTCGGTACGGCTGTCCGTCGCACGGTGGCTTCGGCCTCGGTCTGGCCCGACTCGTTATGCTCATGCTGGGCTTGCCAAGCATTCGGGAAGCCACGTTCCTTCACCGGGGACCGACGCGGCTCACGCCGTGATCGTCACCCCTGCTTCGTGGCGTCGAGGTGACAGAGCGGTGCCCACGTCTCACCGTCCCTGGTCGTCTCCCAGTCGATGGTCATCGTCCTGCCATCGGCGCCGAGCCGCCATGTGGCCCGCTCCCAGTCGCCACTGAACGACCAGACGCCGTCACGCTGAGTCACCCGGTATGTTCGCGCGAAGCCCAGGTTGTCGACGTTGTACGAGGAATACTGCTCGGTCGTGGGGTCGTACCGAATGATGTTGATGCCGATGTGGCGGTCATCGCCGAAGCGACGGTCCCAGTGGCCGAGGAGGAAGAAGCGTCCGGGAAGCCAGGCGTAGTGTTCCTCGCCGGTGACCGGCGTGTCCGGCGCGTTAGGCGCTGCGCCCCTGTTCTCGCCGACGACCGTCCATGTGCCGATGAACGGCTCGAGACGCCGGTGCGCGTCGGTAATCACCGGCGTCGATTCGGGGTTGGCGCGCGCCTCTCGCGCGAAGACGCCGGCGGCGTGCGCGCCCTGGTCGTTGATCTGATCGATTGGCCGGAGCTCGACGGCGCCTTTCGCGCGGGCGCACGGCGTGTCGGCGACGAGCTCGATGGCCCGCTCGAGATCCGGTGCGTCGATGATGGCGAAGCCCGCGAGTGGTACGCGTGATTCGGCGAAGCCTCCCTCGGTCGTTTCCGGCACACCGTCCCAGGCTCGGACGGTAGTCGCCGACTGGTCGACGGCGGCGACCAGGTCCCCGCGTTGTCGAAGCACTTCGTCCTGCTTGAGCAGCTCATCCTGCTCGGCCGTCGAGAGCTGCTGCCAGTCTTTCTCGTCGCCGTAGGCGAGACACAGATACTTCATTTCGGCGGCCCTCTCATTTTCCAGGGAGAGTGCTATCAGCCATCAGCTGCCGGCTACGTTTTGGGCGGATCGCGGTCGCAAATTGCGAGCCTGCTATTCGCGCGCGGACTTCGACAGGTCGTGGAGAGGTGCCGGGGTGTACGACAGCTTCGGGTACCATGACGTCCCGCGGCCTTCCGGGGCGAGATCGAAGAGATTCCACAGCGGCCAGATCATGTCGACGTGACGGCCATCCTGGCCCGGCTCGGCGGGCGCGTACAGCAGCTCCGTCCCGTACGAGTGATACACAGCGCCGTCGCGTTTCACGAAGACGTTCAGCATCGGCATTTGCGCTCCGTCTGCCGTCTCGCCGTGGTAGTCGTGGTTGTAGCTGTTGCGTGACGAGGACAACAGGCGAAGGTTGCGCCAGCCACGCTCGCGCGCGACCTGCCTAACGCGTTCGATGGGCGACTTCGCCACGACCACGAAGCTTACCCGGTCCCGGACATGAGGCGCCTCCCCGTCCAGGCCGTCCAGAATCGACGTACACGAGGTGCACGGTGTGGCCATGGCCGGGCCGTACATGTAACTGTAGACGAGCAGCGTCGACTGCCCGGGCGCGAATAGCCCCGACAGCCGCACGGGGCGCACGCGATCGGCACCCGAAGCGTCGACGACCACCTCGTCGAACTCGTAGTCCTCGGGCACCGGTCCACCGGCCGGAAGCTGCCGTCGCAACGCGGCGACCTCCTCGACTTTTCGGCGGAGGTCCATCTCTGCGAGAAGGAGCGCTTCCCGTGCGTCACGGTACGCCGGGGGCTCGTTCGGGAACCTGACGGATGAATTCGAGGGCATGGTCGACTCCCGTTAGGCCGCGTGGATCAGCCGCCGAGCTCGCGGTACCAGGCGGTGAACGCTCGCTCGAAGAACACCTTGTTGAACAGCGTCCATTCGCCCAACGATGCCGGCAGCGTGAACGCGGCGCCGGCATCGGCGGCGGAAGTGCCGGCATCGTGCGCCTTCCGCGCCGCCCGCTCCACCTCGCCCAGCATGGTGACATATCGGTCGAAGTCCGGCTCGCGCGCCAGCGCACCGTGGCCGGGAACGTAAATGGTCTTCCGGTCGCGCCGCAGCGCATTGACCGACGCCGAGAGCCGAGACGGGATCGCGTCGACGTAGTTCGGAAACATGGCGTTCCAGACGAGGTCGCCACAGAACACGACGCTCGGGTCATCGATCTCGAGCGACAGATCACTGTCCGTGTGCCCGCTCCTCGGGACGATGCGCACGCGCCGGTTCCCCAGGTCGATCGTGCTCGCCCCGGTGGCTGGAACGAGGACGGCCGCCTGCAACGCCGCCGTTCGTGCATCGTCGGGAGGTTGGTTCTTCTGCAGCACGAGGTCGCGGGTTCGCCCGGTCGCGCGAACCGTCGGCTTTCCGTTCGAGCTGTCCGACGAGAGATAGCCTGCGATGCCGTTCGCGTGATCAGCGTGGTAGTGCGTCACGACGACGTGCGTGGGCCAGCGCCCTGTGAGCTCACGCGCTTTTCCGGCGAGCCAGGCGGCGCCTGCGGGCTGGTTGAATCCCTCGATCGCGACGACGCCCGAGCGGCCAGCGATGATGCCGCCGTTCGAGAGCGTCGTGCGGTCGCCGCCTAACGGGGTCGAGATCAGCGCCCAGATGCCATCGGCCACCTGTTCCAGGGATCCGAAAGGCTCGCGGGCCACGACCGAACCGAGCGTCGTGCGCGCCCACTGGCGGCGCAGGGCGTCCGGCGCGACCGCCGCGGCGAGAGCGAGGTGAGCGGCACACGAGCCGGAGCGGGCAACGAAGTCGCGACGAGAGATTCGGGACATGGCTGATCGAGGCTGGACGTGGAGGCTAGAATACGTTGAAGCGTGTGTGAGAACCAGCAGTGGTCCGAGCCGGAGGAATTCGCCATGAGCACCGTTACGGGAATTCATCACGTTACCTGCATTGCCGGCGATGCGCAGGAGAACGTCGATTTTTACACCGGTACGCTCGGTATGCGGCTCGTGAAAAAGTCGGTGAACCAGGATGTTCCGGACACGTATCACCTCTTTTACGCGGACGGCGAGGCGCACCCGGGCGCTGATCTAACGTTTTTCCCGTGGCCAAAGCTGCCACCGGTGCAGAAGGGGGTCGGGCTCGCGGTCGAGGTATCACTTGCGGTTCCCAAGGGTTCGCTGGAGTACTGGGAGGATCGGCTCGCGACGGCGGGCGCGAACACGGGTGACCGCGAAGTGCGCCATGGCGAACATGCGTTCCGTCTGACCGACCCGCACGGTCTCGAGCTCGCGCTTGTGGAGACGGCGGACGAGCGCGAGTTCGCGCCGTGGCCGCAGAGCCCGGTGCCGGCGGCGCATCAGATTCGGGGACTGCACGCGGTGCGTCTCTGGGAGCGCGACATCGCGCAGACGGCGAGCTTCCTCGTCGAGACGCTGGGGTTCGCGATGGTGGGTGAGGAGAACGGATGGCGTCGCTACGGCATCAACGGCGGCGGGTCGGGACGGCACCTCGACATCCGCGGCGTGCCTAACGAGCAGCGCGGCTCCTGGGGAACGGGCGGGATCCATCACGTGGCGTGGCGCGTGCCCGACGACGACACAGAGCTGGCGGTGCGGGAGCGCATCTCGGCCGCGAAGCGCCGGCCGACGGAGGTGATCGACCGGTTCTGGTTCAAGTCCGTCTACTTCCTCGAGCCGGGTGGTGTCCTGTTCGAGATCGCGACTGACGGGCCGGGTTTCACGGTCGATGAGGATCTCGCCACGCTCGGCGAGCACCTCGTGCTGCCGCCCTGGCTCGAGCCGCATCGACGGGAGATCGAAGACGCGTTGCCGCCGCTGGCGGTTCGCGTCTAGGCTGCTTGCTGCTGGCTGCTTGACCGGTCGGCATCGCGGCCTGGTCGGCGGGGCGTCGGTCCTCCGGCGGCTACGCGCTTACCCGGCTCGAGCCCGCGGGCACTGAGCTCCGAGCTCGGTGAGCTCCTCGCCCCGCGGTCTCGGGC
>JBKOYV010000091.1:0-76911 GCA_046725585.1 Gemmatimonadota bacterium | reverse complement strand
CGAGCGCCGCGGCATGCGCGTCCAGCAACATGGGGAGCTGGCGAGCTCGCGACCCACCGCGCCGCGTCATGCAACGGCGGCCACGGTCGGAACTGGTGCCGACGCGAAGTCATACGGCGGCCGATGCACGCCTCGATCGCTAACGATTGCGGCGATGAGCGCCGAGGGCGTGACGTCGAACGCCGGATTGTGCACCCCCGCCTCGGGCGGTGCCGTCAGCGAGCCGAAGCCACATCGAATCTCGTCGGCGTCCCGCTGCTCGATCTCGATCGCGTCCCCGTTGGGCGTCGCGGGATCGAACGTCGACCACGGGGCAGCAACGTATAACGGGATCCCGTGGTGATGAGCCGCGACCGCAACGCCGTAGGTTCCTACCTTGTTCGCGACGTCTCCGTTGCGGGCAATGCGATCCGCGCCCACGATGCACAGATCGATTCGGCCGGCGCGCATAAGCGACGGCGCCATGTTGTCCGCTATGACGGTGACCGGGATGCCCGCCCGTGAAAGCTCCCACGACGTTAGGCGGCTGCCCTGAAGGAGCGGTCGAGTCTCGTCCACGAACACCTCGACGCGACGGCCCGACGCCGCCGCGAGGTAGATGGGCGCCAGCGCCGTACCGATCCCCGCGGTCGCGAGCGCCCCGGCGTTGCAGTGCGTGAGCACGCGAGCGCCGTCGGGAAGAAGCGGCAACCCGAAGGCTCCGATGCGCTCGCACATCGCCCGATCCTCATCGCGTATGCTCGTGGCCTCGGCGCGCAGGGCATCGACTATGGTGCGCGGCACGCCCGCGCTCGCCTCCGCCGCACGGAGCATCCGTTCGACGGCCCACGGGAGGTTCACTGCCGTGGGCCGTGTCGCCCGAATGGCCGCAGCCACCGACCTGACACGCTCGTTGAAGCGGCCGAGCGGTTCGTCGACGAACGGATTGAGCGCCGCGACCATCCCCATCGCGCCGGCGACGCCGATTGCGGGCGCGCCACGAACGGCCAGCGTACGGATGGCATCGCAGATCTCGTCGAGCGTGCGCAGGTCGCGCTCGACGAACGCGCCCGGCAGACGACGCTGGTCGATGATTCGTACCGCGACCCCGTTCGGACTCCAGTCAACAGCTCGAATCGTGTGCACGCGGTCAAGCTAGCCCCGGGACAGCCGCGTTGGGAACCGAGCAGATACATCACCCGGGCACAGGACTCAGGCGGCGAGCATATCCTCCCGACGCTCCCGCTCGCGGCGTGCGGTGCGCCGCCGTCGGTCCGGGAAGTAGCGATCGAGAAACGCCAGGAGCGCGCGCTCCTCGGGTGTGTGGTTCGCAGTCATTCGGCGGGCGCCGCGCGACCGTTCGAGGTCCGTGCCGATCGTGACCCCCGCGTCCACGTAGCGCGCGATGATGAGCGGGTGCACGTACGACGCACGGCAGATGGCCGGAGTGTTTCCGAGCTCCGCGGCCACGAGCCGCGCGGCCAGCGCCACGTTGCGTGTTGCCTCACGGGCGTTGGCTCCCGGCCCGAGGTCGTGGAGCACCGTCGCCATTCGCAGCGTGCCGCCCCACGTGCGAAAATCCTTCGCCGTGTAGTGCGCGCTCCCCAACTGCTTCAGGTAGCCGTTCACGTCCTGCGACGTAAGGTCCATCCAGCGACCGCGGTCCTGGTAGCGGAACAGCCGCTTGCCCGGGGTCTTCATCAGCCGTGCGATGACCGTCGCGAGCTTTCGGTCGAATACGACCTGCCGCTGGCGAATCGAGCCCTTTCCTCGGTAGTCGAACTGGACCCGCTCGCCGCGCAGCGTCACGTGCGACTTGCGAAGCGTCGTGAGGCCGAACGTGCCGTTGTCGCGCTCGTAACGCTCGCTGCCGACGCGAAAGAATGCCTCACCAATGAGTCGAACGGCTGCCGCCGCAACCGCCTGGCGCGACAGCTCCCCTGCCCCGAAGTCTCGCGCGATCTTCCGGCGGATCGCGGGCAGATCGTGCCCCATCCGCCGCACACGGTGGTACTTGCGCAGCTGACCACGCTCGACGGCACGCTCGTGATATCGATACTGACGCCGTCCCCGAGCGTCGAACCCCCACGCCTGCACGGACGCGGTTGCGCTCTGCGCGATGCGCACATCGCGCCACGCGGGCGGTATGCGCAGCCGCTCTATACGGTCGATCGTCGCGCGATCGCGAATGACTCGTCCTGCGTGATTGACGTATGTGAATCCCTTAGTCGGCGTTCCTCGCCGAACGATCCACCGGTCACTCATACGACCGGCGCCAAGGCAAGTTCAGGTCCACGTCCTTACATTTGAAATTTCGGCTCGGCCGCCGCGCGTGCCCGAGCCCACCTCCCGATCCCCATTTCCTCGAATGCCATACGCTTCGATCGAGCTGTCCGTCGCGGACCGTGTCGCCAGGATCACGGTCAACCGTCCTGACAAGCTCAACGCGCTGAACGCGGCGACCATCGGCGAGCTTGGTGAGGCGATCGACGAGGTTCGTCAGCGGGAAGACATCGGCGGCGTCATTCTCACAGGGGCGGGCCGCGCATTTGTCGCCGGAGCCGACATCAGCGAGCTCGCCGCGCAGACACCCATGCAGGCCAGGCAGCGCGCGCTTCGCGGTCAACAGATCTTTCGGCGCTTCGAGACATCGCCCAAGCCCGTCGTCGCGGCCGTGAACGGCTTCGCGCTCGGCGGCGGCTGCGAGCTCGCGATGGCCTGCCACGTACGGGTCGCCAGCGAGGCCGCGAAGTTCGGTCAGCCGGAGGTCAAGCTCGGGATATGTCCGGGCTATGGCGGCACGCAGCGGCTCCCGCGACTCGTGGGAACGGGTCGGGCCCTGCAACTCCTCATGACCGGCGAGATGATCGATGCTCCGGAGGCGTATCGGATCGGTCTCGTGAACCGCGTGGTCCCGGCCGCGGAGTTGCTGACCGCCGCCGACGCCATGCTCCGTCAGATGCTCGCGAACGCTCCGCTCGCGCTGGCATCGTGCATCGAGGCGGTAGTTCGCGGGACCGAAACGTCACTCGACGACGGACTCAGTCTCGAAGCGAATCATTTCGCGTTGCTGGCGGCATCGCAGGACATGACCGAAGGCACCCGCGCCTTCCTCGAGAAGCGCCCGCCCGTTTTCGCCGGTCGATGAGCGCCGAGCCGGTTCTTCTTCTGGCCGCATTGCCGTGACGGTGACCGCGCCGTTGCCGAGTACCGTCGTTGACGACACGTCGAGATCCGTCACTCTCGAAACGATATCGCTGCGAGACTTTCGGAACCTCGCGCGCGTGATGCTCGAGGTGCCTCGCGAAGGAATGGCGATCGTCGGCGACAACGGACACGGCAAGACGAACCTGCTCGAGGCGATCTACTATCTGCAGCTGCTCCGGTCGGTGCGAGGCGCGCGGGACCAGGACGTCGTCAGATTCGGCGCGCCGGGGTTTCACATCGCGGCGGAGGCTGTCGTGGGCCGGCACAGGGTGCTCACGGCGGCCTTTCAGCGCGCCGGGAAACGCAAGAAGGTCACGGTCGATGGCGTCGAGCCCTCCCGGCTCAGTGACGCGTTAGGCTCCCTGCCGTCCGTGATGTTCTCGCCACGCGACGTCGAGCTCGTGGCCGGCGCGCCGAGCGAGCGGCGCCGGTTTCTCGATGTCGCCCTTGCCCTCACATCGCGCCGGTACCTCGCGGCGCTTCAGCAGTACCGCGCGGCGCTGGTGCGGCGCAACGCCGCGCTGCGCGACGCGGCGCGGAAGGGAGAGTCGGGTAGTGTTGCGCGAGCCGCCGTGTGGGAGCCTGCGCTGGCGGAGCACGGCGCGCTCCTGTGGGCGGCACGCGTGGCGTGGGTGGAGCGGGTTGCCGAAGACTTTACGCGGCTCTGCGCGAGCATCGGCGAGCGCGGCACGGCGCTGATGCGTTACACGACGTCGTCCTCGACGGCGGCAGCGGCGCGCGCTGGCGCGTCGACGATGGATCTCGCCGCGCTGCTGGCGGAGTCGCTCGAGGCACACCGGCAGGTGGACCTGCGGCGCGGCGTCACGCACGTGGGACCACACCGCGACGACCTCGAGCTCACTCTCGATGGCCATCACCTCCGCGCGTTCGGTTCCGCCGGTCAGCAGCGCACGACATCGATCGCGCTCCGTCTACTCGAGGCCGCTACACTTCGTGGCGCCGGGAGTGCTCCGCTCGTCCTGCTCGATGATCCGTTCGCCGAGCTGGATGCGACGAGAGCTGCGCGCATTCTCGAGCTGCTGGGGACGAGCGGAGTCGCGCATCAAACCATTCTGGCCGTGCCCAGAGCCGTCGACATTCCAAGCGAGATGACGTCGTTGCCACGATTTCGGATCGTGGATGGCGCGATTGGCGAACCGAGATGAGCGGCGAGCGCAGCAAGCGACCTCAGCAGATATCGGCTGTGATCTCGCAGTTTCTCGAGCAGTCCGGGCTACGTGAGCGTGTCCAGCAGGCGTCGGTCGTTCCCGAATGGCCGACCCTCGTCGGCTCCCAGATCAGCGCGGTTACCGAACCGTTGTCGGTGACGGCCGATGGGGTGCTGTTCGTCGCGGTTCGCACGCACGCGTGGATGTCCGAGCTGTCGCTGCTCGAGCCCGAGCTGCTGGCAGCGCTGAACCGCCGAAAGGACCGGCCGCCGGTAAAAAAGATTCGGTGGCAGCTCATGCGTTGAGCCGGTGAAGCACCCAGCTCGGTTCGGTTGCGTAATTTGTTGAATGATTAGGAGTTAGGCCAAGGCAAGAATATTGCTTTCGGCCCGCTCCCTCGTTATTTTTTGTGGTTGCCGCGCCGCTGGTTTTCGGCGTGTGTTCGGGTAGGTTGTACGAGCGCTTTCAGGGTGAACATGGCGAAGAATGCTGACAAGCCAGCGTCCTACGATGCTGGCAACATTCAGGTACTCAAGGGGCTCGAGGCGGTTCGCAAACGCCCCGGCATGTACATCGGATCGACCTCTGCGCGCGGGTTGCATCACCTCGTGTATGAGGTAGTCGACAACTCCATCGACGAGGCGCTGGTCGGTTATGCCGACAAGGTCGACGTCACGATCCACGCCGATGACTCGGTAACCGTCGACGACAACGGGCGCGGCATTCCGGTAGACGTTCACCCGACGGAGAAGATGCCGGGCGTCGAGCTGGCGATGACCGTACTGCACGCCGGCGGCAAGTTCGACAAGGATAGCTATAAGGTCTCGGGCGGTCTTCACGGCGTGGGCGTGTCGGTCGTGAACGCGCTCTCCGAAAAGCTCAAGGTGTGGGTCAAGCGCGACGGGAAGGAGTACTACATGGACTTCGCGCGCGGCACCACCACGACCAAGCTCAAGGTGTTAGGCAAGGCTGGCGCGCGCGAGCGCGGCACCAAAGTCTGGTTCAAGCCTGACGACAAGATCTTCACCGAGCTGCGTTACGACTACGCGACGCTCGCCGCGCGACTCCGCGAGCTCTCGTTCCTCAACAAGGGCGTGACCATCACGCTCACCGACGAGCGCGAAGGCCAGCAGAAGAAGGAGACCTTCCATGCGAAGGGCGGCCTCAAGGAGATGGTGCAGTTCCTGAACACCAGTCGGAAGCCGCTGCACTCCGAAGTCATGTACGTCGAGACGGAGCGCGACGGCATGGGTATCGAGCTCGCGCTGCAGTACAACGACGGCTACAACGAGAACGTGTTCTCGTTCGTGAACAACATCAACACGCACGAGGGGGGAACGCACCTCACCGGTTTCAAGGCGGCGCTCACCCGCACGATCAACGCATACGCCGAGAAGGGGAACTTCCTCAAGAAGGCGGATTTCAAGCTTTCGGGTGATGACGTGCGCGAGGGCCTCACCGGCGTGCTGTCGGTGAAGGTTCGCGAGCCACAGTTCGAGGGTCAGACCAAGACCAAGCTCGGAAACTCCGAGGCTGAAGGCGCGGTCAAGGCTGTGGTCAACGACTGGCTCGCCGCGTACCTCGATGAGCATCCGCGCACCGCGAACATCGTCGTCGAGAAGGCGGTATCGGCCGCGCGAGCACGCGAGGCCGCGCGCAAGGCGCGGGACCTAACGCGAAAGAAGTCGGCGCTCGATGTCGGCAACCTGCCGGGCAAGCTCGCCGACTGCTCGCTGAGCGACCCCGCGCTGTGCGAGCTGTATCTGGTCGAGGGCGACTCGGCCGGAGGCTCCGCCAAGCAGGGACGCGACCGAAACTTCCAGGCGATTTTGCCGCTGCGCGGTAAAATCATAAACGTCGAAAAGGCGCGCATCGACAAGGTCCTCTCGAACGAGGAGATCCGCACGATCATCACCGCGATCGGCACGGGGATCAAGGAAGACTTCACGATCGACAACGCGCGCTACCACAAGGTCATTCTCATGACCGACGCCGACGTCGACGGGGCGCACATTCGCACGCTGCTGCTCACGTTCTTCTTCCGGCAGATGCCCGAGCTCATCGAGGCCGGCTACATCTACATCGCGCAGCCGCCGCTCTTCCGCGTCGCCAAGGGGAAGGAGGAGTACTACGCGTACGACACCGAGGAGCGCGACGACATCGCCGCGCGGTTAGGCAACGGCGATGGTCGCGGCTCGGTGAACGTGCAGCGCTACAAGGGTCTTGGCGAGATGAACCCGGATCAGCTGTGGAAGACGACCATGGATCCGGAAACGCGCACGATCCTTCGTGTGAACCTGGAAGACGCGGTGATGGCGGATCAGGTCTTCCAGACGCTCATGGGCGACGAGGTCGAGCCGCGTCGCGAGTTCATCGAGCAGAACGCGAAGTTCGTGAGCAACCTGGACATCTAAGAGCCGGGAGACGGGAAGCGGGAAGCGGGAAGCGTAAGAACCCTCGGGATGTCACTCTCGCTCTTAGAGGCATCCCGAGGGTTCTCCGCTTGCCGTCTCCCGTCTCCCGCTTCCCGGTCTAACGCGTAACGCGCCGCCGGACGGCCGACATCGCCCTGCCGTACTCGTACTCACCCTGAATGGTGTCGGCTGCCTTCTCGAACGCCGGTCGCAATTCATCGTCGATCGTGATCGCGCTCGCGAGCTCGACGAGCAGCTGGGCGCACTCGTAGTCGGAGTCGATCTTCGCCGCCGACGCCAGGATGGACTTCGCGAGATCTTTCGTCAGCAGATCGCGCGACAGCAGCGGCGACAGTGCGCGGTGGTGCTCGTAGTCGGACTCGATCTTGTTGGCCGCGGCAAAGTATGCATCGCGCGTCGTTGCGTCGAGCGCGCCCTTCTTCGCAACCTGAATCAGGAATTCGGTGAGCTCGTAATCCGACTTGATCCGGGTCGCGTCTTCGAGCAGCGTCCGAGTGACCGCCGGCGTGAGCCCGCCGCCCCCCATGATCGCCGACAGGACGCGGCGATGCTCATAGTCGGACTGGATCGATCCTAACGCCTTGATGTAGGTCGGGCGTGTCTGATCGTTGATCGCGTAGCGCTTCGACACATCGATCAGCAACTCGGCGAGCTCGTAGTCCGAGTCGATGGTGCTCGAGGCATCGAGCAGCGCCTCCACCGTCGCTGGCGCGAGCCGGTCGCGCTGGAGCAGCGCGTTCAGCGCGCGACGTCGCTCGTAGTCGGACCCGATCTTCTTCGCGGCGACGACGAACGCCGTGTGTGAATCGTCGCTGAACGCATCGAGCTTGGAGAGCGTGACGAGCAACTCCGCGAGCTCGTAGTCCGACGACATATCGGCGCCCGCCTGCTCGACGACGCGCTTGACCTGAGCGCGATCGAGCTGACGCATGGACAGGAGCTTCGTGTAGTAGCGGCGCCGGGCGTAGTCCGTGGAGACCAGCGTGATCTCCTTCAGTACAGCGTCAACTCCGCCACGCTCCAGGATCGCCGGGACGCGCTGGTCCGCCGCGAAGGCCGTCTGGCGATCCAGCGCGACGAGCGCTTCGGCAAACCACGCGCGGGCGGCCGCATCGAATTCGTGTCGCGCGCCGTTCTCGGAGTACGACCGCTCGAGCGACCCATCATCGTTCGGGCGGACCACGAGGCGCTTCGTGTCATCGCCGAGGTGCTGCTCGAGGGTGAAGGACCCGCCGCGGGAGATCGACTCGATGTCGGTGACGTCGCGGTTGAACTTGATGTCGCCGCGCGCTTCGAGCTCGTACGAGCAATCACCCTGCGACCACCTAACGACCCAACGCTTCGACCCGTTGTCGCTGCTGCTCCAGTTCGTATGAGAGCCGTTCTCCCCGCGGGCGTTGGGATCGCACGGCGCGACCGACGTCGGTGGAAACGCCAGTGTTTCCGTCCCAGTCGAGGCCTGCGCCGCGATCGGAAGCGCGCCGGACGACGCGATGATGGTCGTTGCGGCGGTCGGCGCGGTCCGGGCCGAGACGGCGGGGGCGGCTGGCGCGTCGAGCTGGATCGGAGCAACGCTGATTCCGTTGTGCGCCGTCGTGACGCTTCCCTGCACCGCTGCGATGGCTGGAGCCGATACGGTCTCCCGGCTCGCGACAGGCGACGCGGCGGCAACACCGGTGACAAGCACACTGCCAACCATGGCGGCATGCGCGGTCGCCTGGGGCGAGACCCGACCCCGTCGTCGGCGATCGTCGAGCACCGCCAGCAGACGTCCCGCCATCTGCGATGGCCGAGCCATGGCCAGCCCACCCAGCGCCGCCGCACCCATGATCCGCGTGGAGTGTGCGACGCGGAGCAGGTACTCGGCGTAGTCCGATGCCTTCGCACCAGCGCGCAGCACTTCGTCGTCACACGCCCGCTCGCGCTCCACGCGCAGCTCGCGCGCGGCGACCCAGGCGAGGGGGTTGAACCAGTGCAGCGCACAAGCGAGCTGGCCGACGAACTGCGTTAGGCAGTCATAGCGACGCACGTGTGCGAGCTCATGGCGCAGCACGTCGAGTCGCTGCTCGACCGTCGAATTGAAGTCGTCGGCGGGTAGAAGGACAACCGGATGGAACACGCCCCAGGTCATGGGCATCACGGGGCCGTCCAGCTCGACGAACCGAACCCGGCGCCGAACGTCGAGCTCCCGCATCGCCGATGGAACGAGCAGCGCCCAGCGTCCGCCACGCATGGGTCGCGCATACCGCGCCACGATTGCCAGCCGGGCAAACCCCGCGACGGTCGGTATGAGCGCGATCAACGCGCCGAGGATCCACACCGCGGCAACCCACGGCAGGAACGACGTTGGTGGCGCGGTGGCGATCGCGGCGCGGGCCGGAGCGGCCGGAATCGCCGGGTCAGGCGTGATCGAGACGCGGCGTGATTCAATGGTCGTGGTCGGTCCGGCCGCGCTCGTCGACGCGACGACGATGCTGCTCGTCGAGGCTTCCTCGCTCGTCGTCACGGCGGTCGTCGCTCGTCCATCGCCTAACGACTGCGCCTCCACGGGCACGACGAGGCGCGGTGTCGACGCGATCGCGGGCTGTGGCGCGTCGTCGCTCACGCGCACGACGCTTTCGACGCGAGGCGCCAGCGCGAGCACCGCGTTGGACGACGCACCAGTCAGCGCCGCCGGCACTGTCAGCTCGTCGGTCGCAACGGGTAACTCCGCGCCTGGAAAGGGCCAGAACCGGACGGGAAGACTCCACCGGGGGACCACCGCGCTCATGGCAGGGACGACGAGAGCGCCTCCGAGGGTGAGCGTCCAGATCATGTGGCGTGTTGCCGCGGATGCGCCTCGCGCCAGCATCGCGCAGGCGGTGCCGAGAAGGAGAATGGCCGTGCCTTTCACGAACGTGGCGGCCAGGACCGACGCGATCGCGGCAATAGGCTCGGAACCGACGAGATCGTAAAGGTGCATGGTCACTTTCCCTCTCGTTTGGCCTTTTCGATCAACGTTGCGAGCTGGTCGGCTTCATCGGGCGAAAGCCGTGACTCGGACATGTCGAGCAGGGCGGCGACCGCCTGTGTCGCCGAGCCGTCGAAGAACGTCTTCACGAGCTGTTTGAGCGCCGACTGGCGGGCGGCGGTACGCGGCACAACCGGCGAGTAGACATAACGCGGCCCGTCGTGGCGATGTGTCAGATGGCCCTTCTCCTCGAGAATGCGCATCATGGCCCGAACGGCCGAGTAGCTCGGCGGGTCAGGCAGGCTGTCGAGGACCTCGGCCGCGGTGGCCGACCCGCGCGCGTACACGATCTCCATGATCTGTCGCTCGCGACGGCTGAGCGGCGGCTGCTTCTTCGCTGGCATTACCGGAACGTGGCTGACGGATTCCATATGCTAACATTTTAGCACTGTGCGAAATCTTTAGCACTATGCCCGGCGACTGTCAAGGCTCCGGTGATCTCGGGCGACCCGGGAGCTAGGCCGGCCGTTTCGCCTCGTCGAGCAGGACCTTCACGTAGGCGAGGTGCGCCGCGATGATCGCAGCGCAGGGAATCGCGGCGCCGATCCACGTCAGCACGGCGTGCGTTCGGTCGATCCCGCCGGTGGGTGTGGGACGCCCTCCGATGGCGATGAGGAAGTAGAGGGCGACGACGCCTAACGAAACGCCCACTGCCCCGAGAGCCGCGAGCTTCGCGTACTTACGGACGGACATCTGCGAGACGAATGCGTTCATGGTCGTATCAGGCCTCAGGCGTGTTCGAATGGGGTCACGCCAGCCGACGTGACACGATGTGAGATGAGGGGGAGCGGAGGCTCAGCCTCGTCGCCAATGCCGATCGCCTGACGAAGCGTTGCCAGGCCCGTTTCGATGCCTGCACGGTCACGGGCAAACACCGTCGCGAGCGGTTCTCCGTGCTGAACGACGTCGCCCGGCTTCGCCGTAATGACGAACCCGACGGACGGATCGACGCTGTCCTCCATCCGCGTGCGGCCACCGCCGAGCGCGGTCACTCCGCGCCCAACCGCGCGAGGCTCCACGCGCGCGACCACTCCCGCCCGCGGTGCGAGGAAGAGCTCGCACGCGCCCGCCTGCGGCAGCACGGACGGGTCATCGACGACGCCCGCGTTGCCACCCTGCGCGTCGATGATCTCCTCGAGCTTTCGCGCCGCCTTCCCGCTGGATATGGAGACCTCCATGGCGCGCCGGGCCGCATCGAGCGTGGGCGCGGCGCCGCCGAGCACGAGCATCTCCGCGCCTAACGCGTACGTGACACCGAGCACGTCAGGGGGACCTTCACCGCGGAGTGTGTGGATGGCCTCTTCCACTTCCAAGGCGTTGCCACAGGCGCGGCCGAGTGGCCGATCCATGGCGGTGATGAGCGCGACCGCGGCACAGCCACGATCCACGCCCAGGTCGATCATGGTCTTCGCGAGCTCGAGACCGCGATCGAGCTCGGGGAGAAAGGCGCCTGATCCGCGCTTCACATCGAGCACCAACCCGCTCAAGCCCTCCGCGAGCTTCTTGCTCATGATGCTCGCCGCAATGAGTGGAATGCTCTCCACGGTCGAGGTGGCGTCTCGCAACGCGTACATCTTGCGATCCGCGGGCGCGATCTCAGCGCTCTGAGCGAGCATCGCACACCCAATTCGCTCGATCTGTTTCGTCGCATCGGCGAGCGACAACGTCGTGCGAAAGCCCGGAATGGACTCGAGCTTGTCGAGCGTCCCGCCGGTGTGCCCCAGCCCCCGACCGCTCATCATCGGAACGGCAACGCCGAGTGACGCAACCAGCGGTGCGAGCACGAGGGAGACCTTGTCGCCTACACCGCCCGTCGAATGCTTGTCGACCCGGCCGATGCCGAGGTGCTCGAGGCTCAGGCGCGCACCGGTCGCGAGCATCGCGTCGGTGAGCGAGCTCGTTTCGCGGCGATCGAGACCGCGGATGTAGGCGGCCATGAGGAGCGCCGCCATCTGATAGTCCGGGACGTTTCCGGCGGCGTACGCGCTCGTGAGCGCGCGCCACTCACCCGGCTCGATCCGTCCGCCGTCTCGCTTCCGTTCGATGAGCCTGGGGGCGAGCGCGGTCACAGGGCAGCGTGGCAGGGGACTGCGTTACGTTCAGAGACTGGCCGAGAACATTGACCCATTCGCGTGGTACTTCTAGGCTGCCGCCCGCGGCGAATAGTGACACGCCGGGACCATCGACGCGATTGCGGCCGATTAAATGGTGGCGCAACCAAGTCCTTCAGCGTGGAGCACGCATGTACGTTCGCAGTTTGCTGGTTGGATGCCTCGTCGTCGCTGGCGTGGCCCGGGCGCAGTCGGCCGCGGGCAATATCGCGCTCGGTGACAGCGCCTATGCGCACTTCAGGCCAGATGAAGCGCTTCCCCACTACGTCGCAGCCTTTCTCCCCGACTCGGGGAACTACGAGGCCCTCTGGAAAGCCGCACGTTCGGCGATCGACCTGGCCGAAGCGGAGAAGGACGAGGGTCGTCGCAATCGCTTCTCCATCGCAGGCGAAGCGCTTGCGCGCCGCGCCATCACGGTAAACGCGCAGGATGCCGAGGCCCATTTTCATCTCGCCCGGGCACTTGGCCGACGCGCACTGAGCGTGGGCGTGCGAGATCGCGTCAAGTTCGGGACCGAGGTGCGCGCAGAGGCGCTGGAAGCGCTGCGGCTCAACCCCAACCATCCGGGCGCGCTCCATGTCATGGGCGTCTGGAACGCAGAGGTCATGCGACTGAACGGCATCCAACGGTTCTTCGCGAAGAATGTTCTCGGCGGACGAGTGTTTGGCGAAGCGAGCTGGGACAAGGCCGTGTCGTACATGGAGCGGTCGGTTGCGGCGGACCCCGACCGCATCGTGCACCATCTCGACCTCGGCAAGATTTACGCGGACGTTGGCGACAAGGCAAAGGCGCGCACGCAGCTCGAGCTCGTCGTGCGAGGGCGCCGGACCGATTTCAACGATCCGGCCTATCAGCGAGAAGCGCAGGCCGCGCTGGAAAAGTTGGGCAGTTAGGCGATCACGTCGCTCGCGCGCCACCGCGCGCGACGCATCACGCGGCGGGCTCGCCTGCGCCCTCGCCTTGCCACCGCGGCCAACTCGTCGGCCAGCTGCATCCACGCATCGCTCGCACGATGGCGCGCGAAACGCGCGCGGCGGCGGATCGCCGTTCGCGTTTCCTGGCCGCTCTGCGGTGCCAAAAGCAGGGCGGCACCGGCGCCCACGAGGGCGCCGACGAGCAGGCCGGCGCCAAGGAGGCCGACGTGCTCCCAATCGACGGTACGGCGGTACGACGAGCCGCGTGGCCGCTGGACGGCCGGAACGTCGTCATCATCCGCCGGGGCTCGGCGGCGAACGTCGGCGGCCGCGGCGGGACGCTTCTGCGCTTCGGCCCGCGTGGCGTCTGGGCGAGGTAAGCTCGGATCGGCGAAAGACATGGTACAAGCTCTCGTTTGTGGCTGGTAAGAATCTTGCTACGTTCGGGCGGCAACGCGAGCACTGTCCGCGCACGTCGGCTTGGTAGACAGCGAGTGCTTCGTCATTGTTTGGGCCGTGCGTCACAGACGTTCTCGCTCGGTCGGGTACGATTCACGTGCCTGACGCGCCAATGATCTAGGCGCACTCTTGAGTGCCGAATCGCCAACATGTTCACCGACAGCCCAAAAGGATCATCCGCGTCAGCCGTGAGGACTCGCATGAACGGGAAGGGAAAGACGGTCTTGCTCGTGGAAGACAACGAGGACAACCGCATCGTTTATTCCACGATCCTACGGCACTTCGGCTACACCGTCACGGAAGCGCTCAACGGTGAGGAAGGGATCAGCAAGGCCCGAGCGGAGAAGCCCGACCTGATCCTCATGGACATCTCGATTCCCATTATTGACGGGTGGGAAGCGACGCAGGTGCTCAAGCACGATCCTGCGACCAACGACATCCCCATCATCGCGCTGACTGCGCATGCGCTCGCGTCGGATCGCGAGAAGGCGATGGAGGTCGGCTGCGACGGGTATCTCGCGAAGCCGTGTGAGCCACGAGCGGTAGTCGCCGAGGTACAGCGGTTCCTCGGGCGCGACAATGGGTCGTGACGCATCCGCGCGAATCCTGATCGTCGACGATCACGAAGACAACATTGAGTTGTTACGGGCGCGTCTCGGGGCGCGCGGGTACGCCATCGAGAGCGCGATGGATGGCGAGCAAGCGCTCCAGTGCGTGGAGAAATCGCCGCCCGACCTGATCCTGCTCGACGTGATGATGCCGCGCATCGACGGCTTCGAAGTGGTGCGCCGGTTGAAGGCCAACAGGAACCTGCCGTTCATCCCCATCATCCTGCAGACCGCGCTCGATTCCACCGAGCACAAGGTCGAGGGCTTGGACGCCGGCGCCGACGACTACATCACGAAGCCCATCAACTTCGCCGAGCTCGAAGCGCGCGTGAAGTCGATGCTGCGCATCAAGCGGCTGCAGGACGCGCTAGAAGAACGAGAGCGGGAGCTGTCCGAGGTGAATGCCCGGTTGCTCAAAATGGCGCAGACCGATTCGCTCACGGGGCTCGACAACCGGCGCTACCTGGAGGAGCGCCTGGAGGAGGCGTTTGGCCACTCGCGACGGCTCAGGGAGCCGCTGGCGGTGGTGCTGTGTGATCTGGATCGCTTCAAGAGTGTGAACGACACCTACGGCCATCAAGCGGGCGATGCGGTATTGAAACAACTCGCGCGCATCCTGAAACAGGAGGCGCGGGAGATCGACCGCGTCGGTCGCTATGGTGGTGAAGAGTTTATGCTCTTGCTGCCGGGGACGGTGCTCGACGCGGCCGTTACCTTCGCCGAGCGCGTGCGTAAAGCAGTAGAGGCTCACACGTTCAGTTTCGATGGCGGAACACTGCAGCGCACGATGAGCTGCGGCGTGGCGGCCTGGCCGCATCCGCGGATCGAAGACTGTGATGCCCTCGTGAAAGCTGCTGACGACGCGCTGTACGTGGCGAAGGAGACGGGACGAAACCGCGTCATCCGCTTCGATAGTCAGGCCTTCAACGAGCACACCCAGTCCACCACCGATGATCAACACGCCGAGGTTGATGTCAGCGATCGAGCGTTATTCCCCACCGGACCAGGAGACCGCCCGGCTGGAGGAGAGGATCGCGGAGCTGCAACGCGAGCGTGACCAGCTCGTCGCGGTCGTCGATATCCTGCAGGACATTTCGTCGTCGCTTCATTTCGTAGACATTCTCCAGGCGATCGCCCGCAAGCTGGGCGAAACGTTCGGGCTCGATCGGTGCTCGATCTATCTCGCCGGCGGTAACGCCGACGTGCGCCTCGTGGCCAGCTACGAGGACCCGTCGATCCGGAATCTCGTCGTCGACCTGGATCGCTATCCGGAGCTCAAGCGGGCGTTCGACTCGGGCGACACGGTATTCATTCCCGACGCGCCTAACGACCCGATGCTGCAGAACGCGCGCGCCGCGCTCGACCTGCGCAACGTGCGATCCATCGTCGTCGTTCCGATCCGTTGGCGGTCGTCGGTCATCGGCGCGATCTTCCTTCGCACCGAGCGGGAATCCGAGCCGTTTACGGAGAGTGACGTTCGCTTCTGCCAGGTGATCGCGTCGCTCACGGCGAAGGCGCTCCGTAACGCCCACCGCTTCGAGTCGCTGTTGCGCTCGAGCGATGATCGCGAGGAGACGCGCCGCCGCTCGGAGCTCGAGCGCATCGCGCTCGTGGCGTTCCTGCGCCGGCTGCTCGACCGCTACACCGCCCGTGAGGACCATCTCTGGGCAGAGACGCTCCTGCCGCGCGCGTCGGACGACGAGCTCGATCGGCTCGTGTCGGTCGCAATGCAGGTCCTGGAAGAGGAAGCGAAGGGATAGAACCCGGGAAGCGGGAAACTGCCGGGAAGCGGAAAACTGCCGGGAAGCGGGAGACGGGAGACGGGAGACGTAGAACCCTCGGGAGGCCTCTCTATCGGAGATGAGCGTCCCGAGGGTTCTCCGCATCTTACCGGTCTCCCGTCTCCCGTCTCCCGACAGTTCCGCTCTGACTCGCGGATCGCCAAGCCCTTAGTTTTTCCGCCGTGACAGACACCAAACGCACCGAGACGTCCTCCTCCGACGCGCTGAGCGAGCTCTCCGCTCGCGCCGCCGACCTGCGCCAACGTATCGAACAGGCCTCGTACGACTACTACGTCCTCGACCGGCCGGTCATCTCCGACAAGGAGTATGATCAGCTGTTCCGCGAGCTCCAGGAGCTCGAGCGCGAGTACCCCGAGCTGCGCACCGCCGACTCGCCGACGCTGCGCGTGGGAGCACCGCCGCAGTCGTCGCTGCCGAAGCACACGCACCTCGTGTCCATGCTTTCGCTCGGCAACGCGTTCAACGACGACGAGCTGCGGCAATGGGCCGAGCGACTCACACGACTCGTCGGCGAGGACGCGGCGAGGAGCGGGTACTCGGCGGAGCTCAAGATCGACGGCGCCGCGGTGAGCCTAACGTATCGCGATGGCGTGCTGGTGACCGGCGCAACGCGCGGCAACGGCATCATCGGCGAGGACATCACGGCGAACATCCGAACGCTGCGCGACGTCCCGCTGCGGCTGCGAGCGGCTGCACCGCCGAAGATCATCGAGATTCGCGGTGAGGTCTACTATCCGTTCGACCGTTTCGAGCAGATGAACGAAGCGCGGGTGCAGGCTGGGGAGCCAGTGTTCGCGAACCCGCGGAATGCCGCAGCCGGCGCGCTGCGACAGCTCGACCCGGCAGTGACGGCAACACGGCCGCTGCGGTTCTACGGCTACTCGGTTGCGCCCCCTCCGGGGGCTTCCCTTCCCTTCAGGACGCAAACGGAAGTACTCGCCGCCCTGGCCGAGTGGGGCATTCCTGTCGCACCGCATCACGTGCGCTGCAAGTCGCTCGACGACGTTGCGCAGTGGGCGCACGACGTGGAGACGAAGATTCGCTCGGAGCTGAGCTTTGCCATCGACGGCGGGGTCGTGAAGGTCGACTCGTTGGCACTGCAGGACGAGTTAGGCATCGTCGGCGGTCGGGAACCCCGCTGGGCGATCGCGCGAAAGTTCGCTCCGGACATCGCCGAAACCCGGCTCAACGACATTCAGGTGAACGTCGGCCGAACCGGCATGTTGAATCCGTTCGCGGTGCTCGAGCCGGTCGAGATCGGTGGCACGACGGTCAAGCTCGCGACCCTGCATAACGAGGGATTGATCAGGAAGAAGGACCTGCGCGTCGGCGATATCGTCCAGGTCAAGCGCGCCGGTGAGGTCATTCCGCAGGTGATCGGCCCGGTCCCGGAGAAACGCACCGGCGGCGAGCGCGAATGGAAAATGCCGAACGCGTGTCCGGAGTGCGGCACGGCTGTCGAGCGCGACGAAGAGGAAGCGGCGGTCTACTGTCCTAACGTGGCTTGCCCCGGCCGGCAGCTCGAAGGGCTCGTCCACTTCGCCTCGCGTGGAGCGATGGACATTCGTGGGCTCTCGTATGCCCGGATCGAGCAGATGATCGCCGCAGGGCTGATCCACGACGTGGCTGACATCTACGATCTCACGACCGAGAAGGTCGAATCGCTCGAGCGGTTCGCCGAGAAGAGCGCGGCGCAATTGGTGGAGGCGATTGCTGCGTCGAAGCAGCAGCCGTTGTCACGGCTGCTGTTTGCGCTCGGCATTCGCCACGTGGGCCAGACCGTGGCCGAAGTGTTGGCCCGTCATTTCGGGTCCATGGACGCGATCATGGCTGCGTCCATGGAGGAGATCGCGGATGTCCGTGGTGTCGGGGACATCATCGCTCAGGCGGTTCGCCACTACCTGGACGACCAATCCGCCAAGGATCTCGTGAAAAAGCTCGCGGACCGCGGTCTGACGCTCAGGGAGCCTCGGCGAGCCGCGGCGGACGGTGCCCTGAGAGGGATGACGGTCGTCATCACCGGGACATTGCCGACGCTCAGCCGGGCTCAGGCGACGTCTTTGGTAGAGGAAGCCGGGGGCCGGGTGACCAGCGGCGTGAGCAAGGCCACAAGCTTCGTGGTCGCGGGCGCAGATCCGGGCAGCAAGCTGGAAAAAGCGCGCGCGCTCGGCGTGGAGACGATCGACGAGGCGGAGTTGCTGGCGCGAATCGGGCAGTAGTCACCAGCAGGGTTAGTCAGTCCAAGCATCGACGGAACGGAAGACATGCCAAAGTCGCTCGACCTCGCGAATCATCAACTGCTCGCGCTCTCGCGTTCCTCGCTTGCCGCGCTTCGCGCTGCCCTGATTCGCGACGCGGGACCCGCTGCCGCGTCATACCTGCAGGAGGCTGGCTACGCCGGTGGCGAGACGCTGTTCGATTCATTCCGGAGCTGGCTCGCCACGCGCACCGAGGTACAGCCCGAGGAGTTGGCAGTTGAGGAGTTCGAGCAGTTCGCCACAGACTATTTTCGCGATGCCGGCTGGGGATCGCTGAAGGTCGGGACGCTCAACGACGCTGTAGCCACGCTCGATTCAACGGACTGGGGCGAGGCGGACCCGACGAGCGGGATGGACCACCCTGCCTGTCACTTCACGACCGGCATGTTCGCGGACTTCTTTGGCCGGATCGCCGACACGCCGCTCGCGGTACTGGAGGTCGAGTGTCGCTCCATGGGCGCGCCGCGCTGTCGCTTCCTCGTCGGCAACGCCGCCGTTATGGAGCACGTGTACGACGAGATGGGCCGTGGCGTCGACTACGAAGAGGCGGTGGGGTCCGTACTCTAGAGGGTCTTCGCCTAGGTGGCCTTCCCGAGTACGCTCGCGTACATGGGGTTCGGCATCAGCTCGCCGTGCACGAGCACCTCACGATCCCAGGGCAGGATGATCGTGCTGTCGGTGGCGAGCGCGTAGAAGTCAGGCTCGTACGCACCGGTACGGAACGAGACCGCCGTCCTCACTTCCCCGGCGCCCGCGTTGACGATAGCCGAGACCGCCAGGCGCATGGTGGCACCGGAGTCACAGGTCTCGTCGACGATCAGGACGCGATGGCCGCGAACTTCGATCGGCGCCGCGCCCATGACCGCCGGAGTTTGCCGCACGGTTTCCCCACGGTAGCGCCGGCTCACCATGATCGAGTGAAACTCGCGATCGAGAATTGCGGCAACGACGGCACCGGGAACTACGCCCGCGGTCGCAACGCCAACGACTATCTCGGGGTCGTATTCGCGCGCGACCTTCAGCGCGAGCGCCCGCGAGAGCTCGCCGAAGAGAGGCCATTCGATCTCGAGCACTCCCTTCGTCGGGTCGACTTCGTAGCGGCGTGGCATGGTGCGATCCGTGAGCGTTGGAGCGGAAACTTACGCGGGAATGGCCGCTCGGGAATCGGGAATGGGAATCGGGAATCGGAAATCTGCACGCCGGCCAGTTGTCGGCTCACCCGCTTACCCACCCGGCTAATTGCCGGTAGCGGATGGGTTCCCATTAGCGTTGCTCCCATTCCCCCAACATCTTAGCTTTTGCGCTCCGGATTCGGCGGGCGCCGCTCGGCAGGGCGTGCCTCGGGCCGGTTCGCTCTTCAAACAGCCGATCCCGACCGAATGTCCTGGTGGAGCCGCGTCTTCGGCGGCAAGTCCCCGCGTGAAGTCAAGCCTCAGCGCCTCGACTATTTGAACGAAGCGCTCATGCTCGAGCGACAGGGCGATTACGACGCGGCCCTGACGTCGTATCGGCTTGCGCTCCGCGACAAACCGGACGACCATCGCGTGCTCCAGAACATGGCGATCGCGTTCTCGAAGACTGGCCGGCACGACGAGGCAGTGCGGTGTTATCGGAAGGCGCTCGAGCTTCAGCCCAAGCTGTCGGGCGCCCACTATGGCCTCGCGTTCCTGCTGCTCAAGAAGGGCGATGCCGAGGGCGCGATTCAGCACCTCGAGGCCTTCCTCCGTCAGCCGCCATCGGGCGCCGAAGCGGAACGCTGGGTCCGGCACGCGCAGCAGACGCTGGACGACCTGCGAGCCGGCACCGAGCCCCGGGCCGCCCGCGAACTGACCGAGCCGTAGCCGTGGGGCATGTGCTCGCGGTCGTCAGTCAAAAAGGTGGGGTAGGTAAGACGACGACCTCCGTCAACCTTGCGGCCGCGTTCGCCCGTCGAGGGCTGAAAACGCTCGTCATCGACGTAGACCCCCAAGGCGCGGTGCGGTATGGAGTCGGCCTCAAACGCGGCCATCCAACTCATGGCTTTTCCGATTACCTGAACGGCGCTCGCGGGCTTCGTGAGGTGATTCTGCCAACGGCGCTGCCGTGGCTTCGCGTCATGCTGGCTGGCACCGTGACCGACGCGGCGGACCACGGGACGTACCACGAGCTCGTTGCCGAGACCGACCTCTTGAAGGAGCTTTTGACCGCTGCGCGCGAGCGATGTCACGTTGTCATCGTGGACACGCCGCCCGGGCTCGGACCGATCGTTCACAAAGTCCTGGAGGCCAGCCAGCACGTGATCGTGCCGCTCCAGTGCGAGCCGCTGGCGCTGCAGACAACGCCGCAGATCCTGCGGGGTATTCAGGATATCGTTGCCACGAACGACGAGCTCACGCTCGACGGCATTCTCTTGACGATGTATGAACGCGAAAACCCAGCATGCGTGCGCGTGGCGCAGTACGTGAGATCGCACCTTCCGGCGAACATGGTGTTCGATGTCGTCATTCCGCGCACCATCGCATCGACCGAAGCGTTCGCCGCGGGGCAGCCCGTCGTGCTTCGCGAACCGGCCGATGCGGCGTCGCAGGCGTATGTGAACCTGGCGACCGTGCTCGCCGAGCGGTTCGAGTGATACGAATGAGAAGCCGTTTGACGATTCTCGCGGCGGTGTTGGGCACCGCTTGCACCGGAGTCTCGACCGACCCTAACGCGGTGGTCGCGGTGCAGTTCGATGGCTCAGCGTATCCATCGATCGTGGCCGCGGACTCGTTGCGCGACTCGCTCGGTGCCTTGCAGCCCCTCCGCGCGACGGGGCTGAACTACAAGGGCGATGTCGTCGATGGGGCCGAGTTCGTCTTTTCGAGCCCCGATACGGTCTTGCGAGTGTTCGACACTGGCAACGTGTTCGCCACCCGCCGAAAGACGGACGCGACGCCTGCGCGTGTATTTGCGACAGCCGGGCAACTCCAGAGCGTGCCCGATTCGCTCTTCGTCGTGCAGCGCGCAGACTCCATGAAGGCCGTGAAGCAGGTCGACACGATCAGCTTCGACCCGGGCGCCGGCGGCGGTGCGACCGCACCGGGGTCGCTCGCGTTCGGGGTGTTCGGCGACACAGCCGCTGGAAAGCCGAAAGCACCTGTCGCTTCCTGGCTCGTCTCCTTTCAGCTACGGTATCACGGCACCACCATCTCGCCAACCGATACGTCGTACGGGTACACGTTCGAGCTGAATAGCACGAGCACCGCGCGCGTACCGACATTCGTCGATACGACAGACGCAAGCGGCTCCGCAGGGAGGCGGGTATTCGTTCGCACGCTCTCGCAGGCGGAGGACACCGTCGTCATCGTCGCGACGATACGTCAGCGCAAAGCGAACACGGCACCTATCAGGGATTCGGCGTTCGTCGTGATCCGGCCGAAACCAGCGTCATGACATTGCTCCGCCGAAAATGACCCAGACTGGAGCACCCGCGGCGTCGACGTCCTTCCCTTCCCGCGCACAGCCGGGCACGCCGATGTACGCGCGCGGTGGACCGCGTCCGCAGCCGGGGACGTTGAACCAGCTCCTGTTCGAAGCCGTCGAGAAATATGACAAGCCTGACGCCATGCAGGTCCGCGTCGGCGAGCAGTACACGCCGATCTCGCATGCGGCGCTGATGGATCGGATTCGTCGCGTCAGCTATGGTCTCCGCGAAATCGGAATCCGACGCGGCGACCGCGTCGCGATCCTGTCCGAGAACCGGCCGGAATGGGCGATCGCCGATTTCGCCTGCCTGACGAGTGGGGTCACGGACGTTCCGCTGTACCCGAGTCTACCCGCAGAACAGCTCGCGTACCCGCTACGTGACTCGGGAGCCGTCGCGATCTTCGTTTCGACTGAAGCCCAGGCCGCGAAGATCGCGGCCGTTCGCGGCGAAGTGCCCACCCTCAAGACGGTCATCGTGTTCGACAGCTCGGGCGCGACGAACGCAGACATGACGCTCGAATCACTCGAGCGCCGCGGCGTGACCGGCGATTCTCCGGCGCGTGCCGCGGAGTTCCGCGCCGACGCGCTACGGGTCCAGCCTAACGACCTGGCGAC
Organism: Gemmatimonadota bacterium; assembly: GCA_046725585.1. GTDB lineage: Bacteria > Gemmatimonadota > Gemmatimonadetes > Gemmatimonadales > Gemmatimonadaceae > JAJKIV01. The sequence continues at coordinate 54,900 of JBKOYV010000091.1, read as the reverse complement.
GATCATCTACACGTCCGGCACGACCGGAGAGCCGAAGGGCGTGATGTTGTCGCACGACAACATCTACTCGAACGTCGCCGCGACGCGGCACGCGATCCTCATGCGCGGCGACGACGTGTCGCTCAGCTTCCTGCCGCTATCACACATCCTGCAGCGGATGGGTGACTACTGGTTCCTCGCTACGGGGACGAGCATCGCCTACGTGGACTCGTTCGACCTCGTGCCGCTCGCGATGGCACAGGTTCGTCCGACCATCGCGATCTCGGTCCCCCGCCTCTACGAGAAGATGTACGCGCGGGTGCTCGAGAATGCCCTCGCTGGCGGCGCGGTGAAGAAGCGCATCTTCTTCTGGGCGCGCGGCGTCGCCGATCGTTGGGCGGACGAGAAGCTCGCCGGCCGCGAGCCGCGCGGGCTCTTGGCGTTGCAATACGGCATCGCGCAGAAGCTCGTGTTCTCGAAGCTCAAGGCGCGGACCGGTGGGCGACTCCGGTACTTCGTATCGGGAGGTGCCCCCCTCGCCCCCGAGATCAACAAGTTCTTCTACGCCGCGGGTCTCGTCATTCTCGAGGGATACGGGCTCACCGAAACCTCTCCCGTGATCGGGGTGAACACCCCTGACAACTTCCGGATCGGCACCATTGGCAAGCCCATCGATGGCGTGGAGGTCAGGATCGCGGAGGACGGGGAGATCCTCACGCGTGGCCCGCACGTCATGCAGGGCTATTACAACAAACCCGACGCCACCCGCGACGCGATCGGCGATGACGGCTGGTTCAAGACAGGCGACATCGGCGTCATCGAGGACGACTTCATCCGCATCACCGATCGCAAGAAGGACATCATCGTCACCGCCGGCGGCAAGAACATCGCTCCGCAGCCGATCGAGAACGCGGTGAAGACGAACAAGTACGTGAGCCAGGCGGTGATGATCGGCGACAAGCGAAAGTTCCCCGTGATGCTGGTCGTACCGAACTGGGACAACCTCGAGAAGTGGGCGAAGGTCAAGAACATTCTCTGGACCGATCGCGCGCAGCTGCTCGCCATGCCCACGGTGCACGCGAAGATGGAGAAGGAAGTGCAATCGAGGTTCGCGGGGCTCGCACATTTCGAGACCCCGAAGAAGATCGCGCTGCTCGAGCACGACTTCTCGGTGGATTCGGGCGAGCTCACGCCGACGCTCAAGGTCAAGCGTCGCGTGATCGATCGGAACTACAAGGCCGTCATCGACGGTCTCTACAGCGAGTGACGCTGTCAGGCAGGCTGACGCGCGCCTGGCGATGTTCCTCGAGCTGGTAGACTCCCTGCGATGTCTCGAGCCGCACGAGGAAACGTGGCTCGTCGCGGCCGCCGGCCGCATGGACGGCCGGCATCTCGTGGAGGGCGTGCTTGGGTGTCCAGTGTGCCGCCGCCAGTACGCTGTCAGTGACGGCACCGCGTGGTTTTCGGCGCGCCAGCCACATGCCGGTGATCCGGGCCTAACGACACTCGCGGCGGACGCCGATCCGGAGCACGTGACCCGCGCCGCTGCCCTGCTCGGCCTCAGCCAAGCCGGAGGCATCGTTGTGCTTGGCGGCCCCTGGGCCGCGTACGCCGACGCCGTCGCCGACCTCGGGGTTTCGCACGTCGTCGTGCTCAACGCGCGGGCCGATGAGGCCAGCGCTCAGGAGGTCTCGTCCATCGTGGTGGACGACCGACTGCCGTTCGGAGCCGCCGCGTTGCGCGGCGTCGCGGTCGACCAGGGGCTGGCATCACGCGCATTGCTGGTGTCCGCGGCCTCGTCGCTGCGGAGTCGTGGGCGCCTCGTCGCGCCGTCGGACGCCGAGGTGCCCGACGGCGTCGAGGTACTCGCCCGCGACGAGGTGAATTGGGTCGCGGAACGGACCCTCGTCGCGTCGCCACCCGTCGCGTTGCGATCGGCGCGCCGTTAGGCGGCTAACTGCGCGAGAGTCTCAACTCGTCTACGTTCACCTCGGCGGGCTGCGTTACCGCGTAGAGCACCGCATCGGCGACCGCCTCTGGCCGCAGCATCTGCGCGCGTGGCGTGAACCCCTCACGGTTGTCCGGGTCGATCACGTCCCAGAGCGGTGTGTCCACCTGAGCGGGCGAAACGAGCGTCGCTCGAACACCCGAGCCGCGCGACTCCAGCCTGAGCACTTCGTGTAACGCGCGCGCGCCATACTTGCTCGGAGCATAGCTCGCATTGCCGGGGAAGATCGCGCGATCGGCAATCGAGCCGATCGTCACGATATGGCCGGCGCCACGCGCCTTCATTGCCGGCAGAAACGCGTGGATGAGCCGGAGCGGCGCGACGAGGTTGACATCCAGCGCAGCGGCGAAGTCCGCCGGTTCGAGCCTGTCGACAGGCACCAGCGCGAACGCGCCTGCGTTGTTGACGAGCACGTCCGGCGCGCCGCCAAATGCATTCGTGATCGTGGTCACCGCGTCCGAGACCGCGGCGCCGTCCGCGAGATCGCAGGCGACTGGTACGGCGCGCGACCCGAGGGATTCCGCGTCCCTTCGGAGTGAGGCCGCGCTGCGCGCGATCATCGCGACGTGTGCGCCGCTACCATGCAACAGGCGAGCGATCGCGAGGCCGATGCCCCGCGATGCGCCGGTGATCACCGCGGTAGTGCCCGTTAGGCGGCCGTTGACCGCTTCCTGGTCAGCCACCTTCGTATTCGACGTAGTTGTTCTCGGTCTCCCAGAGCCGCAGTCGACGGAGTCGGCCGGGAGCCACACGGCGCTCGAGCACACGCCAGCAGGCGACGACAATGTTCTCGGCCGTTGGATTCACGTCGCGCATGAAGTCGACGTCGACGTTCAGGTTCCGGTGGTCGACGCGATCGATCACTTCGTGCTGGACGATCGACTTGAGGACGCTCAGGTCGATGACGTAGCCGGTGCGCGCGTCGATGGGACCTTCTACCGCGACTTCGAGGACATAGTTGTGACCGTGCCAGTTTGGATTGTTGCACTTTCCGAAGAGGCGTGCGTTCTCCTCGTCGGACAGCTCGGGATTGTGCAGTCGGTGCGCCGCATTGAAGCGGAGTCGTCGCGTGACGGTGACGATCGGCATCGTGGTGATCGAAGACGGAGGCGTGCCGCGCGGCATGGAGTTCGCTGTCGCTTGAGCCAGCGTATTCAGGTGCGTAAGTTGGCCCCCGAAACGCGAGAGAGCCCCGCGGTAAACCGCGGGGCTCTCAAAGGTGGAACGAAGAGGGTTTTTTGAAGCCCAGTCGAATACATAAGGTCCTCACCATGCCTCCCGCCTTCCCCGCGCTGGGGCATGGCGTCAACACAGCTGTCGAACCCGCTCGGTGGACTTGTTGGCTCAAAAACGTAGTCTCTTCGCCCCGAAGCGAATTACTTAACGCGATTCCTTGGGCGTATTGGCTCACCCAACCTACTGGCTGATCGGAACGCGGTCAACTCATGGATATCGGAATTCTCGCCGGCGTCGCAATGCTTGTCGTCTGGGCAATCGGAACATTCGCATTCGAGGCGCCGGGCTGGATTCACCTGCTGCTCAGCGTCGGCGTGTTTCTCATCATCTACCGTATCGTGGTGCGTGGGACACCCGGCGTGGATACGACGACCAAGAAGCGATGAACGCCACACCGCTCGGCACCTTCGTGTCCAGCCGCATGACTCCGTGCCGGTAATAGACGATAGCGGGTTTCTCACGAGCGCCGCGTTCCGCACGCATTGTGTGGAAATCGTGCGGGCGCTCGATGCGGCGCAGGCGCGCCGCAGCTCCGACGTCAGTGAGGCGCAGCCTGTCGTGGAACAGTGTGCGCGCGACGCCCGCGCCGCCGGTGTGCCGCCTGAGAAGCTTCTCGTCGAGCTCAAACGTCTCATGCGCGAGGTCGCGCTGCCCGAGATGCGCGCGTGGTATCGATCGGTGCTGACCGACCGCGTCATCGTGTGGGCGATCGAAGCGTTCTATGGGATCGGCACGAGTGGAATCTCCATACCGAAGAGCGAAGACTAGCGTTAGGCGCCGGCCCCGCGTCAGGACTTCGGGCGCTTCGTCTTCCCTTCGTGCTCGAGCACTGCCGTGCGACGCTCCACCTCGCGCAGCCGATAGCAATCCCACACGAACTGGGCGCGGATCCAGAACTCCGCCTCGACGCCGAGCGCAGCTTCCAGGAGCAACGCAGTTTCGGCAGTGATGCCCTCCTCGCCGCTGAGGATGCCGCGCACTTTGGCAACAGGGACGCCCATACGCTGCGCGAGGGCCGCCTGCGTGAGGCGACCGGTTTTGATGAACTCCTCACGGAGAATCTGTCCCGGGCGCTCGGGCGGCTGTGATGTGGGAACGCGGACGGAAAGAATCAAGGCGAATGGCAGGACTGAAGGGTGGGTTCGCGGGAGGTGATTGTGGCGCAGGGTAGCCGACAGCGGAAGGCCTTACGAAAAGCGCTCTGGCTCGTCGGCTCGGGATTCGCCGCGGCGCTCGCATCGTTCCCCATCGCGTTCATCGGCACGTTCCTGATGAATCCCCTGCTCGGTCGGCTGGAGCGCAGATACGGCATCGAACTCACTGGCCACTCGGGGCCCGCCGACTGGATCTTCGCGCTGGTTTTTGGGCTGACCACGATCGTGCTGTTCGCGCTTGTCCTGTTGCTGACGCACAGGCGCTCCGCTTCCGCGGCCGAAGAGCAATCACGAGGATCCGCTACCCGTGCACGCGACGTAACATTATGAGGGTTGCGGCGATGTTCGCCTCGCGCCATCATCGCCACACAGGGCCACGGAACCGGGAGTCACGATGCGCCCGATCGGCATGAGTCTGATCGTCACGCTGCTGGCCGCCGTGCCCGCTTCCGCTCAGGTGCGCGCCGATCCCGGAGTCGTGATCGGCAACCGCGTTGCGGTGCGGGTCAACGTGACGCTTGCCGACGAGGAGACTCCGTACTCGCCGGTGCGAGACCTCGCGCTGGCGTTCACGCGCGGGGGCGCCGATACGGTCGTCGCGCGCACGGACGAAGCGGGCGTCATCACGGTGCTCCTTCCGCGCGGCGACTATGTCGTGAGCACGCGTCAGCCCTACCAGTGGAAGGGCAGCTGGTTCGCGTGGAGCATGCCGATCACCGTGCGAGCGGACATGCCGGCGGTCGAGCTCAATCGTGCGAATGCCCGAACGGACCGTTACGGCGTGCGCGTCGCGAAGAGTGCTGCGGGCGTGCCGGTCCAAAGTGCGGCCGACGCAAACGCACCGCCGCGTTCGACCGACACCAGCAGTGGGGACGGCGCAATTCCGTGGCTCTCGATCGAGGCCGGGGGAGAAGGCGGCCTAACGCGGCTCGATTCGGAGAACGGCTCCGACGCCGGGTTTGGTGGCTCGGCCTCGTTCGTCGCCGGGCTCGGACCGGTGGCAATGGCCCTTGGCTACCGGTATACGAGCATTCGCTACGGGAAGGGTGTCGACAACGGCAGCATGCGCAGCGGTACGCTCGAGCTGCGATATCATTTCCGCCCCGGCGCTGCGCCGGTGCGGCCGTACATTGGGGCGCTCGCGAGCGTCGGGCGATGGTACGACCCAGCGTCCCTGACCGACGAGCACTCCGACATGCGCATGTTCGGGGGAAGTGCCGGCGTCCAGTTCGGGCTTGCGACCAGCGTGCGTCTGCACGTCGCAGCTACGGTGGCTGGCACGCACCTCAAGGGTCCGGCCGAGGAGTCCAGTGACGGCCTCTTCGCAACGCTCAACGTTGGCCTGACGTTCGACATCTTCTCGCCGGCGAGGTAGCGGCCGGGAAGAGTCCACCCGCGTTAGGTACGGACCGGCTGGGCAGCGTGGAAACGCAACGAGGGCTCACCGCCGTAGTGAGCCCCCGCTGTCGTTCGTACACATCGTCCGTTCGCCTTTACGGCAGGGCGACGACCCCCAAGCCGAAACCTCGCAGCAATGCGAATGCCAGTGGTCAGTGCAGTGGACGAGCCCGAGGCGAATCACTCGGTGCCACCGGACCAGGACGGGTACCTCTACGGCGGAGCGGCGATCACCCGCCGGCCTTGGCCCGTCGGTTGAGGTGCGTGCGCCGATCGTTGTACGGGTTTCCCCGCGGCCAATCCTGACCGGGCACGGCCTGTCCCCGCCGTAGAGGTGTGTCCCAAGCTTCGTAAGATGTCGGCGGCGAAGCATTGAGACTGTGACACAGGTCTCACATCTCTCCGTTTTTGCCCGAGTCGCACGATGGCTGAGAACGGTCAGCGTCGGTGTCTAGAACTTGCCGAGCTCAATCGCCCGAACCACGAGCGCAAACGCGGCGAGAGCGAGAATCACAATGGCTCCGGCGGGTGAGACGATGCGATCCCGCTTGATGACCGCGAGTAACACGGCAAACGCACCGACTGCCGGCAGCGCCCACGGCCCGGCGAAATGCACGAGATCTATGAGTCCTCCGCGCATGTCCTCGAACAGACGATCGAGCGCGTCCATCCTGGCTCCCGCGACCCACCGATTCTGACGTTAGCGCAAGACTCGCGAGGTGTCCACAGATGCAACCCGAAGTGGCCGTCGCGCGCGATTTCACGTTGCGGCGAAGAATTGAGGCCGCGCTAGAAGGGACGAAAGTGGCGCCACGCCAGGAACGCAAAGCCGACAAGGATGGGCAGCCACAGCCCCCAAGCGAGTTTGCCGCGTACGAAGACGCCGGTCCCGATAGCGGCGAACAAGAGCCCCGCGGCCAGCCACGCCTTGGGGTCGGTCAGCGCGTTGAGCGCGAACCCGAATACGTCGCGCAGCGCGGCGGAGAGGACGTCACCCATGTCGATCTCTCGTTTAGATCTCCCAGTTCGACAGCACCACACCGCGCTCCGCCTTGGGCTCGGGATACCCCGCCAAGGTCATCCGCAGGTCCGTCCACCGAACGCGCGCACCCATGGCCACGAGCCGCGCGTAGGCGTCGACGTACTCCCCCTGGACCCTGAACGCCACACGCCGCGTCCCGCTTCGCCGCGCGTAATCCATCAGGGCGCGGCAAGCCAGCTCGAACCAGGCCGGATCGCTCACGACCATCTTGAGCACTCGCAACTCCTCGCGCGTTCGCCCTTCCACGAGCGGCGCCGTGTGACACAGCGCGAACGCCACGAGGCGTCCGGCCTCGCGTACGAGCAGCGTGTCGCCCAGGGACAGGGAGTCGGTCAGCGCGATCTCGCGCGTGTAGTCGTAGCCGCTCACCATGCCGTGCGCCAACGTTAGGCACTCGGCGAGCACATCGTCCTTGTCACGCGACGCGAGGCGACCGTAGAGCAGTGGCGGCGCGTCCCCGCTGGCCGCGTCCAGCGTCAACGTGACGGTGAGCCGCGCCGGGAGGAAGCCGAGTCCGGAGTAGAACCCGATGTTGTCCATCGTGCGCGGCATCGTCTCGAGCCCGATCACTCGCGCGGCGCGATCGGTGAGCCAGCCGATGCCGGCGCGAACGATCTCCTTTCCGAGTCCCCCGCCCTGCCATTCAGGACGAACGGCGAGCGGGCCCATCCACCCCTCGATGCCCGATCGATGCGCGATGTTGAACGCCACGATTTCATCCCGCTCCCCGCGCCACGCCATCGCGCCGGAGCCCGCGTCCTCGATCGCGTAGCGCCAGATCGCCGGGTTCAGGAAGGGCACGCGGACCCCGACCATCCCGTCGCGCCGGTAACGCTCGGTAAACGCGTCGCTGAACACCTGGTTGAGTGCGGGAACGTCACTCAGGTGAACCGAGTGTGGCCCGTCAGCGTGACGCGCAGTCTTCCAGTCGCGGGCGGTCGCCATCAGCCCGTCGCCTCGAACTCTTCGTAGGCGTCGTCATCCAGCGCGTCCGCGTCAGGACTGGGCAGCTCGACCACAGCCTGGTCGCTCTGCGTCACGACCGACGCCCCTGTCTCCTCGTCGTAGCGCACGCTGATGATCTGGTCCAGGCCTTCGCGCACCGACTCGATGTGCGTGATGAGAATGACCTGCTCGAACCGGTCCTGCAAACGCCGGAGGAGCTCCACGACGTTGTTACGGCGCGATTCGTCCAGCGAGCCGAAAACCTCGTCGAGCACGAGCAGCGAGAACTGCTGGCCCGCGCGCTCGGCGATCATCTGAGAGATCGCGAGCCGCAGCACGAGATTCGCGAGGTCCTCCTCGCCACCGGAGATCACGGGCTTCGGGACGCCGTCCTCGAGCACGAGGACATTGTAACTGTCGTCGAGCTCGAGCTCTGAGTATCGCGCGTCCGTGAGATCGTGGAGGAACGCGCTGGCGAGTTCGGACAGCTCGGGGCGAAGCTGGAAATTGAGATCCGTGCGGAGATCGGAGTACGCGCGATCCAGCTCGTCGTGCAGCCGACGATCGACCTGCAGCCCATCGAGCCGCGCCTGAATCCGCTCGAGCTCGCGTCGCGACCGTTCCGCGCTGTCTAGCGCCTGCCGCGCGGCATTGGCGTCTCCCTGAGCGGCGGCCGCCGCGACGTCGGCGGCGCGCGCTTCGGCGGCGGCGGTCTCGTACGCGGCGCGGAGAGTCGCGAAGTCGGACTCGGAGAACGCGATCGTCCGTGTCCGCTCGCGAAACGACGCCAGGCGATCGCGCAGGCTGCCTAACGCTTCGGTCACGCGCCGGCGGTCCTGGTCGAGCTGCGGCTCACGATCGATCTGCGCGCTGAGGCGCGTCGCGCGCTCGTTGAGCGGCACGAGGCGCTCGACCTCCCGACGCAGTGCGGCGTGCCTGGCGCCGTCGTACCCGGGAGGAATCGCGGCCAGATCGCGACGGACGGCCTCGTGCCGCTGCTCCTTCGCGCCGATGTCCTTCGTGAGCTGGGTCAGCTCCTGGACCGCCGCCTGCACCTTCGCGAGCCGTCGCTCCAGCGAGCCGACTTCGGCGGTCAATGCGCGGCGAGCTTCGTCGAGCTCCTTGACCTCCTCCGGCATCTCCTCGAGCTGGTCGAGTCGCGTGTTGTAGAATCTGCCGTCGACGGCGATGGTTTCGAGCTGATCGTCGAAGTGCTCAAGCACGCCGCGGAAATGCTGGTCGAGCGGTCGGGTGCAGACGGGGCACGCACCGTCCTCGCCCAGATCCACGATCCGGTCGCGCTGAGCCTTGAGCTCGGCGTACTGTCGCCGGAGCGCGTCGCGCTTCGTCTCCGCTTCCTGCCGGTCGCGCACCCACTCGGTCCGCCGCGCCTCGAGACGCCCGAGACTCTCCTCGAGCTCCTTCCGCTTCGCTTCCACGGCGATGGTGGCTTCCTCCTCCATCACGGGCGCATTGAAGATGCGCGCACGACGTTCCCGGAGGCGCGTGAGCTCATCGAGCAGGAGTCGCTCGGTTTCCACCAGCGTCTGCCGCCGCCCCTCTTCGCGCGCGAGGCGTTCGAACCGCTGAAACTCCTCGGCGACTTCGCTGAGCGGTTTCAGCTCCGTCGCGAGCGCCTCCAGCTCCGAGCGTGCCACGGCGACGGCAGCGAGCTCGCGCGATACACGATCGGCCTCGCGTGCGAGGGCAGCTTCCTCCGTCTCGGCGACGCGAAGCTCGCCGAGCAGCTCCTGAAGGCGATCGCGCTCCTTCTGCGCGCGCTCCCAGCGCGGCGTGAGCTCAGCGAGCGTGGCTTCGCGCTCGCGGCGAGCCCGGTCCGCCGCCGCGGCGGCCTGACGCGCCACTGCGAGGCGGTGCTCGGAATCCGCGAGCAATCGCGCGACAGCCTCCGCGTCAGGCATCCCGGCGCGCAGCCCAGCTGCTTCCGCCAGAATGAGGCGGCGGCGATCGCGTACGAGCGTCTGCGCCGTCCTCAGCTTCTCGTAGCCGAGCACCCGGGAGAGGAACTGCGCGCGATCCGACGGCCCCATCGCCGCCATCACGTTCAGCTCTTTCTGTCCTGTGAAGTACGTGTTGAAGAACTCCGAGCGCGACATGCCGAGCCGCCGCTGCAGCAGCTCGTTGACGCCCGTGATGGAGTTCGCGATCGGCTGGCCGGCGCCGTCGAGGTACAGCTCGGCGTCGGTGAGGCGCCTAACGATGCGGTAGCGATGGCCGGCCAGCTCGAAATCCAGCTCGACGCGAACCGGCGACCGCGGCGCCGCTCGCGAGAACCGGATCGAGTCGCGCGTCCCACGCGTGGCCGAATTGCCGTACAACGCCCACGCGATGGCTTCGAGGACCGTCGTCTTGCCGGACCCGTTCGTCCCGATGATTCCGGTCAGCCCGGTATCGAACGTGATGACCGAGTCCGCATGTTGGCGGAAGTTCTGCAGCTGAAGCCGGTGCAACCTCACTCGAGTGACCCGGCGTTGACCGGGGCCGACGCCTCGAGCGCTTCGGCCTCCCGGAGGTAATCGAGCCCGAGCGTCACGAGCCGCTCGCGGTCGATGTCGCTCGTCATCACCCGGCGCTGGAGGTGATCTCGCACCGTGTCGGCGAGCGACGGCCGTCGCCCGGGACCACCGCTGGCGACGGCGCGGATGATTTCGGGGCGGCGCGTGTCGAGGTGGTAGTGAAGCGCTCGGCGCTTGAGCTCTCGCAAGGCCTTGTGGTCGAGCTCACGCGCAATGTGACGCGGGACATCGCGAACGACCTGCCGAATGATCTTGTCGTCGATACCACCGCTCACGCGCTCGACACCGGCCTGAATCGCGGCGTCCAGGTCGGCCGACGACATACCACGAGCCGAGATCGACGGCAGGTCGATGATGGGGCGCGTGGCCGGCAGGAAGTGAAACTTCCGCTTGTTGGTCGCCAGGTCGTATTCGATCATGCCCTTCCCGGGCAGCTTGACCGCACGCTCCTCGCCCAGCTCGCCCCACACGTTCGGGCTGGTATACTCCATCGACCCGGGGTAGTACATGTTAGGCGCCAGCTGCCGGTACACGTGGTAATGCCCGAGAGCGACGTAGCCCCATCGCGCGGGTCCGATCTCGTCCGGGCTCACCTCGACGACGGTCCGCTCCGGTGCCGCCGCGGTTGCCGCGAGCATTCCGGTGATCTCGCAATGGATGAGCAGCACGTTGTGCTTGAACGCCGGGTCGGGCTCGAGCACCGGATGGTCGCCACGTAGCGCATCCGGTACGGCGAGAATCGACAGGTCGCGATCCGGAAACGTTAGGCGCTCCGCCTCGCCGTGCACCACGTGGATGCCGAGGGGCACGAACAGTCGCAGAATGCACCCGGTCTCGGAGGCGCGGGGCGAATCGTGGTTGCCGGCGATCATCACCACGATCGACTCGGGCAGCGCCTGCCTCAGCCGGCTGAATTGCGAAAACGCATGGACGATCGCGGTGTTCGTGGGCCGAACGGTGTGAAACACGTCGCCGGCGATGAGCACCACGTCGGGTGCGACTTCGATGATCTTGTCGATCGCCCGCCGGAACGCCGCGGCGACGTCTGCTTCGCGCTGATTGATCCCCGTAGGTGTCTGCCGCTGATACTGGCGGAAACCCAGGTGCAGATCGGATATGTGGATCAGCCGCATGGTCCCAAATATAGACCGCGGAACGCGTTACGATACCATCACGGCACGGTCCGAACCCATTGCGTGACCTTCATCCGGAATCGCATGGCCGCGTTCGTGCTTCCGGAGGTCGGCGATACGGTGGAACGAACAGTGTAGGTCATGCGCGCGTCGCTTATCCAGCGCAAGCGGCGATCAACGACGAGCCCGCCGGTCACGGACCCCGACATGGTGAGCGTCGCCCAGCCGGCCTTGCTCGATGGTGGACTGCTGAGCGTCCCCACGAGCGATACGTAGGCCCGGTCGCCATTCCGGGACAGCGAATCAAACCTGAACCTCGCCTCGAGCTTTCCGCCACCTTTCGGGGCAGCTGGCCCCATGGGCGCCACCATCGTGCGCGACCAGGTCTGGCCAACCACGACCGGCGTGGCAGGGAGCGTTGCCGGCATCTGCGCGAAGAGCGCGTTGAGCTCCGCGTTTCCCGCAACGTCGCCGTTAACCAGCTCGGTCGCGCCGTCAGGCGATATGCGAAGCCGCACCTGCTTGCCCTGAAGTGCCCGTCGCGTTCCGGTGGCGACCGCCAGCGAGTCGGCGCCGGTGCTCGATGCCGCAACCGAGTCGGTGGAGGCGAGCAGCACGCTCGCCTCGCCGTCGCGGCGCTCGACGAACGTTCGCGAGATGACGAGCAGCGTTGTGACGACGGTGGCCGTGGAGTCGCCCGCGTTCATGCGCGTGGTGCCCGTCATCTCGACGCGCTGATCGAGACGCATGCGCATCGTCTCGCCGACCGGGGGCTCGATCCGAAGCACAACGGGCTGTTGAGCGCGCGCGAGCGACGCGGTGAGCGCCGACCACGCGGTCAGGATCACAATGCGGGTGCGCATTGCCACGCGGTCGTGGGTCAGAATCCGTACGGATCGTCCGCCGGCGTGGTGCGCAGCGGCGGGGTCGGAGCTCGGGCTGGCTGGCGCGGCGGCACGATACGACGAAACTGTGACGCGAAAAACGTCTTCACGTCGTCGGGGCGCGCGTGCAGCGTCGCGTTGCGCGCGCGAATCACTTCTTCCTCGGTCGCGATCGCGATGACGTCCTTCACCCAGCCTAACGTGATGCCGCTGTCGAGCTGCCTGAGCGAGCGGACTATCGCGTGCTCGAGCGTCACTTCCGCCGCCTGCGGGAAACGCTCGGCGCCATCGCGGCCCAGCATGACGGCCGGACGCGGAAAGCGTACGAAGATCGGTTGCGTGAAATGCGGATGTCGAACCATCAGCTGCCCTTTCTCCAGCGTCGCCAGCTTCGTTTTCGTCGCCGGGCTCAACACGAGGTACCCGGGCGTCGCCAGCTCGTCGGCATCCATACGGCCGTACAGCGCCGTTCCGGAATTGCCTACCACACGGCGATGCACCTGCGAGCGAAATTGCTGCGCGCTGAACAACACGAGACCGAGATATCGGCCGCGCTCCGCGATGTCGAGAAGCATCTTGCGGACGTACGTGTCCTGCCCGTCGTTGGGCGCGTACTTGTTCAACTCATCGACGAACACGATCACGTGCTTCACGCCGAGGTCGCGGCGCTCGAGGTGCTCGCGAAGCTTCGAGACGACGCGCGCGAAGATCAGGTCCTGCGCGTCCTCCTCCAGGTTCGCGACGTCCACCACGTACACCGCCCGGTCCTCGAAGTTGCCGAACGGCACGTCACTCACCGTGCCGTCGTCCGTGACCAGGCCGGCGCACCGCGTCGAGATGTTCGAGAGGCGGTTCCGCACCTTCCGGATCGTCGCGACGTGATGCGTGCGCCAGCTCTGGTCGTCCGCGGCTTCCATTGCGCGGAGCACATCACGGAACCACTTGTCCAGGTCCGCGAACGACTGCACGCGATAGCGCGTCGGTCCCAGTCGCTCGTCGGAGAAATCCTTGTCGATGACGCGCTCCTTGATGAAGTCGATGAGCGCGTCGGCCTTCGCGTCGACGTCATCCTTGTTGAGCAGCACTTCCGCGAACTGCAGCACTTCGCGGAGTCCCCACGTGAGCGGCGTCACGTTGTCGAGTAACGCTTCGTTCGACCGCAACGTGTTCAGCGAAAACCCCTTCGCGTTGTACGGCGCGAAGTAGCGGACGTTCTCGAACGGACGCGCCGGAACGCCCATCTTCTCATAGAGCTCGCGATCACGGTCGTCGAGCGCGCCCGCCTGATCGAGAAAGCACAGGTCGGGTCCCTTCACGTTGAAGCACACGGCGGCCACGGACCCCTTGCTCGCCGGGAAGTGCGCGAAGATCGACGCCAGCATCCACTCGACGGCCGACGTTTTCGTGGCGAGACCCGAGACGCCGGTGATGTTCAGATGCGCGGCCTCGGGCCCGACGAGAAAGTCCGCGTCGAGATAGATCGGCGAGTCAGTGCCGCCGGCACGGTACACCCCGATGGGGATTCCGGTGCGGTTCCCGTCGCGCAGGTAGCCATCCATCCGCAGCGCTACGGCGACGTCCGCTTCCGTCGCGAGGAACACGTGGCCCATGGGCACCGGCTGCAGCGGCTCGTCGGGGATCTGACGAAGCACGGCCGCCGTGTAGAGCCGAATCTCCGCGCGGTCCGTTGGCGCGTAGCCCGCGCTCTGCGGGGTGCCGTCGTGCCCGATGACGTCGTGCAGCGGCGACATCAAGTCGGTGTAGCTGAACCCCTCGACGACGATCCCGTAGATGTGCGGGATCACCCCATCGACCGGACGCCCATCGACTCGCACGATGGTCCCGATCCCCACCGGGGATGCGAGAGCGGTCCAGAAATGAAACTCGTGCGGCGTATTCGGGCGGCGCTCGGTGGCCACCACGCGACCAAGGGGAGCGGCAGATTCCGGAGGGGCTGTCACGACGGCGGACGCGGGGGCTGGGGTGAGTCGACGAGCGCCCAGGTGCACAGAGCTCGGACAAAACTATCGCTCGTACCGGCGCGCCGCATTCAGCCACGGAATGCCGGACGTCCCGCGCGCCGCTACGCGCGCAGGCTCCTCAGGAACTCTTCGCAGTCCCGGATGCCGTACACCATCTTGTCCCACCGGGAATCGGGCAGCGACAGCGGCATGAGCTCGGCGAGAATCCAGCGCGAGATCAGATTCGCGTGGTCGGCGATCGCCTGCGGTGACCCACCGATGTCGGGCAGCGCCGTCTCCACACGCAGCAATCCCCACATGGGATCCTGACCGACGCAGTCACGAATCCGCAGATACCAGCTCGCCACGGAAGTCCGGTGGTACGCTTCGACGCGAATCACGCTCGAGCGATGATTCAGCGGAAGCGATTGCACCACACGCATAGCCGCGCCGGCAACGTACAGCGTGCGATGGCTCTTGATGACACCGGTCGCATTGGGCGCCACGGCGACGCGGATGCTCGTCGCGATGCTGCCGTCGATGAACAACCTTTCCTGCTGCGTCGCGCACCACTCGTCGGCGAGCTTCCGCTCCGCCGCTTCGCGATCCCGCTTCACGGCGTCGAGTGCGCGCTGCGCGAGCGCGAACGGGTGCGGGTCCTCGGCAGTCCAGCCAGCGCTGTTTTCGCGATCGCTCGTGTCGACGGCGTCGAATCCCGCGTCGACTACGCGCATCCAGAGCGTGGGCGGTACGAGATCCCGCGGTATGTAGAGACGGGACTGACAGAGCGGCCGCTTCCAGGTGACCATGCGGCGGAGCACGCGCTGCCGCACGACGGCGGCCACGCGACCGAACACGATCGGGACCCCCTCCGCATAGTGAATGACCTTGCTCTCCTGCGCGCCGTCGAGAAAGGCGTCGAAGCCGATGGTGGGTGGGTCGACTATACGATGCGAGCGTACCGTTGTGCTCTCGATCACATCGGACTGAATGACTCGAGGTGGCTCGGGCGGGGTGACGGTCGTCTCAAGTGTGGGACCGAGATCGCGAAGTGCCGCGGCGTCATGCTGGAAGAGCCGTTGCGCATCGCGAAACCGGGCGTCGGCCATGGTCGCGGTCGTTGTCATGTCTCGCGCCTTATGACCGATGCTGCACGACGAGTTGGGCGCTCGCGCGCGCGACGCGCGTGGGACGCCTGAGTCGCACCTTTGCCGTTCGCGGAAGTTCCGCTCATGAAGCGATTTGCGCTCATCGCGACCATCCTAGTGGTCGCCGCTGGGTGTGACAAGACGAAAGCGCTGCTCGGACTCGGGCGTCCACCGGAACCCGACGGTCCGCCGCCGGAGGCGCGCCTCGACCTGACAAAGAGGCCGAACGTCCTGTTTCAGCTCTTCGGCGAGCGCGACGACCCACGCATGATTCCGGTGGCCGCGATCGTCGACGGCATACTCAAGCCGATCGTGCTCACGGCCAGCGGCTGGCGTGAGTTCGACGCGATGTACACGCGGTCCAACAAGAGCTACCCGCTCTACCAGGACGGCGTGGAGATCGGCCAGGTGCACGTGCGCCGCGGGATGTGGGAGCGTGCCGACGAGCCACTGTACAGCCTTCCCGACTGCCCGCTCGTGACCCCGCTGTCCGCGGTGTCGCTCGAGACCGAATCGCGGCTCGGCTTCACCGTGGAAGCGCTCGCCGCCACGCCCGGCATTGTCGTTAGGCCCAAAGCTCCGGTGAAGGTCGCGAAGGGCCTCGACGTCCGCGCGCGGCGACTGGCGCTCGACGTAGGGCGCGCGGGGGGCATCGACAGCACCGCGCTCCGGCCCTCCGGTTTCCACTTCACCGTCATCAACACCGGCGCCACGAAGTCGCCGACGCTTGTGGCCTCGTTCCTCGATCCCGAGTCGAGCGACCGCAACGGTTCGACCGCACACGTGCTCGCGTTGGCCGACGACGCTGGCGGCGGCTACCAGTCCACGTTCCGGCATACGGCGTCCGGCATCGTCGGCACCGCCGAGTTTCGCCGCTACATCGATCACCTCGACATCAACGGCGACGGAATCGACGAGATCGTGCTGGAAGGGTGGCGGTTTGCGGGCGAAACGTTCATTTCCGTCCTTGGCTACGCGAACGGCGAGTGGAGCGAGGTCTTCCGCGGCCCGTCGAGCTGGTGCCTCGCGAAACCGAAGCGTGCCACCGATTAGCGGACCGGGCCCCACCGCCTAACGGCTATCCACGACGGCGATCATGAGCCCGTCGTAGGCCGGCATGACGATCGACGTGACACGGCGATCGCCGGCAACTCTCGTGTTGAACGCCCGGACGGCACGCAGGTCATCGTCATCCGTGCGCGACGCCTGATCGGCAACCCGACCGCCGAGCAGGACGTTGTGGGCCACGATCATTCCTCCGAGGCGAACGAGGCGCATCGCCCAGTCGAAATACGTGGCCAGGGGCGCGCGGTCCGCGTCGAGGTACACCAGGTCGAACTCCTCACCGTCGAGCGACGGCAGGATATCGAGCGCTCGCCCCTGCCGAACGTGAACGACCGGCGACAGTCCGGCACGCTCGACATAGCGCTGCGCGAACGTGGCATGCCTCTCCTCGCGCTCCAACGTCACGACGATCCCGTCGGGCGGCAGTGCCCTCGCCATCCAGATCGCGGAGTAGCCGCCTAACGTGCCGACCTCGAGGACGCGCCGCGCTCCGATGGCGCGCAACAGGAGCTGGAGGAACCGCCCAGCGTCGGCCGAGATCGCCGTCGGAGGCAGGCCGCTCCGGTCGGCCTCCTCGCGCAACGCGCCGAGCAGCTCGTCCTCGGGCGCGAACAACGAGACGATGTACTCGGAAAGGTGGTCCAACGCGACGCGATCCCGGTTGGAGAAAACCTGACCGCCGAACCGTTAGGCAGGAGGGACGACCACGGCGGGCCCTACTCGACGCCTATGTCCCAGGCCTGTTCGAGATCCTTCTTGGAGTAGGCCCGGAACGCCGTGAGCGTCTGCGTCCGTTCGATGGCCGAGACCTCGGGGAAGCGCTCCGTCACGACCTGCGCGATCTGCTCGTACTCCGCGACCTTCACGATAGCGACCAGATCCCACTCACCGGACACGGAGTACACCTCCTGGACGCCATCGATGCCGGCGAGCTTCATGGCCGCTTCCGGAATCCGCTTCGGGTCGGCCTTGATCAGGACGATGGTGGTGATCACTGGCCTTCCGGAAACGGAGGAACGGCGAGAAGCCACACGCCCGCAATGCGATCCTTCACGTCCACGTCGATGAGGATGTCGCGCGCGATCCGCACCGTCCTGGTCTGTCGCGACGGACCGAGGCGAAAGTGAATCGTTCGCTCGGAGTCATCCGCTTCGGCGGCCATGGCCGTATTCATCTCGATCGACGCGATACCATTGTCGGACCCACCGACCATGACGCGTCCATCGGTCACCTCGTTCGGCGGCGAGAGCGATGAGCGCTTCCGAACCTCGGGCCATACCGCGACCTCGACCCCATGAACGGAGCCGCCGTTCAGATCGAGGATCAGCCACGACCCGTCGCTGCCTTCGATCTCGACGGAGCCCGAAGTGCCTTCACCCGCGGCACGCGTGCGCAGGTTCGCGGTGAGGATGTCGGTGTCGGTGTCCCACCGATACTCCACATCGCTTGGCGTTCCATGTGATGGCTCGACCCGGACTGCAATGCTCACGGTGTATCTCCACTACGGGAGCGTCAATCTGCACGTCGGCTGCGTTCGGCGCACACCCGATCCATTGCAGTACGACGCTGGTAAACGCAAGCACCCCCAGCTTCGGTGGCGCAAAAGATAGTGACACGCGTGATCCGCTGACCAGAGCAGCCCCGGGGACTATACTTCTGGCCCGCAAACGATCATTCGCAGCCGCCAACGGGCGGCTTTCGACCGCAAGGAGCCCGAGTGGTAGATCGAGAAGCCAGTGTCGGACGCAGCGCCCCGCATGCCGTTCACGTACTTCCGCACGCCGAATTCGCCATGGCACGCCTCCTCGAGCCAGCGCTCGATCGCATCACCGCGGACGCCGAGGCGACGCAGCTGCTCGTCATCACGCCGGACTCGGACACTGCAGTCGCGATGGCAGACGTCAGCCGCTCCCTGAGCGATCGCACGGCCGCCCCCATCATCGCGATCACCTCGGCGGGCCGCGGTGCGCGGCTGCTGGGTTCCCGCGTCGTGCCTGCCCTTGCGGCTACGCCCAGCACGCTCGTGGCGCTCCTGCGGAGCTCGGCCGTGAAGCTCGACGGCGTCCGCACGGTGATCATCGCCTGGGCCGACGAGCTGCTGGACGCGCGGGAAGGCGAAGCTCTCGAGGTCGTTCTCGCCGAAATCCCGAAGGACGCGAGTCGAATCGTTGCGGCCGACCGTCTGTCCCCCGACGTCGAAGCCCTGGTGGAGCGCCACCTGCGTCGCGCAAGCCGCCAGGGCGTTGGTGCCGGGGAGAATGGCCCTGCATCGCTGGCCATTCGCTACGTCTGCACCACGCCGTCCGCTCGACAGAGTGCATTCCGACGACTGCTCGACGACCTCGATCCGCCCTCGGTCATCGTGCTCGCGAGCGATCCGAGCGCCGTTGAGGAAGCGCGGGCCGCCGTGGCATCGCTTGGCTACGAGGGCGACGCGAGCGTTCGCGTCGAGGGCGCGCCGATCGAGGAGCAAGCGGCGCTGGTCGTGTTCTATGACCTGCCTGTCAAGGCGGAGGAGGTCGCCAAGGTCGAAGCCACCGAGCCGGCGCAGGTCGTCGCGCTCGTGACACCGCGGCAGGTACCCGCGCTGCGACGGCTCACGACGGGCACGGTGGAGCCAATGGACGTCTCGCGCGCAGCAATGAAAGCGCGGGCCCGCGACGAACGAGTTCGCTCCGCGATCCGCGCCGAGTTGCAGGCGGGCTTTCCATCGCGCGAGGTGATGGCGCTGGAGCCGCTCCTGTCCGAGTTCGACGGGCTCGAGATCGCGGCAGCCGCGCTCCGTCTCATGGAGCGCCATCGCAGCGAGGAAAGCGCGCGACGCGTGGATGCGGAACGACCGGTGCAGCGGGCGGCCGAGCCTCCCGCGGACCGGGGCGCGGACCGAAAGGACGAGCGGCGGGAGCCACGCCTCGGGCATACCGCGCCCACTCGAGGGTCGGCTGGATTCACCCGAGTCTTTCTCAGCGTTGGCGACCGCGATGGAGTAAGGCCTGGAGATCTGGTCGGCGCGATCACGGGCGAGTCCGGCATAACGAGTGATCGCATTGGCAGGCTCGACATCCGGGACGGGCATTCCGTCGCGGAGATCGCTTCGGCGGATGCCGAGACGGTGATCGAAAAAATGAACGGCATCACGCTCAAGGGACGTCGGGTCACCGCGCGTGTGGACGACCGCCCGGCGCCGCGGTCTCGCGAAGGTGGTCGCGAGGGCAGGCGAGAATCGGGAGGTCCACGAAGGTCCGGGCCGGGGGATGCGCGGCGAGGAGGGTTCCGCGATGCCGGCCGCGGGTCTCGTGAGGGCGCGCGCGGCTCCGGCGGCGATCGACCTCGTGACCGAGGAGAACGCGGGTCGCGCGGGTTCGGGCGTGACCGGGATGCCGGTGAGCGACGGCCGCGCGGCGATGACGATCGCCCACGCGGGCGCGGCGGATTCCGCGATCGCTCCGAGGAAGGGCGCGTTCCGCGCGCAGCACGCGAACGGGAGGAGTGGAGCGAGCGCGGCGAACGGGTCCGCAACGCTCGGCGCCCCCGGCGCGAAGATAAGTGACGGCTTTTCAACTCACCGGCGGTTGGATCGAAGTCATCGCCGGAGTGATGTTCAGTGGGAAGAGCGAAGAGCTCATTCGTCGCGTTCGCCGAGCGATCATCGCGCGGAAACGAGTGCAGGTGTTCAAGTCACACCTCGATGGTCGTTATGCGGGGATCTACTCGATCTCGAGTCATGACGGGCGCAGCGTCGAGGCGGTGCCCGTGGACTCGTCCGCGCAGATCGCCCAGTGCCTCGATCCGATGGCGCAGGTGATCGCGATCGACGAGGCCCAGTTCCTCGACGACTCCATCGTCGAGCTCTCGACGTCCCTCGCGGCGCGCGGCCGCCGGGTGATTCTCGCGGGCACCGACACCGACTTTCGAGGTGAGCCGTTCGGCCCAATGCCGCAGCTCATGGCGGTGGCGGAGGTCGTGGACAAGCTCCACGCCATCTGTGTCCTCTGCGGGTCTCCGGCCAGCCGGAACCAGCGGCTCGTGGAGGGCCGTCCGGCGCGCTACGACTCCCCAGTGATTCAGGTGGGCGGGACGGAGTCTTACGAGGCGCGGTGTCGGGCTTGCCACCAGGTTCCTCGCCGGGACGAGGATCAGGGGCGGCTTTTGTAGCCGGGAATCGGGAATCGGGAATCGGGAAACCCTCGGGACGCTCATCGTTGCGTAGATAGGCATCCCGAGGGTTCTCCCGTCTCCCGTCTCCCGTCTCCCGTCTCCCGTCTCCCGTCTCCCGTCTCCCGTCTCCCGTCTCCGGTCTCCCGCTTCCCGCCTCCCACCTCCCGTCTGGGTGACCTGCCCCGTTCGCCGACCGTCTTTTCTAGCAAGACCTTCTTACCAGAAATCCCACACATGGGAATCGTCGCGGCGCTTCTCAAAAGTCCCGAACAACTACACCGTCTGCGCGCCGCGATACGTGGGCGGTATCCGGTCACGCCATGCGACGGATGGGACGCAGTGCGGCAGCTCTGCGACGCGGAGCCTGTCTCTCTCGCCGTCCTCGACCTGTACGCCGACGGGTCGATGGACCTGGACCCGGTGAGGCAGCTTCGCCGACTCTACCCGCGGCTCGTAACGGTCGCCTATGTGTCGGTGCGGCCCGACCGAATTCGCGACGTCTTCGACGCCGGCCGCGCCGGGTTGGACGGCCTGATCATAGCCGATAGAGACGACGCGCCCGCCGAACTGTGGGCCATTCTCGAGAAGGCTGAAACCCGGTCAGTCGCGAACAACCTGCGGACCGCGCTCGCGAACTTCGACCCGACGGTTCGCGACGCGGTACTCGTCGCGGTCACGCGGGCGCACGAGAACCTCAGCGGGGAGGGCCTGGCTCGTCTGCTGTCGGTCCCTCGACGATCGCTCACCAGGCGCCTCACGCAGGCGGGTTTCCCTGCCCCGCCTCGCTTGCTCACCTGGGGCCGGCTGATCGTCGCCGCACAGATGTTGGACGACCTCAATCGCAGCGCCGACGCCGTATCCGCGGCACTCAAGTTCCCGTCAGGCAGCGCCTTTCGAAACACCTGCCAGCGCTACGTACGCGCGACGCCGACGGAGCTTCGCCAGCGCGGCGGCGCCGAGTACGTCGTGAGCCTCCTCCTGGCCGAAGCCCAGCGCCGCCCGCAGCGCACCGCCGCGTAGCACCGTAAGTCGCTAATCCCGGCCGTGCGCGAGGCGCAGGAACTCGTCTCGCGTCTTGGCGTCGTTCCGGAAGGAACCCAGCAGCGCGCTCGTGATCGTCTTCGAGTTCTGCTTCTCAACGCCGCGCATCATCATGCAGAGGTGCATCGCCTCGATGACGACGCCGACGCCGCGCGGCTCGAGGACGTCCCAGACCGCCTGCGCGATCTGACCCGTGAGGCGCTCCTGCACCTGAAGCCGGCGCGCGAAAACCTCAACGAGGCGCGGCAGCTTGGAGAGGCCAACGATCCGGCCTGCCGGGATGTAAGCGATATGGGCTTTGCCGAAGAACGGCAGGAGGTGGTGCTCGCATAGCGAATACAGCTCGATGTCGCGCACCATGACCATGTGGTCGTGCTCTTCGGCAAACACGCCTTCACCGACGGCGGACGACGGGTCCTGCTGGTACCCGCGGGTAAGCCACGCCAGCGAACGCGCTACGCGCTTCGGTGTACGGAGAAGCCCCTCGCGATCGGGATCTTCACCCAGCAGCTGCAGTTGCCGTCTAACCGTTGCCTCGAACTCTGCCTCGTCCGCATCCGAAAGGAGCTGAGCGGTACCCGTCGGGAGCGAAGGCCGCGACGAAAGGTCAACTGGCGCGGTCGGGGCTATCCGGTTCTTGATGATACCCTCCGCGGGTGACGCGCTGCCTCCGCCTGTTGGCCGGGTGCGCGTGCCCCCGTTGCCCCGCGCGCCGTTCCGACGATTCGACTTCGCCACTCCAGTCCTCCATCAAAGCGTGTCAGTTCTTGACTGTTTCCCCACCCAGGCTGTCCGCACCCAGACTGTCAACATAGTGACCTCCGGGCGTGACCCGTACGTTGACTTTCCATCTGGGCGTTTCCTACCTTGCAGCCCTTGCAACGGCCTAGCCACGACGTCCGACGACAAGCCCTTCTAGCATATGCTCCTCATCGGCCTCACCGGAAATATCGCTAGCGGGAAGTCGACCGTGGCGCGGCTCCTGTCGGAGCGTGGTGCGACCATCATCGACGCCGACGTGCTGGCGCGTCGAGTGGTCGAGCCGGGCATGCCGGCGTTCGATGAGATCGTCCGCCGCTGGGGCCAGGTGGTGGTCGCGCCCGACGGAAGCCTCGATCGCGATGCGCTGCGACGCCTGGTGTTCTCTCAGCACGAGCAGCTCGAGGAGCTGAACACGATTGTCCACCCCGAGGTCGCCGCGTATCGCGACCGGCTCGTCAACGAAGCTCGCCAGCGGGGAGACCGACTCGTTGTTCAGGATATTCCGCTGCTCTTCGAGCGCGGGATCGTGGACCAGTTCGACCGCATTATCCTCGTCGACGCGCCTCGGCCCGTGCGACTCGAGCGCCTGATGCGAGAGCGGCGGCTCAGCGAGACCGACGCGATGGACATGATCACGGCACAGATGCCCGCAGAGCTCAAGCGGGCGCGTGCCGATTACATCATCGAGAACACGGGAACGGTGCGCGAGCTCGAAGAGCGCGTCAGCGAGGTGTGGCAATCGCTGGAGCGTGAAGCGTCCTCGCAAGCGGCAACCTCCGCGGTTTCTTGACGCTCATCTAGGGCACGTCTAGACTTCGCGCTCCACAGTCCATCCCCGTCCCTACAGCGTCGAGAGATTCTCGTGTCGTCGATACCAGCCGATCTTCGCTATACCGCCGAGCACGAGTACCTGAAATCCACCGGAGACGACAACGTCGTGCAGGTCGGCATCACCGATTACGCGCAGGGTGAGCTCGGTGACGTCGTGTTCGTCGAGTTGCCGAAGGTGGGCGACAAGTTCAAGGCGCACGACGTGTTCGGGACGATCGAGGCGGTGAAGGCGGTGTCGGAGCTCTACTCGCCCGTAGCCGGCGAAGTGGTCGAGATCAACTCACGACTCGACGGCGAGCCGGCGCTGGTGAACAGCGATCCGTATGGCGATGGTTGGATGATCAAGCTCCGGCTCGCGAATCCCAGCGACCGAGACGGACTGATGGACGCTGGCGCTTATAAGACCCACGTTGGAGAGTAGGCTGCCATCAGCCATTGCTACGCAGCCATCAGCCATTGCTACGCAGCCATCAGCCATCAGCCATCAGCTGAAAGCCAAGCGGGGCGACTCTCGATGAGCCGCCCCGCTTTCGCTTCCCGACTTGTCCCGAGCGTCAGCGAGGGATCTTCCCGATTCCCGACTACGCGTACTCCTCAACCGGCGGACACGCGCAGACCAGATTCCGATCGCCATACGCGCTCTCCACACGTCCCACCGCCGGCCAGAACTTCCGTTGACGCGTTGACGGGAGCGGGAACGCCGCGCGCTCGCGCGAGTACGCGTGTGACCAGTTATCGCTGATGACCGCCTCCATCGTGTGCGGCGCATTCTTGAGCGGGTTGTCCTTGCGGTCCAGCACACCCGCCTCGATGTCGCGGATCTCGTCGCGGATCGCGATCATCGCATCGCAGAATCGGTCGAGCTCCGCCTTCGACTCGCTCTCCGTGGGCTCGATCATGAGCGTCCCCGCCACCGGGAACGAGACCGTCGGCGCGTGGAAGCCGTAATCCATGAGCCGCTTGGCGATGTCCTCGACCTCCACGCCACTCGCCTGCTTCACGCCGCGCGGGTCGACGATGCACTCGTGTGCCACCAAGCCGTTCTTGCCCTTGTACAAGACCGGGAAATGCGGCTCGAGCCGCTTCGCGATGTAGTTCGCGTTCAGGATCGCGACCTTGGTGGCGTCCGTCAGGCCGGATCCGCCCATCATGCGGATGTAGACCCACGAGATGGGGAGGATGCTCGCGCTACCCCACGGCGCGGCCGATACCGCGCCTAACGTATCGCGGCCCTCGAGGTGAATGACCGGATGGCCCGGCAGGAACGCCGCGAGGTGCTTCGCCACGCCGATCGGCCCCATGCCCGGCCCACCACCGCCATGCGGAATGCAGAACGTCTTGTGCAGGTTGATGTGGCAGACGTCCGCGCCAATGTTGGCCGGCCGCGCGACACCGACGAGCGCGTTCATGTTCGCGCCATCCATGTACACCTGGCCGCCATGCTCGTGCACGATCGAGCACACGTCGGTGATCGACTCCTCGAACACCCCGTGCGTTGACGGATACGTCACCATGAGCGCGGCCAGGTTGGCCTTGTGCTCCTCGGCCTTCGCCTCGAGGTCGGCGACGTCGATGTTGCCGTTGGCGTCGGTCTTCACTACCACCACGGTGAGCCCGGCCATGACGGCGCTTGCGGGATTCGTCCCGTGCGCCGACTGCGGAATGAGGCAGACGTTGCGGTGGCCTTCGCCCCGTGACTCGTGGTACCGGCGGATCACGAGCAGCCCCGCGAGCTCGCCCTGCGATCCCGCGTTAGGCTGGAGTGAGACGGCGTCGAACCCGGTGATGTCGGCGAGGTCCGACTCGAGCTGCGTGAACATCTGCGCGTAACCGGCCGCCTGCTCGCGCGGCGCGAACGGGTGCAGCTTGCCGATCTCCGGCCACGTCACCGGGATCATCTCCGCCGTGGCGTTCAGCTTCATGGTGCACGAACCGAGCGGAATCATGCCGTGCACGAGCGAGAAGTCGCGAGACTCGAGCGTGCGCATGTAGCGAAGCATCTCGGTCTCCGAGTGGTGGCTATGGAAGACCGGATGGGTCAGGAACGCGCTCGTGCGCGCGAACCGCTCGTCGAAGCGATCGTCGGTTTCCATCGCGATCTCGTCGACGTTCGCGTTCGCGACGCCAAACGCCGCGAGCACCTCGGTGACGTCGGCCACGGCGACCGTCTCGTCGAACGCGACGCACACCGCGTTGCCGTCGCTGCGCAGGTTAATGCTCCGGTCCCGCGCCGCCGCCAGGATATCCTGCGCGCTCTTCCCGTTAGGCTCGACGCAGACCGTATCGAAGAACACGTCGTGCCTGACCTTGTGTCCGGCCCGCTCGAGCCCGGCCGCGAGCGCGGCGGCGAGCTTGTGGACACGCTTCGCGATGCGGGTGAGCCCGTCGGGCCCGTGCCACACGGCGTACATCCCGGCGATGACCGCGAGGAGCACCTGCGCCGTACACACGTTGCTCGTGGCCTTCTCGCGGCGGATGTGCTGCTCACGCGTCTGCAGCGCCATACGCAGCGCGGGCTTCCCCGCCGTGTCGCGCGAGACGCCGATGATGCGACCCGGCATCACGCGCTTGTACTCGTCCTTCGTGGCAAAGAATGCGGCGTGCGGACCGCCGTAACCGAGCGGGACGCCAAAGCGCTGCGAGTTGCCGACCACGACATCGGCGCCCCACTCACCCGGCGGCGCCAGAAGCGTCAGCGCCAGCAGATCGGTAGCGGCGACGAGCATGGCGTCGGACGCGTGCGCCGCCTCGGCGAGCTCGCGATAGTCGTGGACTCCTCCGTCCGTCGCGGGATACTGAATGACCACCGCGAAGACATCGGCTCCGACCTTCAGGCCCTTCTCGTCGGCCACGACGACCTTCCACCCACGCGCCTCGGCACGCGTTCGAACCACGTCGATCGTCTGCGCATGGCAGCCCGCCGAGATCACGACGGTCTCTTTCCCCTCCTTGGCTTTGACGGCGTGCCCCATCGCCACCGCCTCGGCTGCCGCGGTTCCTTCGTCGAGCAGCGACGCGTTCGCGATCTCCATCCCGGTCAGATCCATTACCACGGTCTGATAGGTCAGGAGCGCCTCGAGCCGGCCCTGCGCGATCTCTGCCTGATACGGGGTGTACGCGGTGTACCAGCCGGGATTTTCCAGGATGTTGCGCTGAATGACCGGCGGCGTGAGCGTGTCGTGATAGCCGAGCCCGATGAACGACCGGAACACCTTGTTGGTCGCTACCATCGTGCGGAGCTGCGCGAGGACGTCGTGCTCGGTACGAGGCCGGCCGGTTCGGAGGGCGCCCCTGAAGCGGATCTTCCCGGGCACGGCCGCCTCAATGAACTCGTCGAGCGAACGGTATCCCAGCGCATCCAACATCGCCTGCTGCTCGGCCGCGCCTGGACCGATGTGCCGGCTGGTGAACGGGTCGACTTCCGTGAGCGGCAGGGGCTTGCTCGTCGTGGTCATGCAATCCTCGAGCGACTCAATGGGTCCAGCAGAGTGCGAAATCGTGGCGAAATGAAGGCGGGCCGGAGCGCGTCCGACAGCCGAGCGTGGCTATCACGGTGAGCTTTCGGCCAGCGCATAAACGTACCCTCGCGTGGAAGCCGGCGCGATGTGAGCGCAAATGGAACGCGTGGAGGCTAAGCTGTTTCATTCTGCGGTGATCGCGCATACGTTCGTCGTCGTAACGCTCACGTCCGCTGGCTGGTTAGTCGAATCTCATGCACTGGTCGCTGCTGCTGACGCCACCGCTCTCGGGAGCGGAGAACATGGCGTTGGATGAGGCATTGCTCGAGCGCGCCAACGAGTCGCGCGGCGCGGTGTTTCGAGTGTACACGTGGTCGGAGCCGACGCTCTCGTTCGGACGAAATCAGGCGGCACTCGGGACCTACTATCCCGAGCGGGCGCGTGCGCGTGGCATCGCCGTCGTTCGCCGACCGACCGGTGGTCGTTCCCTCCTCCATCACCGCGAGATCACGTACAGCGTAACCGCGCCCGCCGACCTGGCGGGCTCGTTTCGCGAATCGTACGGTCGCATCAATCGTCTTCTCGTCGGCGGATTGTGGCGGCTTGGAGTCTCGGCGGAGATTGCGGCACCGAGCGAGCGTTCGCTGCCTCCGTCCGCCGCGCCGTGCTTCGAGCGACCCGCGGCCGGCGAGCTGGTAGTCGATGGTCGCAAGCTCGTTGGCAGCGCGCAGTGGCGAGACGGGAGAGCTATGCTCCAACATGGATCGATTCTCGTGGAGGACGATCAATCGCTGGTCAGCTCGCTCGCTGACGCCGTGTCGTTGGCGCCGCCTGCCGCAACACTGATGGCCTCGCTCGGCCGTGCGCCGACGGTCACGGAGGTCGCTGGTGCGCTGTTCGGTGCCGTGCGCGAGCTGGAATGTCCGGACGCGGACGAGCTGCGGATGGACTCGGCGCTCGAGGCAACCCGGGCGCGATTGGTCGCTCGATACCTCGATGACTGCTGGACGTGGCGACGATGAGCGATCGCCGCTGAAGTTGGCCCGACCCAAGGAGTGGTGAACATGTGCGAAGCGATCGGAACGCGAATCGGTGTCCTGGTTGTCTGCACGCTCGCCGCCGCGTGCGCCAGCGACGCGAAGCGATTGGATGACGCTGACGCGATCGGCGGATCGATCGTGATCGCGGCGCAGAACGAGCCGCGCACGCTCCTTCCCCCTGTCATGACCCAGATCGACGAGAGGATCATAGCGGACCAGATCTTCGAGCCGCTGGCCCGGGTAGGCGACGAGGGGCATCTCGACCGCGGCTATCGGCCGGGGCTTGCAGACAGCTGGTCGTGGGAGAACGACTCGACCACGATCGTGTTCCATCTGAATCCCAAAGCCCGCTGGCATGACGGCAGGCCCGTGCGTGCGTCGGACGTACGCTTTACGTACGACCTCTACACCGATTCGGTTGTCGGCTTCAAGGATCGAAGCTCGCTCGCCCGGATCGACTCGGTCACTGCCCGGGATTCGGCGACCGCGGTGTTCTGGTTCAAGAACCGCTACGCCGAACAGTTCTACGACGCGGCCACGCTGTTGCTCATCGTTCCCGAGCACCTGCTCGCGCGCGAACCGCGTGCGACGCTGCTCACGTCGGCATTCGGCCGGCAGCCCATCGGTTCCGGACGCTTTCGCCTGGCCAAGTGGGTCCCGAATGCGTCCATCGAGCTCGAGGCGGACACCGCGAACTACCGCGGGCGTCCCAACCTCGACCGCGTGATCTTCGCGGTCACGACCGGCAACACCGCGCTGTCCACGCGCCTAACGACGGGTGAGCTCGATCTGGCCGAGGTCTCGTCGCCGGACCTGTTCCGTACGCTGAAAGCACAGCCGGACCTCCGGGCGCGCATGAACCCGGCGTACGACTACACGTTCCTGCTCTTCAACGCACGGCAGCGGAAGCAGCGGCAGCAGCCGAACGCCCTCTTCGCCGACATCGGGCTCCGTCGCGCCATCACGATGGGGCTGGACCGCGACAAGCTCGTGCGCAGTCAGTTCGATTCGCTGGCAATCGTCTCGACCGGACCGATGACTCGCGCGCAACCGCTCGCGGATTCCACCATCCCGTCGATCCGCTACGACTCGGCCGGCTCGGCACGACTGCTCGACTCGCTCGGCTGGACGCTGCCACCAGGAAAGGCGGTTCGCGAGCGCCGAGGCCAGCCCCTCAGGTTCGCGGTGCTCGTGCCAACGGCGTCGTCGAACCGGATGGCGATGATCGTCGCCATTCAGGAATCCCTTCGAAAGCTGGGCGTAGACGTGGGCGTCGATGCGGTCGACGGCAACGCGTTCGTGTCACGGCTCGCCGCGCGCGATTTCGACGTGGCGTTCGACGGCCGGCACGTGGAGCTGAGCGTGTCGGGGCTCCGCGCCTACTGGACCGTCGCCAGCGCGCGCGACGCCAATGGCCTCAACTTCGGGAACTACGAAAATCCGCAGTTCGACGCTCATCTCGACAGCGCGCTCGCCGCGCGCGACCTCGCCGCTGCGCGACCGCACGCCAAGCAGGCCTTCGAGACGATCGTCGCGGACATGCCGGCCGTGTGGATCTACGAGACCCGCACCGCGACGCTGATGCACAAACGCATCCGCCCTGCCCACATCGTGCCGACCGCCTGGTGGGCGGGCATCGCTGACTGGTCGATTCCTCCAGACGAGCGGCTGCCGCGCGACCGCGTCGGGCGCCGCGTCGCGTCGCGGTAGGTGCCCGCTCGACGTTAGGCGTGCGGAGGTTCCTGGCGCGCCGGCTGGCCCACGGGGCGGCGGTCATCTTCATCGCCGCCTCGTTGTCGTTCCTGCTGGTGCACCTCGCGCCGGGGGATCCGTTCTCCACCACGCTCGACAGCGCGGCCGTCAGCCCGTCGGTCAAGGCGGCGTGGCGGTCGGCCTACGGTCTCGACCGGCCGCTCGCTGAACAGTACGTCCGGTTCCTCGGGCAGCTCGCGCAGGGGAACCTCGGGCCGTCGCACCTGCAGCCCGGCCCGGCGTCCGCGGCCCTTGCCGATGCCGTGCCGAACACGCTCGTGCTCATGGGTACGGCGCTCGTCCTGAGCTTCCTCATCGGCATCGGGGTTGGCTCATGGCAGGCAGCGCGTGCCGGCTCTCGCGGTGATCGCGCGATGGGAGCCACGTCACTCGTCATCGCATCACTGCCGGAGTTCTGGCTCGCCGCGATGCTGCTTCTTGTCTTCGCCTATCGATTGCGATTCCTCCCGGCAGGCGACGTCATCGACCGGGTCATGTACGAATCAATGTCGCCCGCGGGTCGTCTACTCGACCGCCTTCGCCACCTCGCGCTGCCGGCGCTCACGCTGGCCCTTCTCTCCAGCGCGTCGATCGCCCGCTACCAACGTGCCGCGCTCCTCGACGTCCTTCCACAGGACTTCATTCGCACGGCGCGCGCGAAGGGCGTCTCCGACCGGCTCGTCCTGTGGCGGCATGCGCTGCGCAACGCGCTCCTGCCCACGATCGTGTTGCTCGGTCTCTCGCTTCCCACGCTGCTGGGCGGCGCGGTATTCGTCGAGCAGGTGTTCTCGTGGCCCGGCCTCGGACGGCTCGCCACGGCAGCCTTCCACGCCCGGGACTACCAGGTCGTGCTGGGAGCGACGATCATGGGTGCCGTGCTCGTCGTGGTCGGCGGGATCGTGGCGGACCTGCTCCATGCCGCGGTCGACCCGCGCGTGCGCGCTCGGTGACGACGAGCGTTAGGCAGGATGTGCTGACCGCGCCGCGCGCGCCAGACGGCAGTGAAGCGTTCGATCGCGCGGTTGCGACATCCCCCTGGCGCTCCGCCCTCGGCGCACTCGCGCGGGACCGGTCTGCAATCGTCGGGATGTGCATCCTGCTTGTCCTGGCACTCACCGCGCTCGCCGCACCGGTCGTGGCACCGTACGATCCGAGGGCGCAGCCGGACATCCTGGCGCTCAAGCACCTGCCACCCTCGCTCGGGCATCCGTTCGGCACCGACTATCTGAGCCGCGATGTCCTGTCACGGATCGTGTACGGCAGCCGCGTTTCCCTGAGCGTTGCGTTCCTATCGGTCGTCGTCGCGGCGACGATCGGCATGGGGTACGGCGCGATCGCGGGCTACGTGGGCGGGAAGCTGGATAGCGTGATGATGCGCGTCGTGGATGCGCTGCTCTCCATCCCCCGCGTGCTTCTCCTCATCGCCGTGGCGGCGTTGTGGTGGGACAAGCTCGGCCTACCCGGGCTGGTGCTGTTGCTGGGCCTCACCGGCTGGTTCGAGGTGAGCCGACTCGTGCGCGCGCTGGTCCTGAGCGCGAGAGAGGACGAGTTCGTGACGGCCGCGCGCGCGCTCGGTGCCACGGACACCCGTATTCTCGTCCATCACGTTCTGCCGCAGGTCGTGTCGCCGGTGCTCGTGGCAGCCACGCTCGCGATCGGCAACGTCATCGTGATCGAGGCAGGCCTCACCTACCTCGGCATGGGCGTACGGCCACCGAACGCGAGCTGGGGCAGCATCTTCAACGACGGGATGCGTGACGTTGCTGGCGCGTGGTGGGTGTCGGTGTCCGCCGGCGCCGCACTCGTGATCACCGTGCTCGCGGTGAATCTCGTCGCCGACGGCTTGCGCCAGGCGTTGAACACGCGCCAGCTTCCGGCCCGATGACGCAACCTCCCCTCCTCACCGTCTCCGATCTCCGAACATACTTCTACACGAGCGCCGGCGTAGCTCGCGCGGTGGACGGCGTGTCGTTCACGATCGGCGCCGGAGAAACGCTGGGTATCGTTGGGGAGTCGGGCTGCGGAAAATCGGTCACCGCCCTCTCGATCCTGCGCCTCGTGCAGCAGCCGGGTCGTATCGAGCCCGGAAGCCGCATCATGTTCGAGGGTCAGGATCTCATGCGGCTCGACGACGCGGGCATCCGTCGCGTTCGCGGCAACCGCATCGCGATGATCTTTCAGGAGCCGATGACCGCGCTCAACCCGGTCTTCACGGTTGGCGATCAGATCGCGGAAGTCGCACGCGTGCACGCGAGCGCGTCCCGCCGCGCCGCGTGGGATCGCGCGGTGGAGATGCTGACGCTGGTCGGCATTCCGGCGCCGGCGGACAGAGCGCGCCAGTATCCGCATCAGCTGTCCGGCGGGATGCGGCAGCGCGTACTCATCGCGATGGCGCTCGTGATGAGCCCAGCGCTCGTCATCGCCGACGAGCCGACGACCGCGCTCGACGTCACGATTCAGGCGCAGATCCTCGAGCTCCTCGCGGATCTGCAGCAGCGACTCGGGACGTCGATCGCGATGATCACACACGACCTGGGTGTGATCGCCGAGGTCGCGTCTCGGGTGCTCGTGATGTACGGGGGCGAGGTGGTGGAGGAGGCGCGAGTCGAGACGCTGTTCACGGAGCCGCATCATCCCTACACGGAAGGGCTGCTGCACGCCATGCCGAGGGTCGGCCGACGCCAGGAACGCCTCACCGTGATTCCAGGCAGCGTTCCGCCACCCACCGCGTGGCCTACGGGCTGCCGCTTCCGCGACCGGTGCGCGTACGCGTGGGATCGCTGCGCGCGCGAGCACCCGCCGCTCTACCAGATCGGCGTCGGTCACGTGTCGCGATGCCATCTGGCGGACGAGCCCGAGCGCCGTCTGGCCACGCGGGTGATGCCGAACACGTCGCCGGTGGCTCCCGCCGCCGTGCCCCGCGGCGCGGCATGACGGACGCCCTTTTCTCGCCTAACGCTGGTCCGATACCGATCCGGCCCGAAGGCGCGGCTGCCGCCGCACCGCTCCTCTCCGTCTCCCAGCTCACCAAGTATTTTCCGATTCGTCGCGGACTGTTCGGGCGTGACGGCGGAGCCGTGCGAGCCGTCGACGGGGTCTCGCTCGAGGTCGCGCGCGGTGAGACGTTAGGCATCGTCGGCGAATCGGGGTGCGGCAAGACGACGCTCGGCCGGTGCATCCTGCGTCTCCTTGAGCCCACTTCGGGGCAGATTCAGTTCGACGGTGTCGACGTCCGGGCGCTGGACGCGGCCTCGATGCGCCGGCTCCGCCGCCGCATGCAAATCATTTTTCAGGATCCCTTCTCGAGCCTCAATCCTCGCATGACGGTCGGCGCCATCGTGCGAGAAGGGCTCACGATCCACAAGCTCGCCGCCGGAGCCGAGGCCGACAAGCGCGTTAGGCAGCTCCTCGAGGAGGTGGGACTGCGCCCCGAGTACGCCTCCCGTTACCCACACGAGTTCTCCGGAGGCCAGCGCCAGCGCATCGGGATAGCGCGTGCGCTCGCCGTGGAGCCCGAGCTCATCATCTGCGACGAGCCGGTCTCCGCGCTCGACGTGTCGGTACAGGCGCAGGTGATCAACCTGCTGCAGGATCTTCAGCGCGATCGGGGGCTCACCTACCTGTTCATCGCACACGATCTCTCGGTCGTGGAGCACATCGCCACCCGCGTGGCGGTGATGTACCTGGGAAAGATCGTCGAGCTTGCCTCCGCGGCCGATGTCTATCGCGAGCCGCTCATGCCCTACACGCAGGCCCTCCTGTCCGCCGTCCCCGTGCCCGACCCCGCCGCATCTCGCGAGCGAATCGTCCTCGCCGGTGACGTGCCATCGCCGGCGAACCCACCATCGGGCTGTGTATTTCATCCACGCTGCCCTCACCCCGCGAAGGACGCCGCCTGCACTGCGATCGTCCCGCCGCTCGAGGAGAAGGCACCCGGCCATGTCGCCGCGTGTATCAAGCAGCCTCCCACAACCGTGCCGTGGCACGCGCAGCAGCAGGCCGGCGCAACGCATCAACCGGAACGACATCTGCCGTTGGCGGCAATCACCCACGGCCTAGTGCCCTGATTCACGCCCTGATCAAAGTGATGGCGCATCGCCTCTCGCACTTTCACCCGCCGAGGACCTCGTGACGTCAACCCTTCCGCCGAAGAGCGTCGAGGAAGCCGCGGTTACCGTCGACGCTCCCCCCTCCGCGGCGCCTCCCGATCGCGGCGGGTTCTTCGGACATCCGCGCGGCCTCTCCACGCTCTTTTTCACGGAGATGTGGGAGCGGTTCTCGTACTACGGACTGCGGCCGCTCCTCATCCTGTTCATGACCGCCGCGCTCGCGGACGGCGGCTTCGGGTTCCCGCGCCTGCAGGCCTCCGCGATCGTCGGGATCTACGCGGCCTCGGTGTACCTCGCCTCGCTCCCGGGAGGGTGGATCGCGGATCGCCTGCTCGGGCTGCGTCGAGCGATTCTCACCGGCGCAGTGCTGATTGCTTCGGGACACCTGTCGATCGGCATCTCGGGGTTCGTCGGCGGAAAAGTCCTGTTCTTCCTGGGGCTCGTGCTCATCGTGCTCGGCACCGGACTGCTCAAGCCGAACATTTCCGCGATCGTGGGCGACCTCTACCCCGAGGGCGGAGCGCGGCGCGACGCCGGATTCTCGATCTTCTACATGGGGATCAACTCCGGATCGTTTCTCGGTCAGCTCGTCACCGGCGCGCTTGGCGAGAAGGTCGGCTGGCACTGGGGATTCGGCGCGGCCGGCGTCGGGATGCTCATTGGCCTCACCGTGTTCGCGACTCGCGCGAGCAGGACGCTCGGCAGCATCGGGCTCGAGACGACCAAGCATCCCGATCCCGTGGTGCAGGCGAAGCAGGTGCGGACCGC
The DNA here is from genome assembly GCA_046725585.1 of Gemmatimonadota bacterium. GTDB lineage: Bacteria > Gemmatimonadota > Gemmatimonadetes > Gemmatimonadales > Gemmatimonadaceae > JAJKIV01. The sequence continues at coordinate 20,491 of JBKOYV010000091.1, read as the reverse complement.
GAAGATCGGAATCACCGTGGGACTCAGCGCACTGGCGCTGGTAATCCTTCTCGCGGCCACCGGTGCCATCACGCTGAATCCGCAGGCCATTGGCCGCAGCATGACCTACGTGCTCGTTGGAATCGGCGTCGCCTACTTCGGCTACATCTTCTCCGCGGGCGGCCTAACGAGCGACGAGCGCAAGCGTACCGTCGTGATTCTCGTGCTCTTCGTCTTCTCCGCGATCTTCTGGTCGGCGTTCGAACAGGCGCCTACGTCGCTCAACCTGTTTGCCCGTGACTTCACGGACCGGCAGCTCGGCGGCTTCACGATTCCGGCGACCTGGTTCCAGTCGGTGAACGCGCTCTTCATCATCATCTTCGCTCCAGTGTTCGCATTGATCTGGAGCGGGTTGGCAAAGCGCGGGACGGACCTCTCGAGCCCGGCGAAGTTCGCCATCGGCCTCTTCGCCACGGCGCTCGCATTTCTGCTCATGTGGGTCGCGTCGAACATCATCGTGGGCAGCGGCGGCGCAGTGAAGGTCGCGCCGTGGTGGCTGGTGAGCAGCTACTTCCTCCAGACCGTCGGCGAGCTGTCGATCAGCCCTGTGGGCTTGTCGTCGATGACGAAGCTCTCCCCGAGGCGCTATGTGGGTCAGATGATGGGCGTCTGGTTCCTCGCGACGGCACTCGGCAACCTGATCGCGGGCCTCGTGGGCGGCAGCGTGAATCCCGAGGAGCTCTCGCAGACGCCCAAACTGTTCATGCTGACGACGACGTCATTGGTCGTGGCGGGCGTGGTGCTTTCGCTCCTGATCGTGCCGATCCGGAATATGATGGCGCGCCAGAAAAGTAGCTAACAGCCATCAGCCATCAGCTCCGACGGCGGAAAGCGAACGGCGGAGCGCCTCTCGACGTTCCGCCGTTCGAGCTGATGGCTCATGGCTGATGGCCGATAGCTGCCGCCCGCAGGGCGGTTAAGGCCATTGGAAAATGCGCTGTGGCAACGACCGCTCGCGGCTCCGCTCGATGTCGCGCGGCTCACGCCAGAAAATTCGCGTGTTGTTCTCCGTGCGAAGGCGAAGCTCCAGATGCGCGCCGGTCGAGCGATCCAGCGGCAGCACGAGGTCGAGCCGCCAGAGCCGCTGTGAGCCCGGCGGCAGCGCCACCAGGAGGCTGGTACCGACGGAGTATTTCATCGGCATCGTCTCGCCGAACGGCACATCGCCTGCCCACATGCTGCCCGCCTCTCCCAGCAACGCCGCGGCGGCGTCCGCGTTGCCGCGAACGTTGCCGAATACCCACCGGTCCTCGAGTCGAAGGAGCAAGCGTCGGCCGCCCGGCAGCTCCGCGGCGGAATAGCCACGCATCCCTCCGCGCGGCTCGCCGAGGTTGAGCTGAAAGGGCGCGCGCTGGCGCCAGCCGCCGCTCCACTCGCTGCTCGCGATCGTGGTGTGCTGGCGGCTCGGCTTGAAGTACCAGGCCGCGCGGCCACTCGTCAGGATGTCGTCCCAGCGGTTGCTGTCGTAGCTCTGGCGCCCTGCGCCTAACAACTGAATCGCGGCGAACGACCGCGCCGTTCCAGCGCCGGCGTAGATGTCGCTGGACACGAGAATGTCATCATCGTGCGTGCCGAGCACCGAGAGGCTGCGGCCGAACAGAACGGCGAGCTGAAAACCGGTTCGAACGTCCTGCTCGCCCGTCAACGCGTCGAAGCCTTCGACGCGCTTGAACCCCACGTTGCGAACGCCCCAGAGAAAGTTGAGCCGGGCGGCACGTCGGGCGGAGTACCGCTCGTCGAGGCTCGTTCCCGGCGCGGGCACGATACCGGTGTCGGTGACAATGATGATGTCGGGAGACGGATTCGACTCCTCGCGCGAAAGCGATGCCCCGAACAGGCTCAGTCGCCCGGGCTCCCCGACGCGGAGTACCATCCCCACATCTGCGAACGACCGGGTCAGCGAGACGGACGGATCGGCCGCGTCGGGACGCGTGAAGGGGAAGGCGTCGAGGCTCGATCCTATGGCCGCACGCCAAGCGATGCGCTGAACGTCGGTGAAGAACGGATGTCGAAGCTCCCCCGACCAGTCTCCGCCGATCGGTCGGCGCTCGGCCTCGACGCCGAGCTGAAAAGGACGGCCGAAGAGCTGGTAATTGACCGCCGTCGCCCGCCACCCGTCGCGGTAGAAGCCTCCGTCCCGCCATTCGCCGGCTGCGTAGATCCCCATCCCATTGACGTTCGAGCTCCCCAGACGCACCGCGGTCACGTACGGCGATTCCTGCGACACCGACCCGCTGGCGACGAGTGAGATTTCGTCGGTCGTCACGACCTCCACGCGTACGCCGCCACGCCCATCGTCGTAGGTCGCCACGCTCGCGCCCGCGAGGAAGGGCTGGCCGCGCAGTATGCGCTCGGAGTCGGCCCGCAAGGTCGACGTGCAGAGCTTTCCCTGCTCGAGCAGCACGAATCGGCGAACCAGATCCGGCGACGTGGTCACATGCGCGCCGCTCACGAGAGCGGAGAGGAAGTTCGAACGCTCGAACACACCGCCGAACGACGGGCCCTGCGTCCGGATCACTATGTCGGAGACCACGCGACCGTCACATGTCACGCGCCGCGGCGGGGTCTCCTGCGCGGCGAGCGACGAAACCACAGCGAGCGCGCCGACGGGAGCCAGGCGCGCGACACGCCGCACGATCCCTACTTCCCCATGCGGCGTTTGAGCGCCGCAAGCTTTTCGTCTGCGGCGGATTCGGCTTCGGCGCGCCGCCGAGAGCGGTCCAAACTATCGATCTCGTCGCGGAGCCCGGCGCTCTCGGTCGTCACGTCGTCTGTCGTGGACCCGCTGGCGGTGGCTCCAGCGGGACTCGACCCGGCGGACACGCCCGGGTTCGCGCCGGCCGCGGCCAGCTTGAACTCGGCATTCATCTCGCCGACTTCACGCTCGACCATTGCCAGCTCTGCTTCCTGCGTCTCGAGCTTCCGCTCGAGCAGCGCGGCGCGCTCGGCGTGTTGCTTCTCGTAACGCTCGGCGATCGCCACCGTCTCGGCGTCCTTGATCCCTTCTGCCAGCTGCCTGCGGCGCCTAACGGTTTCGAGCTCCGATCGCTCGCGCGCCAGCCGGGCTCGCGTCTCCTCGATGCCTTTCCGGAGGTCGTCGAGCCCCATTTTCGCCTGCACGAGCGTCTCGCGCATCTGCGCTAAGATCGAGCGGCGGGCATCGCCACTGGGAGGAGTGCCGTGCAACAGGTCGCGAAAGGCCCGGCGAACGTCTTCGAACATGCAGGGAGGAAGGCTCGAGAGCGGGACAGGTGGGATGTCTAGGATATAGATTTGGCCGCGACCCTCGCAACCGCGTTTCGACGTACTATGAGCACGGCCGTTTCGGAAGTCCCCACGTTGTCGCCAGTCGTCGCCGTTACCGCAACCGCTCGCCTGGTCGAAGGCGTCGAGCGCGTTCGCCTCAATGCCGCGTACGTGCGGGCGCTGGAGTCGGTCGGTCTGGTGCCGATTGTGGTGCCCCCGCTTGGCAGCACGGGTGCCGCGCTGCGTGTTCTCGACGCCGTAGCCGGACTCGTGCTCTCGGGTGGCGAGGATGTCGATCCTTCACGATACGGCGCGACGCCGCACCCCGAGCTCGGCCCGATCAATTGCGCGCGCGATGAGACAGAGCTCGCGCTGGTGGCGCGTGCACGCGAGATCGGCCTGCCGACGCTCGCCATCTGTCGCGGCATCCAGGTGGTGAATGTCGCGCTCGGAGGAACGCTCGTTCAGGACCTGCCCTCACAACGGCAGGACGTCGCGCCGCACGAGGTGGACGACGAACGCGACACTCGCGTGCACGGCGTCGGTGTGGATCCCGCGTCGCGGCTCGCGTCCATTCTGGGCGTGGAGTCGCTCGGGGTAAACTCCATCCATCATCAGGCGGTCGACCGGCTCGGCGAGGCGATGCGCGTCAATGCCCGCGCGGATGACGGCACCATCGAGGGCGTCGAGAGCGACGACCCGAGCTGGTGGATGGTCGGGGTTCAGTGGCACCCGGAGGAGCTGACGACTACTCCGGAGCCGTGGGACCGACGTTTGTTCGCCGCGTTCGCCGCGGCCTGTCGCGTACGCGTCAGCTCAGCATCCACTTCCCTTCCATCCGCACCTGCCGCATCAGTTTCTCCGGGGAATGGTGGTGCGGAAACAGCAGCGCATCGCTGACGTTGTTGAGCGCCTGGCGAAGAACCGGGAACCGAGCGGCGGCCGCTTCGAACAGAGCGGTCAACCCGTGCTGCTCAGCCAGACGATGGTCCGCGGCGAGGGTGAACCCGCGGCGGCCCATCTCCTCGTAGTAATCCAGGTCGGGACCGCCTCGGCGCCACCGGCGGAGCTCGATGTAGTCCGGGAACACCCCGCTCATCCAGAGCGCGTAGTTGCCGAGATGCGCGCGCACGAGAAAGCTGCGCGGCGCGTCCGCGCTCTCGAGCGCGCCGGCCAACTCTGCCAGCGTCGTGTAGATCTCGTCGTCGGACTCCGCGACGCGGCCGGCCCGGGCGCCGAGCCCGAAATGGAGGAGAATGGACGCCACGTAGTCGGCGAGCATCCGGTCGCCCTCGCCTACGTCGCGCAGCGCATGCCTAACGACCACGTACGCGAACAGCGGGAACGACGCATGGGCTCCCTGGCGCGAGGCCATGAGACCGGTGTAAAGCCGCGGATCATCGAGCAGCGCGTCGATGCCCTGTTCGCGCAGGGTCGTTTCCGCCTCCTCGATGGCATCGCTCGAGCCGAGCGCGATCAGCCTGAGAGCGAGCTGCGCATCGCCGCGCGTTAGGTGCTGTCGCACGTTCGCCAGGATCATCACGTCCTCCGGTGGTGGGCCTGCGCGGCGCGCCGGGTCAGCGGGCAGCCGCTACACTCCCTTACCCTCTGACGAAGGAATCGTGCGCGCGGAACGCGGCGAGTCAATGTGGCTGATGCGGCACTCACCGCCCGCGAGTGCTAACACGCGGGCGTGGCACGACCCTCGCCACGTTAGGCCGACTTGATCGCCGCTCCAACCACCGCTCGCGTTGCGGCCACCGCCCGGGCGGGACATTCTTCGGAGGTGACGACCCTTCCACCGTTGCGAGTGTTGCACGTCGATTCCGGCCGCGAATGGCGCGGGGGGCAGCGCCAGGTGTACCTCCTCGCACGCGGCCAGCGTGAGCAGGGTCACGAGCCGCTCGTCATCGCTGCTCCCGACGCGCCGCTCATTCGCCGCCTCCGGTCAGCCGGCATCGCTGTCGCCGCGGTCCGTATGCGCGGCGACTGGGACCTCGCCGCAGCACGGCGCGTTCGCGCGGTGCTTCGTACCTGGAATGCGGATCTGATCCACGCCCACGACGCCCGCGCTCACGCCATCGCGCTGGCCGCCCTTATCGGGAGGAGGGCCCTTCCACTCGTCGTGACCCGTCGCGTGCCCTTCGTCCCGAGAGGGCGCTTGAAATACGGGCGGCGCGTCGCGCGGTTCATCGCCATCTCGGGCGCCGTTCGCGATGCGCTCGTGGCGGGCGGAGTCGACTCCACCCGCATCGACCTCGTCTACTCCGGGGTACCACGCCCTTCGGTAACGAAGCCAAGGGACTGGCGGCTCGAATGCCGCTGGCCGAGCGACTCCGTGGTCTGCGGAATCGTGGGTGCGATGACCGCCGAAAAAGGCGTCGCGACCCTCTCCCAGATCGGCGAGCGCCTGCCGGAATCGTCGCGGGATCGAATTCGCCTCGTCCTTCTGGGCGGACAGTCGGCCGGTGCCCAGAGCGTCGGCGGGCTCACGGCGTTCCGAGCCGGTTTCGTCGACGAAATTCACGGCGCGATGGCGGGGCTGGACGTTCTCCTGCACCCGTCGAGCGCCGAGGGGCTCGGGACAGCCGTCATCGATGCCATGGCACTCGGTGTCCCACCGATAGCCTTTCGCGTTGGTGGGTTGCCGGAGCTGGTCGAGGATCAGCGGTCCGGGCTGCTCGTCCCGGCGGGCGACATTGCGGCGTTCGCCGCCGCCACCGATCGTCTCGTTCGAGACGAGGGCCTGCGGGCGTCGCTCGCGGCCGCCGGACCGGAGCGCGCCGCCCAGTTCGGTGTGGAACGCATGGTTCGCGGGACGCAGGCGGTCTACGACGCGGTGCTGGCCGCTGCCAGCGGGCTTCGACGTTGAGCCGTAACGGCAATTCCTCGACGTGGGGCCGTCCGAACGGCTAGTTTTCGCCGATTCTCGGAGCGACCACGTGCTGTACATCTGCATTCCGGCGTACAACGAAGCCCCGACCATCGGCGTCCTGCTGTGGCGTATTCGCAAAGTCCTGCGGGACTTTTCGCGCGAGTACGAGATCGTTGTCTTCGACGACGGCAGCACCGACGCCACGGCCGAGACACTCCAGCCATATGGCGATGTCCTTCCGCTAAGTGTCTTGGGCGGAGAGCGTCACATCGGCTATGCGGGAGCGCTGGACGCCCTGTGCCGCGCGGTGGTAGCCAAGACGCGGTATCCGCGACGCGACGCGATGCTGCTCATGCAAGCCGATTTCACCGATCAGCCCGAGCACATTCCGGAGCTCGTCCGCCGGTTCGAGGGCGGCGCCGACCTCGTGGTCGGCGAGCGCTGCACCGTCCCGGGCGCCCCTGTGCCCGTACGACGGTTCCGACGCGTGGCGCCGTGGGTGCTGCGGCCTTTCGTGTCCGTGCCAGGCGTGGCCGACCCATTCGCGACGTTCCGCCTGATTCGCATCTCGGTCATTCGAGAGCTGGTCAAGGAGAACGGTGACTCGCCGCTGGTCGCGAGCGCGGGCTGGGCAGCGAATGTCGATCTGCTCGCGCGCGCGATCCGATTCGCGCGCCGCGTAGAAACGGTCTCCCTTGAGCAACGATTCGACATTCGGCCCCGCCCGAGCCGGATCCGTCCGTTCGCCGACGCCCTCAACCTCTACCGGTTCGCCTGGGCGACTCGCGGCCGACGTATCTCGCCGCCCTCCGCCGTAGCGACATGACGTCGGTCCTGGTCAGTGTCCTCGCGGTTGCGACGGCGCTGACCACCCCGGCCCGGCGTGATCAGCCAACGCCGGCAGTGCCGTTTGGCGTCGGTGAGCGATTCACCTACGACGTCAAGCTGGGACCGTTCAAGGCCGGGCGTGGAAGCATGGAGATCACGGGCACGGACACCATCCGCGGCCGGACGGCGTACCGCGCCGTCTTCCGAGTCAGGGGCGGGATTCTCGGCTACAAGGCCGACAACACGATGGAGACCTGGATGGACACCGCGAGCATGGTGTCCCTCCGATTCACGCAGGACTTCGAGCAGACCGGCACGGATCGAAAGAAGCATTACGAGATCTTCCCCGATCGTGCGATCTACCAGGAGTCCGACAAGCCCGAACAGCCATCGGTCCCCGATCCGCTGGACGACGCGTCGTTCATCTACTTCATACGCACCGTGCCGCTGGAGATCGGACGGACGTACTCGTTCGACCGATACTTTCGTCCCGACAAGAACCCGGTGCGTATCAAGGTGCTGCGCCGCGAGACCGTGAAGGTGCCCGCGGGGACATACCAAACCATCGTCGTACAGCCAATCATCAAGTCGAAGGGGATTTTTTCGGAGAACAGCAAGGCGGAGATCTGGTTCTCCGAGGACGCGAACCGCATCATGGTGCAGCTGAAGGCCGATCTGCCCGTGGGCTCGCTCAACCTGCACCTAACGTCGGCACGGCCGCCGACCCTCTCGATCCCGAGTCCGACTCCCCCGCCGTGACCAGTCGCGAAGCGGACCTCTCCGCCGTGCGGACCGTGCCCATAGCGCGGCGCCCGAATAAAGTGCGCGCCGAGGAGTTCGCGGCGCCGCCGCCGGAGGGAAAGCGGACTTTCGCGGCATTCATCGCGTCACTTCCCGACGTGCTCGTCGCGCGTGATTTCGTTCGCGTCATCGAAGCCATCGCGCAGGCGAAGCGTCGCGACCGTGGAGTCGTCGTGATGCTCGGTGGTCACGTCGTGAAAACGGGCCTCGCGCCGCTGCTGGTGGACCTCATGCGCCGCGGGATCATCACTCACGTGGCGATGAACGGTTCGGCCGCGATTCACGACTACGAGATCGCGCGGTTCGGCGCCACGTCGGAGGACGTTGCGGCGGGACTTCGCGACGGGACCTTCGGCATGGCCGAGGAGACCGGGCGCGGTCTCAACGAAGCGTTCACAGCGGGGATGCGTGAGAAGCGCGGCATGGGCGAGGCGGTCGCCATCGCGCTCGAGGGCACGTCGGGCCTCGCTCACCCGGAGTTGTCGGTCATTCTCGCCGCGCATCGGCTGGCGCTGCCGGTGACGGTGCACGCCGCGTTAGGCGCGGAGATCATCCATCAGCATCCGGCGGCGGATGGGGCAGCGATCGGCGACACCAGCCACCGCGACTTTCGGCGGCTCGCGGCGTCGCTCCCTTCGCTCCACGACGGCGGCGTCGTGCTGAACCTCGGCAGCGCCGTGATCATGCCGGAGGTGTTTCTCAAGGCGCTCACGATCGCTCGGAACCTGGGGGGCGGGAAACCAACTGACTTCACGACGTGCGACCTCGACATGCAGCGGCACTACCGCCCGCGCGTGAACGTCGTCCAGCGCCCAACGCTCGCCGGTGGAAACGGCTACGAGATCACCGGCCACCACGAGCTGATGGTGCCGCTGCTCGCCTGGGGAGTGGTGGAAAGGCTCGACTCAGCGTCCGATGAAAGGGTCGGGTGAAAGTCAGATCAGGTGATCTGCCCTCATCCGACCCTTTCAAACGACCTTTCGGAACAGGGCCCGGGCACACGTAGGTGCCCCGGGCCCATTCAATCTCCGATCACGTTGTCGGCGGACCGAAACGGTCCGCGACGGGTTCTAGACGCCGTTACCCGACCACTTCTCGCGCAGGCGGCGCGCGGTGTCCGGGCTGAAGATCCGGATCGCGAGGTAGATCACACCACCGACGATCGCGATCTTCACGGCAAGGAAGAACAGCCAGGCAATCAAACCGAGGATGCCCGGGAGAATTCCGAAGAAAAACTTGAGCACGAACAGGCCCGCCAACGCGAAGAGCCCGATCATGAAGATTGTGCGGAGCATTCGTGGGTTCTCCCAAACGAGGACTGTGCACTCTTACGCGCACCGATCAAACCCGGTTTCAGCGCGTGCATCCGCGTCGGTCGCGTCTCCGAATAGTATACGCACGATGCCTCCCGCTCGGCAGAGCGCTAGGTTGTTCGTGTGTCGATCGACTCGTCACCCTCGACCGCCGACGTTCTCGTCATCGGGTGTGGGCTCATCGGCCTCGCCTGTGGCGCAGCTGCGGCCGAGCGCGGCTTCCGCGTCCGAATCGTCGGCGAACCGCGAGTCGGAGCGGCCTCGCTCGCTGCCGCCGGGCTCCTGGCGCCATCGATAGAACGAGCAGACGGGCACGCGAGTGATTTCGCGACGGCTGCCCGCGATCGATACCCGACCTACCTCGACTGGCTCCTCGAGCGCACGGGCCTCGAAGTCCCGCTCAGTCGAGATGGGATCATTCAAGTCGCGCTGAACGAAGCCGGCGTTCGTGGGCTGCGCCGTGCGATGCCGGCGGAAGCGGAGTGGCTCGAGGCACGCGAGCTCGCCGAGCTCGAGCCTGCGCTTCGGCACGGGCTCGGCGGCGTGCTCCACCCGCTCGACGGCTCGGTTGACAACGTGCGCCTGTTCGAGGCGCTCCGAGCCGCCGTCGACGGAATTCCCCGGGTAGCGATCGTTCCGGACACCATCACGGAATTGAGGCTCGGCGGACCGGTCAGCGCGGTTGGGCGAAGTGGAAACGTGTACGCGGCGGAAACGGTGGTCCTCGCGGCGGGAGCCTGGAGCTCCATGATCACCGGTCTGCCGCGAGCAATCCCGGTGGAACCCGTGCGAGGCCAGATGATCGCCTACGCCGGCTCGCTCCTGCGACGCGCCGTATACGGACCCACGGGCTACGTCGTACCCCGCACCAACGGCCGTACCCTCGTAGGAGCCACGACAGAACGTGCCGGATTCGAGTCGATCACCACACCCGAGGGAATCGCGAAGCTCGAGCGCACAGCTGCCGAGATCCTGCCGCATCTCGCGAACCTCCAGCCGGTCGCCGCCTGGGCAGGGCTCAGGCCGATCTCCGCGGATCTACAGCCGATTCTTGGCGTCGATCCCGAGGAGCCTCGACTCTTCTACGCGACTGGACACTCGCGGAATGGCGTGCTCATGACTCCCCTTACCGGTGATTGCATCGCGGCGCTGCTCGCAAACGAACCGACTCCGGTCGACACACGCGAATTCTCGATCTCGCGTTTTTCCATTGGCTCTTGATACTACGCCCGGAGCAACCACCAACTGGCCGTTAGCAGGTTAGGCTACGCTGGTCGGCGTTTCCGGCCGGGGCTACATTTCGCTCCCAGCGTCACTTTGCGGTTTGCTTCGCCTGCACCGCAGCGCGTGTGCAGGCAGAGATCCCTGGCAACACGAGATGGCAGAAACTCTCTACCAGATCCTGGGCCGCCACAGGACGGAGCCGCTGCCAGAGCGGAAGCCGTCATGGCTCAAGGTCAAGGCGCCCGGCGGTCCCAACTACGCCCGTCTCCGGCACCTCATGCGCGAGCTCGATCTCCACACCGTGTGTGAGGAGGCGCATTGCCCGAACGTCGGCGAATGCTGGGAGCACGGGACGGCGACGTTCATGATCCTCGGCGACGTGTGCACGCGCAATTGTGGCTATTGCGCCGTAACCCACGGACGCCCTCCGAAGTACGATCTGGGTGAGCCAGCGCGTGTCGCTGCAGCGATCGCCGAGATGCGGCTTCAGCACGCGGTGATCACCTCGGTCGACCGCGACGACCTGCCGGACTTCGGGGCGTACATCTTCGCTGAGACCATTCGCCAGATCCACGAGCAGGTGCCTGGCTGCTCCGTCGAGGTGCTCGTTCCCGATTTCCAGGGCAACGTCGACAGCGTTCGTGCGGTGCTCGAGGCACGCCCCGAGATCTACAATCACAATACCGAGACCGTGCCGCGTCTCTACAAGCGCGCGCGGCCGGGCGGCCGGTACGAGCGCGTGATGAAGATCTTTCGCGATGCGAAGGCCATCGCTCCCGACATTCCGACGAAGACCGGGATCATTCTCGGACTCGGTGAGACGGTCGAGGAGGTCGTGGCGGTCATGCGCGACCTTCGCTCGGTAGACGTCGACATTCTAACGCTCGGCCAGTACCTGCGTCCCTCGAACGATCACCTTCCGCTCGATCGGTACTACACCCCTGACGAGTTTCGTGAGCTCGCGCGCGTGGGCCGCGGGATGGGCTTCCGGCACGTCGAGTCCGGCCCGCTCGTCAGGTCGAGCTATCACGCGTGGGAGCAGGTGTCGGCCGCAGGCTTCGCGCACGGGACAGCGGGAACCGGGAACGGGGAACGGGGAACCGAAGCGGCCTAACGCTTCAGTCTCCCCGCGCCGGCGAGCAGCCGCGCAGCCTCCGTTCCCGGTTCCCTGTTCCCGGTTCCCGTTAAACGTTTCCGCTTATGGCTAAGAAGAAGACGGACACCCCTAACGACGTCGAGCTGCGTCGCGACCTGCTCCGCTCGATGCTGCTGCAGCGACGGTTCGAGGAGCGGTGCGCCGAAGCCTACGCGTTAGGCAAGATCGGAGGCTTCTGCCACCTGTACATCGGGCAGGAAGCGTGCGGCACGGGAGCGATCTCGGTCCTCCGCCCCGACGACTACATCATCACGACCTACCGCGATCACGGCCAGGCGCTCGCCCGCGGCATAGCGCCGCGGGCGATCATGGCCGAGCTGTTCGGCCGCAGCGACGGCGTGGTGCGCGGCAAGGGCGGCTCCATGCACCTGTTCGACCGCAACGTGAACTTCCTCGGCGGTCACGGGATCGTCGGCGGCCACGTGCCGATCGCGACCGGCGTCGCCTTCGCCATCAAATACCGTGGCGGTGACCAGGTCTGTGTGTGCTTCATGGGCGAGTCGGTCGTGAACACCGGCGCCTTCCACGAAGCCCTGAACATGGCCGCGCTGTGGAAGCTGCCGGTCGTGTTCATCATCGAGAACAACCGCTACGGAATGGGCACTGCCCTCGAGCGTGCGTCGTCGATTCACGACATTTACAACCGCGCGTGTTCGTACGACATGCCTCGTGGCGTCGTGGACGGACAGGATGTGATGGTCGTGCGCGCCGCGGTACAGGAAGCGGTCGATCGGGCGCGGACCGAATCGATACCGACCCTGCTCGAGGTGCGGACCTACCGGTTCATGGGACACTCGATGTCCGACGCCGTGAGCGGCACGTATCGCACGAAGGAAGAGCTCGAGGAATATCTCAAGCGCGATCCGATCATCGTTCTCCGTACGCAGCTCCAGCAGGCGGGCCAGCTGACGGACGACGAATTCGCCAAGCTCGATGAGGAGCTGAAAGCGGTCGTCCAGGATTCCTGGGACTTCGCCGAGCAAAGCCCGGAGCCGCCGGTCGAGGCGCTGTTCGAGGATGTGCTCGTCGACACGACGAGCGACGCGCACGCCGAAGCCGCGGTGGCCGCCGACTGATCGGAGTCAGACCCGGGACCCAGCCTAACACATGTCGAATGCCCGTCATCACATATCGTGACGCCCTGAACCAGGCGCTCCGCGAGGAGATGCATCGAGACGATCGCGTCTTCATCATGGGCGAAGAGGTCGCGGTCTATCAGGGCGCCTACAAAGTCTCGAAAGGCCTGCTGCAGGAGTTCGGCGAGATGCGTGTCGTGGACACGCCGATCACCGAGCTCGGGTTCGCCGGAGTCGGCGTCGGCGCCGCGATGGTCGGCCTTCGCCCCGTCATCGAGTTCATGACCTGGAACTTCGCGCTGCTCGCCCTCGACCAGGTCGTGAACTCGGCCGCGAAGATGTTGTACATGTCGGGTGGTCAGTACAACATGCCGATGGTCTTTCGTGGGCCTAACGGGGCGGCGCTGCAGCTGTCCGCGCAGCATTCCCAGGCCTGGGAGTCGTGGCTCGCCCACATCCCCGGGCTCAAGGTCGTCGCACCCGGCACCCCATACGACGCGAAGGGCTTGCTCAAGAGCGCCATCCGCGACGACAACCCCGTCATCATGTTGGAGGGCGAGATGCTCTACAACACGAAGGGCGAGGTGCCCGACGACGAAGAAGTCATTGTGCCGATCGGCAAGGCAGAGGTGAAGCGCGAAGGCGAGCACGCCTCGATCATCACGCACGGAAAGATGATCCTCACGGCGCTCCAGGCCGCCGACCAGTTAGGCAAGCAGGGAATCAACGTCGACGTGGTGGACCTCCGCACCATTCGGCCGATGGACGTCGACGCAATAACGACGTCGGTTCGGAAGACCAACCGCGCGGTCGTCCTCGAGGAAGGCTGGGAGCTGTGCGGCGTGGGAGCTCAGGTGGTCGACTACATCCAGCGCGACTGCTTCGATGATCTCGACGCGCCCGTCGTCCGCGTTCATCAGGCCGACGTGCCGATGCCCTACGCCAAGAACCTGGAGCGAGCCGCCAAGCCCGACGCCGCGAAGACGGTTGCCGCGGTGAAAGAAGTCATGTACCTCGAGTAGCCGGAGGGATCCCCGGGTATGGCAACGAAGGTCGTGATGGAGGCGCTTTCGCCGACCATGGAGGAAGGGCGTCTCGTCAAATGGCTGAAGAACGAGGGCGACCAGGTCAAGAACGGAGAAACACTGGCCGAGGTGGAGACGGACAAGGCCATCATGGAGCTCGTCGCGCGTGGCGAGGGCGTGTTGCGCAAGCGCCTGCTCAACGAGAACGACGCTGCTCCAGTAGGCCAGTTGATTGCCGTTATCGCGACGCCTGACGAGAACATCGATGCGCTCGTAAGCGCGGCTGGTGGCGGCGCAGCGGCCGCGACACCGGCCGCTCCGTCGAGTGTCGCGGCGAACGCGCGCGAGACGGCGGGCGCGAGCCCTGTCCCCGGAAAAGCAGGTCAATCGCAGGGCGAAGCGTCGACTCCTGCACAGGAAAAGGTCGCGGGCGCGCCGCCGGCAAGCCCACCACCTGGACGGCCAACGGCTCCGCCTTCGGCCGCCCCCGTTGCCAGCGGGAACGGGGGCCGCGCGCGGTCTTCGCCCCTTGCCCGCCGGATGGCCTCAGAGAGTGGCCTGGACCTGCAAGCCGTTCAGGGAAGTGGTCCCGGCGGCCGCATCATCAAGCGCGACATCGAAGCCGCGGTTGCAGCGGGGACCGGGAGGGGAGCCGGAATCGGCGCAGCGGCTACGCGGCTCGCGCCGCAAGGCGACGACTACCGCGACGCGGCGCTCACCCAGATCCGCAAGACGATCGCCCGGCGCCTGTCCGAATCGATCGGGCCGATCCCGACCTTTTACCTCACCGCCGAATTCGACATGGAGCGCGTGGCGGAGATGCGCACCGCCATGGCAGCGATGGGCGATGAGTTCAAGGTGTCGTTCAACGACATCGTCCTCAAGGCCGTCGCAACCGCGCTCGCCCAACATCCCGAGGTCAACGCCCACTGGCTGGGCGACAAGATCCGCTACTTCAACCGCGTGCACGTCGGGATGGCCGTAGCGATCGAGGACGGCCTCATCACGCCCGTCATCTTCGACGCCGACCGCAAGCGGATGAGCGAGATCTCGCGCGAGGCGCGGGAGCTCGCCAAGCGTGCTCGCGAACGGAAGCTCAAGCCCGAAGAGTTCACGGGCTCCACGTTCTCGGTCTCGAACCTTGGCATGTTCGGTATCGACCAGTTCACCGCCATCATCAACCCGCCCGAAGTCGGCATCCTCGCGGTCGGGGCGCTCGAGGAAAAGCCGGTGGTCATCGATGGGACGCTCACTCACAGGAAGCGCATGCGCGTGACGATGAGCTGCGACCACCGCGTTGTGGACGGTGCGCTCGGTGCGCGGTTCCTCCAAACTCTGCGTCGCCTGATCGAAAACCCCCTGATGCTAGTCTATTGACCGAGACCGTGTGACCGGCGTCACCGTTGACCTCAACGGCCGCCGGTGGGGTATGGAGCGTGTTCGGGCTCGAAGGTTCGTGACGCCTGACGACGCCGCGCGTACTTTCTCAATGGCAGGATAGTCGAAGCTCGCGTGTCCGACCTGCCCCACAGCGGCGGGTCGTTTGCGCGCGGCCCACTGACCGCATCTCGAGAGCGCCCGAATGACGTCTCGCTTCGATCGCACTTACTCGGACGCTCACTGGCTGCAGCGGATCGCGCTGCTGGTTGGTTTCGTTGCCGTCCTCGGCTCGTGCGACGACTCGAACGGCCCGCGTACCGGGAAGCTGTCGCTGACCATTACGGGCCTTCCTGCGGGTGCGCTCGCACAGGTGACGCTGACGGGGCCGAACAAGTATTCGCGCGTGCTCACCACGACCGAAATGGTAGTGGGCTTGAGACCCGGCGCGTACAGGATCAGTGCGGCATCGATCCGGGACGGTTCGACGCGATACTCGGCGCTCGCCGACACTCAGACGGTCACGATCCCCAAGTCGAACGTGCCGGTGGAAGCTTCCGTCGCCTACGCGGTGTCGAGCGCGGTGCTTTCCGTCACGGTCGACGGCGCGCCGACGAGCACGCCGGCGGCCGTACGCGTCACCGGACCGAACGGGTTTTCGCGGACGATTTCAGCGTCGGCGATGTTCACCGGTCTCGATCCCGGCTTCTACCTGATCGTTGCGCCTGAGATTCTCGCGGATCAGCAGCAGTTCGCCGCGAACCCGAGGTCTCGTCAGGTCCAGCTTACTCCGAGCCTGACTCCGACAACCGTTGCCGTCAGGTACGCGCAGACCACGGGCAATCTCAGGTTCGAGGTCAACGGGCTTCCGGCCGGCGGCACCGCCGATATCAATGTCACGGGCCCCGCAAGCCTCGTGGTGGGGGCGTCGAGCGATTTCGTCGGCGTACGAGCCGGCCAGTACACGGTGAAAGTAAAGCCGGTCTCGAGCGACGGGGCTTTCTATATCCCGAATTTCGCCTCGCGGAGCGTTGCGCTCTCCGCGGCAGCCACCGTCGTGGTCACCGTGACCTACACGCGCAGCGACGGCCCGCTGAACCTAACGATCGACGGTGTCACCATCACCCAATCGGTCCAGACCTACGCGGGCACTGTCCCCCTCGTCGCAGGCCGCGATGGGTACATTCGGGTATTCGCCCGAGCGAACCAGCCCACGAGCGCTACGCCGGACGTTCGAGTCAGGTTCTTCGTCGGCAACACGTTGGTGAACGCCATGACGCTCACCAACGGCAGTCCGATGCCTATCGTGCCGGACGAGGGAGAGTTGACGACGTCGTGGAATGGGATCGTGCCGGGTCAATTCATTCAGCCGGGGCTCACGATCCTGGCGGATGTCGATCCGGCAAACACCGTGGTGGAGGCCAGCGAGACCGACAATACCTTCCCCGCATCCGGGACACCTGCGCCGGTGGACGTGCGCGATGTCGCCCCGCTGCGGATCACGTTCGTGCCGGTCATACAGCGATACGACAAGAATCTCGCCGGGAACATCTCCGAATCGAATACGGAGCAGTTCCTCGGCGATGCGCGGCGGATGCTGCCGCTGCGCGACATCGACACACAGCTCCACGCGCCATATACCACGGCCGATTCGATCGAGCTGCTCTCGGGCGATGCCAACTCGGAGTGGCTGCGCGTGCTCTCGGAGATCAACGCACTGCGCATCGCCGAGTCGAGCGTTAGGCACTATTTCGGGGTGGTGAAGGTCAGCTACACCTCGGGCGTCGCCGGGTATGGGTACGTCCCCGGCCGCGCGGTTGTTGCGTGGGATTATCAACCGAGCGGTAGCACCGTCGCAGCGCACGAGCTGACGCACAACTTCGGGCGATTGCACGCGCCCTGCGGTGGTGCCGGTGGCCCGGATCCCGACTTCCCGTATCCCGACGGCACGATCGGAGTGTACGGTTACGACCTCTCGACGAACACGCTGCGGCTTCCGTCGTCGGTCGATCTCATGGGATATTGCACTAACCCGTGGATCAGCGCCTACAACTACGTGGGCGCCCTCGATTGGCGTGCGTCCAACTCGACGCCGGACGTCGCCGCCGGCACGGCTGGGTCATTGATCAGGGCAGCGCGTCCTTCCCTGCTCGTCTGGGGCCGTGTGGAGCGCGGACAGCTCGTGCTCGAGCCCGCGTTCTCGCTCGTGACCCGGCCTGTGGTGCCGACGGAGCGCGGGCCGTATCGCATCGAAGGCATCGCGCGCGATGGGCGGCCGTTGTTCTCGTATGCCTTCGCGGGCGAACAGCCTGCGGACGCGGAGGACGCGACCGCTCGACATTTCGCTTTCGCCATCCCAATGGATGAAGCGACCCAGAGCGAGCTGGCGTCGATCCGGCTCAGCGGTGCTGGTGCGGCGCCGGTCACGCAGGCATCGCCAGCGCCATCCGGCGTCTCAGCCGCTGTCAATGCGATCGGGGCAACGGCGATGTCGTCCGGCGCGGTGAGAGTTCGCTGGGACGCGACTGCGGCCGGCATGGCTCTGATCCGCGATCGCCGGACGGGCGAGATCCTGTCGTTCGCTCGCGGCGGCGACGCCCAGATTCGTACGGGTGCAGCCGATCTCGAGGTGACCCTCTCCGACGGGGTCCGGAGTAACAGTCGGAATATTCGAGTCTCCAATCGGTAGAACCACCGCGGGCATGCGCCATGGCGCGTGCCCGCGGTGGCATTCGCCGCCTGGAATCGGCTAGCTTTCGCCGCGACGCGTTTCTCGAGAGCCTCGCGGGCGAGCGACCTGTTGAACGAGTGGTCCAGGCCCGATCCGGAGCGCTCGATTTCCACTCCCGATTCTCGATTCCCGACAAATGGCTTCGTACGACGTGATCTTCCTCGGCGGCGGACCCGCCGGTTACGTGGGTGCGATTCGCTGCGGCCAGCTGGGGCTCTCTACCGCCGTGATCGAACGTGAAGGCCTCGGCGGCACGTGCGTGCTCTGGGGATGCATTCCCGCCAAGTCGCTTCTCGAGAGCGCGGCGTTGGCGAACCACATCAAGCACGCCGCAGACCACGGAATCACGCTCGGCGAGGTGAAGCTGGACTACGGCCCGGCGATGAAGCGGTCGCGCGCCATCAGCGCGCAGAACTCCAAGGGTGTCGAGACGCTGTTCAAGAAAAACAAGGTGACCTGGATCAAGGGCGTCGGACGGCTCGCGGGTGGCAAGAGCGTGGCGGTGAAGACCGCCGACGGCAAGGAGGAGAAGCACGAGGCCAAGAAAGCGATCGTCATCTCGACAGGATCGCGAGTGAAGGGGCTCCCCCAGATCGGCCTCGAGCTCGACAAGCAAAGCGTCCTGTCCTCGGACGAGGTCCTGACCCTCGAGAGTGCGCCGAAGTCGCTGATCGTCGTCGGCGCCGGCGCGGTCGGCTGTGAGTTCGCGGACGTCTTCAACGCCTACGGCGCGAAGGTCACGATCGTGGAGGTCATGCCGACGATCCTGCCGTTGGAGGATGCCGACAGCTCTACCGCCGTCACGCGCTCGTTCAAGAAGCGCGGGATCGACATCCTCACCGGCGCCAAGATCTCGAACGTGAAGGTCACGAAGGGCTCGGTGAAGATGACGGCCGACGTGGGCGGCGAGAAAAAGGAGCTCGAAGCCGAGCGCGTACTCGTCGCCGCGGGCCGGGCGCCTAACGTGGAAGACATTGGCCTCAAGGAGGCGGGTGTCCAGCTCACCGAGCGCGGATTCGTCAAGGTGAACACGGAGACGTACGAGACTTCCGCGAAGGGCATCTACGCGATCGGCGACGTGATCGGCGCTCCCATGCTCGCCCACAAAGGCCAACGCGAGGGTGTCGTGGTCGCCGAACTGCTCGCCGGCCAGCACCCGCACCTGGTGAACTACGGGAACATTCCGAACGCCACGTACTGTCACCCCGAGGTCGCGTCGATCGGCATGACCGAGGCGCAGGTGAAGGAGAAGAAGATCGACTACAAGGTCGGCAAGTTTCCGTTCATGGCGAGCGGGCGCGCTCGCACGGCCGGCGAGACCGACGGTCACGTGAAGATCATCCGTGACGCGAAGTACGGCGAGATCCTCGGCGCGCACATCGTCGGATTGCACGCGACGGAGCTCATCCACGAGCTCGCAGTGGCGCGCGAGAACGAGTTCACCGTCGAAGAGGTCGACCTGGCCATCCACGCTCACCCGACGCTGTCGGAGGCAGTCGCGGAGGCAGCGCTGGACTCGCTGGGGAAGATGATCCACGCCTAGCGGCGTGGCGGGCTAGTCGTGAGCGAGCTTCTCGTCGTCGATCTCGGTACGCTGCCCTACGCAGCCGCCCTCGAGCTGCAGCGCGACGTCGCGCGGCGCCGCATCACGGGAGAGATCGCGGAGGACGTGCTGCTGCTAGTTGAGCACCCGCCCGTGGTGACGTTAGGCCGGACGGCAAGGGGCAACAACCTCATCGCGTCTCCCGAATATCTCGCGTCACACGGCGTCGAGCTGTTCGAAGTCGAACGGGGAGGTGACATCACCTTTCACGGGCCTGGCCAGCTGGTTGGCTACCCGGTGATTGACCTGAAACGGCATCGCAGGGACCTGCATTGGTACCTCCGGCAGGTCGAGGAAGCGCTCATTCAGGCGATCGAAGAGTTCGCGATCGCGGGTGGGCGCGTCGACAAGTACACCGGCGTCTGGGTGGAAGCCGACCGGGACTCACGTCGAAAGATCGCCTCGATCGGCGTCCACGCGCGCGACTGGGTCACGTGGCATGGCTTTGCCCTGAACGTGAACACCGATCTTCGCTACTTCGATCTCATCGTCCCTTGTGGCATCTCGGGCGTCACGATGACGTCTATCGCGCGCGAGGTACACCAGGAGTCGGTCGACATGCGCGCGGTCGCGCGCCAAGTCACGGGTGCGTTCGGGCGTGTCTTCAGCCTAACGCCGCAGTCGTTGGAGGCGACCAGTCTCCAGCGCCCTGCCGTCGCGACAGTGGCTACGGCGGGCGTCACGCGCGCACGCTGAATCGTGGCCGGTCGTTCCCGATCAGGAGGCCTTCGTCCACGCCACGCTCCCGCGTGCCGACGAAGCAACCGAGTCGCGTGCTCGACCCGAATCACCTCCCCCTCCGTCTTCCTTATCGGAAGCGAGCCGACACGCGAGAATGCGTGGTGCCACCTCGAACGGGATCGACGTCGTCGCCGGCCTCTCACGCGAAACGAACAGACCGGCGCTTTGACCGAGTCACGCGCGTTCGTCGTGGCATTTGGGGACGAATGCCGGACCGGCGCGGTAACGCAGTCGATTGAACCGCCCGATACTCGTCGGCGTTTCGTGCAACGGGCCCGGCTACGTCGCGGAGCCCGGTGATCGGCGCGCTCCAGCGATACTGCGCGCGCCGAAAAAACACCGACACCGGGCGCGGCAACGCGTATATTCCCGCCATGACGGACATGCGGGTCTACGAGGGTCGTTCCGACGTCCAACGAGCGGAGACGGTCGCCGGCAGCGCGCGCGACCTCACGT
>JBKOYV010000326.1:0-29299 GCA_046725585.1 Gemmatimonadota bacterium | reverse complement strand
CGAACCCCGACAGCCCGGCCTCGTGCCAGAAGCGCGTGCGCGTCTGGAGGATGACCTTCGTGACCGCGGAGTACGACAGCTCCGCGATCGCGCGCCGCTTCGGCTCGGAGAGCGGCGCGACATCGAGCTTCCGCAACACGGGAAACGGGATCGTGCAGACGGCGTGGTCGCCGCTCAGCTCTCGCGTTTCGCCCGCCTGCAGGTAGTGCACCCCCACGCCGCTCGCGTCGTGCCGAACCCGCGTGACCACAGCGCCGTAACGGATCCGAGTGGCCAGCTTGTCGGCGAACGCGCGCGGGAGCCGGTCGTTACCGCCGGCGATCTTCCACCACGCCGCGCCCGTGCGCCAGGTGAGCGCGCGCAGTCGCTGCAGCGCCGACGCCTTGTCCTCGCTGGCGCCCAGTGTGAGCAGCTCCACCGCTGCCGGCGATGCGCCCCGCTCCTGGAGGAACTGGAGGAAGTTCACGCGATCGAACCGGCGCAGGCTAGCGGGCGGGACGTCAGGGATTCCGACGTCGCCGAGCTCCGGGAGCACGTCGGTGATGTAGCGCCGCCGGAGGCCGGCCATGCCCGCCCCACGTTCTTCGGTGGTCAGCGGCACCGGCCACTCCGGCTCTGCGGGCACACGCGGGATGATTCGCTGGCCTCGGACGTGATAGACATCCGCCAGGCCCGAGGGGCGGAACGGCACGAGGTCGAGCCCGAACTGGCGTGCGTACTTGAGCGTCCAATCGCTCGTGCTGGCGATGCGTGTCGCGCCCGCCTCGGCGTGGAGCCCGTCGGCGAAGGGCTCGCGCAGCGTCAGCACGCGCCCACCCGGACGCGTGCGCGCCTCGAGGACCGTCACATCGTGTCCGGCGGCGTCGAGCTCGAATGCTGCGGCGAGGCCGGCAACGCCGGCGCCGAGGATGACGACGCGCTTCCGTGGGGCTCGCCGCGCACCGAGTGGTGGCGCGGTCTCGACGCGCAACATGTCCGGTGACAGCGGCAGCAGAGCCGTGGCGCTGGTCGCGAGCATGCTGCGAACGAACGAGCGGCGCGTCAGCGGATCATGCATCGGCCATTCTCCGTTCAAGAGTCCAAGTTGAACTGCGCGTCCCACCCGATCCCAGGACCGCTTCCGCGAATGTGTCAGCGCGCTACAGCAGCGACAGGCAGCCGGCGCCGAGGGTCCACCCGGACAACTGTGTAGACGATCTCGGTCGAGACGATTTCCGAGAACCCGTGCGGCGTGTCAGGCGGGACCACGATGACGTCGCCCGGCCCGACTTCGACCGCCACGCCGCCATCGATCCCCGTTCCGCGTACGCTCGGCCCCACGACCCGTCGCACGCCGCGGCTGTCGGCGGGCATCTCCCTCCCGCCCACGATCACGCCGCCGGACACGAATACACCCGCGCCTTCGAGGATGTGGTACACCTCGGTGATGTCGTGATGCGACAAGGCATCGGGCGGCGTTCTGTCGCCTACGCGTTGTCGCCGTACGACCGCCACGCCGATGTTGTAGCGCCCCTCGATCGGGATCACGCGCGCGACGCTGTCGGAGGCCACCGCCGTGTCGGGCCGACTCGCGATCGCGCGCACCTCCGAGTCCCTGACGACAGTTGCCACCGGCGCCTCCGCGCGGGCCGACGCTTTGGAGTGGGATGCGACGCACGATACCGCGGTCGCAGCCACGAAGACGGCGGGTACCAGCGCACGCAGAGGAATGATCGATTGTCCGTACCAGGCACTTCTCGCCGCTACGTGGCCCATGGAATTCGATGAATGCGGTAGCAGCGTGCGCGGCCCATTGGCCCGGTCGAGAGTCGGGTGATCCCGGCGGCAGCGCGGGATTGCTTGGGTCCAGAACACCGCATGGAAGTAAGCCTTCGGGACGATCTAACGCGTGCAGTCGAGCGGCAATGGGGTCCCAAGATACGGCAGGGCAGCCGCCCCTTCCAGGCACTCGCAGCCCTCCGGATCGAGAAGCTTGTTTCGCCTAACGCCCCCGAATGGAGCCGCGAGCGAATCTATGGAAGGCGGCGCCGTACGCCCCGCTACCCCGGCCGCCCCGGCGAGCAAAGCTCACGCGGAGGGTACGGCGCGCGGTAACCATCCGACCCAGATCGTTAGGCATCAGGCGTGACGTGAGTCGAATGGCCATGTGTCGGTTCAATTCCCGCCGTGTCTCGTGAGCGGGTGTAGTTAGGCAGCTCGCCGAGCCGGCACCGGCTGACCAGTCGCCACCCATCGGCGGCGCCCGTCAACAGCTGGGCGGTCTGCCTCATTACCTCGGAACCTGTCTTGCGCGGTGCCGGGCGATAGGCGAAGGTCGTCGCATGAGATACTTCATTGTCGCCGGTATCGCCCTCGCGGCCTGCGGTCCCGGCCAGCCCGAGGAACGCTACGGGTTCATCACGCGGCTCGGCCGCGACACCATCTCGGTCGAGCGCGTGACGCGAAAGGGCAACAGAGTGACGAGCGAAGAGGCCGACCGATTCCCGCGCGTCCGGCAACGGCACACCGAGATCGAGCTCGCCCCGAACGGAGGCATCCGGCGTCTCGCCATGGACATCGTGACGCCGAGCGAGCCGGCGAACCAGCGCCACCGCCGCGTCGCTGTCGTCGTGACGCGGGATTCGGTTCACATCATCAAGCACGACTCCTCGGGCACGGTCCGCCGCGACTTCGCGACCGGCGGGAACATCGCGATGGCGCACCTGCCGCAGATGTACAGTCTCTACGAGCTGTACTTCGCCGCCGCGTTAGGTCGCCTCTCCGCGAACCCTGGGGAGCCCGATACCGCGCACCTCCGCCAGTTCTACATCGACCGGGAGTTCGATCGCTTCCCGCTTCACACCGGCCGAGTGTGGCGGCGGCCGGACGGGAAGCTCGAGATCTCGCACGACTGGCTGTCCGGCATCGGCGTAGCCACGGTCGATTCGAGCCGTCACCTGCTGAGCTACTCCGGTGCGAGGACGACGTACAAGGTCGACGTCACACGCGTCGCCGAGCCGCCTAACGTGGAGGCCATGGGCGAGCAGTTCGCTGCCGTCGAGACGAAGAATGGCGGGGCCACGCAGCTCAGCGTTCGGGACACCGCGCGCGCGACCATCGGCGCCGCGACGTTCGCCGTGGACTACGGGCGGCCGCTCGTGCGCGGGCGCGAGCTGTTGGGCAAGCTGCTCCCGTACGATTACGTGTGGCGCACCGGCGCGAACGCGGCGACGCAGTTCACGACGTCGGCGCCGATCACGCTGGCTGGGATCCGTGTCCCTGCCGGCACCTACACGCTGTGGACGGTTCCGCGGCCGAAGGGGGCGGACCTGGTCGTGAACAAGCAGACGGGCCAGTGGGGCACTGATTACGACGGCTCGCGCGACCTCGGCATGGCGCGTATGGCGTCGGATTCACTCGCGACGCCGGTCGAGAAGTTCACGATCGCGATCACCGGGTCGGATGCGAGGCACGGGACGCTCTCGATGGAGTGGGGGCCGTTCCGATGGACGGCGCCTATCGTGGTGGTCGATTCGGGCAGGTGAATCAACGCGAAGGACATAACGAGCACCGGCACCAAGGACCCGTAGCGTGATGGCCGCGCCGCAAACGACGCCGTATGGACTGATGACTGAAAACCGATCGCCGACCACTCACGACTCAAGACTCACAACCAGGCAGACATCACGAGGTGTCTGGGCGGTCGTGAGTCGTGAGTGGTGAGTCCTGAGTCTTCGGTGATCGGTCATCAGTTTCATACGGCGTTGCGGCTCAAAGGGCGACTCTGAGCTGCCACAGCCGCGCCAGACCTGGCCCTGACGCAACGTCGTTAGGCGCCGCAGCGGCGTTAGGGTATCAGCAGGGGTGGACGCCGCACCGGTGGCCGCCCCTGGTCGCGGAGCAGGCACGGCTGCTCGAGGTTCACCCGCTGACCTGCGGGCACCTCGCAGAAGCGGCGGTAGACCGCTGTGTCGGTGAACACCGAGAGCGGCGTCCCCGCGTCGCGAGACACCGACGGCGGAGCGGGCGCCGACCGCGTGCAGCCGACCGCGGGAATGATGCACACGAACCCAACGAATGCGAGCGTAAGACGCATCGATTGCCCTGGACCTCCGTACGCTGACCCGCCCGTGCGGCGACGGGCGCCAAAGTGGCGTCATGTGCTATACGCGCCACGCCTCTCGGTCGTTCGGCGCCCGGTGCCAGACGTAGTCGCCTTCGCCAGGACCAACGATCGGTCAGGTGGCTCGCCGATGTTCGGTCAGGTACTTCCTGGCGAGCTTCAGCTTGGCTCGCTCCGCGGGGGTCAGTCGGTTCTCCACCGATTCCAAGAGTCGCACCACGCGGCGATAGTCTCGGCTGTGAAAAGCCTCCGCGGCTTGCGACACAATCCGTTCGTGCGTGCGCCTTGCTTCCGCATCGGCGTCGGCTTGTCGGACCTTCGCACGAGCGTCATCCATCGACCTGAACACATCCGGCGCCGCGTGGGCGATGCGCGGCCAGATCCTGGCGAACACTTCTCCGAGACCCGCCACGAGCGACCGGACACGCTCGGTGCTCAGCACGAGCTGGTCACCGTTGGCGCGTTCATCGGGCATTCCGAATGCAGCGGCCCACTCCCAGAGGCCATAGAGCGGGGCGTCCGCTTCGGAGCGGTTTGGACCGACGACCATGTTGATGAAGAGCTCTCGGTCGCCGTAGGTGATCTCGCCGACGACGCGCGCCGTTCGGAATTTCGCCTCGGCCCAGAAGTCCCATCCCGCCGCTTCTTCCGGCGTGACCGGCGTCATCCCGGAACGGGTAAAGGCGTGTACCGCGCTCTCGTACCGAAAGCCGGGTTCGTCCGCGAGCGTTTGTACCGCGGCGGCGGCCGAGTCGAAGAAGGCGCGGACCAGCTCGGGCGTCGGCGATCGGTCGTTATGCATGGTCCCGCCTGGTCAGGGACGTCGGCAAGGAATTGATACGACGCGTTCGCTTTCGATGACGTACGCGGCGCGGAAGAACATACCGTAAGTCTATGACATACACCTTCTGGCACTCCGGTATACTCATCGGCGACTCCGATCTCGAGGAGGCGTCCGACAACCCTGGTCAGGTTGGCGGCGTCTTTCGCCCCACCGCCTACGGCCTCGAAGTCTTTCCACGTCTCACCGGGATTCTGTCGGCGGGCCATGCCCTCAAGGCGCACCTCGATGCGAACGGCCTGTCCCCGGACGACATGGAGGGGGCGGAGATCGACAAGCTCCTCGACGCGACGCCGGCCGGCCAAAAGATCATCGACATCGGGCGCATGCTCAGCGACGTCGAGATGCGCGCGAGCGATGGGACGCGGCTGGAGTTTGCGTCGATTGCCTTCAGCGACATGGCGGAGCTGCAGCGACTCGTACGCGAGCTGGAGCTCGACCAGGCTGAGGAGCTCGCGGATCCGCCGCCCGACGCGCCGCGCTACATCGTCTCAGCGACGTTGCGCGGCGACGCGCCTGCGTCCAGGAGCGACGGCCGGACCGGTCATTTCCCGCACCGCCAACTGCTCGAGTGACAACTGAGCGGGCAGCCACACTCGCTCACGGCCAGCTCGCGGGGCCCACGCGTGCTCGAAACGGTCGGGAAGTAAAGATGGCGCGGAGATCGGTCGCGGGACATACGAGGTGACCGAGGACGGGCAGACATCAGGCCGCGTGCCGGCGGCGATTAGTTCGCCTGCGTGATGAGCCAGCGCGCGAACTGGTGCCACGCCGCCGTCTGCGCGACTGCAAATCGCAGCGGCATCGAGGCGACCAGGAGAAGGCCGCCCCAGAGGCTGATCGGGTGAGGCCGGCGCCCCGACAGCAGATCGGCCAACGGAGCTGCCACGATGAAGGCGAGCATGACGACCAGGCGTCTCCCGCGAAAGACGCAGGCAGCAATACGCATTCCCGAGGTGAAACCGGCCATGACCATCGGCCGCTCGCCGATTGTTACGTCCGACGCAAAAAGCGTCGCGCGTTGCTTACAGAGCACACGTCGTTCGGTCGCGATGTTGTGACAAGACGCTCCCACCTTCTCCGCCTCGTTAGGTCACCGTTCGACCAACTCGAACAGGAGGAAGGTGAGTCTCATGCGTCGTATCATTCTGCTCGCATCGCGGATCGCGCTTCCCTTTTTTCTTGGCGCGAGCAGCGCGCTCGCACAGCAGCCGCCGCAGCCGAAGACGATACCCACGGACTCCGCGCGGCGACTCCAGACCGTGTCGATCGTCGCGACACCGTCGGGCCGAGGCGAGACGCGCGGAGCGAACGCCGTCAGCAAGGCACAGCTGAACGCGATCGCCGCCGGGACCAGCCCACTCAAGGCCATCGAGAAGCTCCCCGGGGTGAACACCCAGAGCTCCGACCCGTGGGGCGCCTACGAGTGGGCGAACAGCATCACCATGCGCGGGTTCGCGCCGCGGCAGATCGGCCAGACACTCGACGGCCTCCCGCTCGGCGACATGAGCTACGGCAACTTCAACGGGCTGGGGATCGGCCGCGCCATTGACGCCGACAACGTCTCCGGCGCCGAGGTCGCGCAGGGAAGCGGCGCGATCGCCACGTCGAGCGCCAACAACCTGGGTGGTGTCATCCAGTACGCGTCGGATGCGCCGCGCGGCACGCAGGGTTTCACGTTGCGCCAAACGTTCGGCACCGCCAACACGTACCGGACGACCGGCCGCTACGACATCGGACTGCACACGTTCGGCTCGAACGGCGTGAGTGGCTACGTGAGCTTCACGCGCCAGGACAACGACAAATGGAAGGGCGAGGGCTACTCCGAATCACAGACGTTCGGCGGGTTGTTAGGCAGCCGTGGGCTCCTGCACAGCGGAATGACTTGGCTCGAGCAGGTGAACGCCAAGTCCGTCGCTTTCGTCGGTCCGCACAAGCTCACCGCCTACTACGCGTTCTCGAATCGCAACGAGCAGGACTACGTGGATCTATCGCTCGCGCGCTGGAAGCAGAGCGGACGCATGTGGGACGAAACCACGAACTGGGAGGACGCGAAGACATTCGCGACGTCCACGGACCAGCAGGACGAGGCGTACTGGAAGTCGTCACTCGGCGCTCGGCGCGATCAACTCGGATACCTTCGCGGCGACATTGCGCTTGGGGCCAACGCGACACTCATGATCCAGCCGTACCTCCACAAGGACCGTGGTCGAGGCGACTGGACCGCGCCGAGCTACGGGTCGAGCTGGAGTCCGGATCCGATCTACTTCCGCGAGACACAGTACGACAACTCGCGGTACGGCACGAACGCGAAGCTCCAGTCGAAGCTTGCCGGCAACCAGCTCGAGGTAGGCGTGTGGTATGAGAGCAACTCGACCCACATGGTTCGTCCCGGGTGGCGCCTCGTGGATTGGCAGGCCGGTCCGACGACGGATTTCAATCAGCTCATTCGCCTCTTCTTCGACCGCCAGGGTGACATCACGACCACCATGGCATACGCGCAGAACACGAACCGCCTGCTCGACGATCGGCTCAAGCTCACGTACGGCGCGAAGTATCTGAACGTCGACGCGAAGTTCCACAGCAACGGCAACACACTCAACGCGCCGACGTACGGCGATCCCGATCGCCCCGATCTCGACGTGACTGCCAAAGGCAACTTCCTTCCGCAGGTCGGCGCGGTGTTCTCGCTGAACTCGCACGAGGAGCTCTTCGCGAATTACGCCGAGAACATCAATCAATACCCGCTGAGCCCGCAGGAGGGGATCTACAATCTGAGTCCCGCGGGCTTCGACTACTTCAAGCAGAACGTCAAGCCGGAGCGCGCGTCGTCGGTGGACTTCGGCATTCGCACCAAGCGGCCCGGCGTCGAGGCGTCCCTGTCGACGTACTACATCGACTACCGCAACCGGCTCGTGAGCGTCGCCAACTGTCAGCTCAGCGCGTTCTGCGCGTCCGTGTACGCGAACGTGGGTACCGTGACATCGAAGGGCGCGGAAGGGCTGCTCGTATGGGAATTCGCGCCGCGGTTCAGTTGGAGCAGCTCGGCCTCGTACAACCTCTCGAAGATCAACGACGACTACTCGACGGAGTCGTCCACCGGGACGACGGTGGTTCGCACCGCCGGGAAGGACGTCATCGACGCGCCACGCCTGATGGCCAGCTCCGCGATCCGCTACGATGACTCGCGATGGAGCGGCGACTTTGGCCTGCGTCACGTCGACAAGCGCTACTTCACCATTCTCAACACGTTGTCGGTGCCGTCGTACACCGTGGCGGACGCTGGCGTCGGGTATCGTTTCCCGCGAATCGGACCTGCCAAGGATTTCGCGGTCCGCTTCAACGTCACCAATCTCTTCGACGCGTCGTACATCGGGCCGATCGGAACGGGTGGCTTCTCGCTCTCGAGCGACCTGCAGACACTGCAGGCGGGTCCTCGGCGGCTCGTGTTCCTGAGCGTTGGCACGACGTTCTGACGCACCGACACGACTCCGCAACGGCAAGACCTAACGCGGATTTCGTACTTCGATTTCGCCGATGTTCGCGGATTGCTCCGAGGGTAAGTGACTCGGAGCGATCGGCAGCATCCGCTTCATCCGAAGCATCCGAACAAGCCTTCGTCGTAGTTGCCGGCGCTTTTCTTTGCCTACGCGCGGCGGAAGTACTCGGCGTACGCTCCCCACGTGCCGACCAGCGTCCCGACACGCACCGGCCGCTGGCCGACCGGGGCGAACCCGTGCGCGCGGGCAGCGCGCACCACCTCGCCGTGTGGAAGGAAGTCCGGGTCGGGCAGCGTCTCGGCCACCGCGAGCATCCCGTCCGGGCGCAGGACGCGCTGGCACTCGGCGAGTGCGCCGGCGCGGTCGGGAATCTCGCCCAACACCGTGACCAGGACGACGCAGTCGACGCTCGCCGTCGCGATCGGGAGCGCGGCACCGTCTGCAGCGGCCAGCAGTGGCGTGCGAGGAGCGGATGCCGCGAACCGGTCGCGCACCTTCCGGAGCATGGCCGGCTGCACGTCGAGTGCGACGATTTCCGGGCGGGCTGGATGCGTCAGCAGCGCGGCCGTTACCGCACCGCCTCCCGGTCCGAGCTCGAGGACGCGCGCCCCGGGCGGGAGCTCGAGGCGGGCGACGAAGCGCGCGGGCACGAGGATCCACCGCCGGACAGGCAGGTCGAGCGCGCGAGTCCACGCGACGGGGAACGGGCGCGGGTGGCGGCGATGCCACGCGAGGGCGAGTCCCGCCACGGTCACGACGGTCGCAGCGATGAAGAGCGGCGCTATCACCAGCGACCCGTTAGGCAGCGTATCGTTAGGGGTGAAATTCTGGGAAGACGAGTCGGCTGACGGTCTTCGCCGGCACGCATACGAAGGACGCGGAGGATCCGCTCACCTGCGCGCTGTGGCCGTCAGAGGCGTCCTCTGACCCAACGCCGTACGAGACTGATAACCGAAAACCAAGGACTTACCACCAAAAACTGACGACTCGCCCAGACATCTCGTGATGTCCGGCGAGTCATGAGACAATGGTGGTAGGTCCTTGGTACTCGGTCATCAGTTCCCGGAAGCGCGGAGCCGCCGGAGGGGAGCGGTGTCGGCCGTAGTGACGACGCGCGGCGTCGGCCACGCCGATGACTCGGTAGGTGCCATCCGCACCACACCGCCGTCCTCATTGCGTTCCGCCGTCGACCGCGTGTGCGCCCACGCCCATCCCAGCAGCGTGATCGCCAGGAAGGGATACGCGTAGAATGGCAATGGCTCGGAGAGCGGCGTGAGCCCCGCACCGCCGAAGATCCGCGCCGCCGTGACGGCGAGCAGTATCGCCGCGATCGCTCCGGTCGCCCTGACAGGTCTTGGCATGACCGCGGACGCACTGACGAGGGCCAACGACGCCGACCACAGTCCGGCCCCGGCGGCGAACAACGGTGCGACGGCACCGAGCTCCACTGCGGAGCCGGAAACCATCAAGGTCTCGCCCACCAGGAATACCAGGAACCCCGCCGCCAGTTGCTCATCGCCGCGGCGCAGGTAATAGACGGCGAGCAAGGCGCTCGCGACCACGAGCGCGATGCCGTCGGTTGCCCACAAAAGACCCCGGAGCTCCGAGGATGGCACGAACGAGCCTGCCATTCCAAGCAGTGCGCCAATCACAAGCCCTGCCGCCGCGACCGGGCGCAGTCGTTTCTGGTTCATACTCTCTATTCCCTCATTGAAAGGCCGAAGTGTCCGTGATCCCGAACCGCAGGGCACAATGTCGGGACCGGAGTCACCTGCAGATCACCTGGGTGGGCGATCACTCACGGTGATCTCCAGGCTATTCGCCCTCGTTCTGTTGTCGGCGCCGAACCGAGCTGCCGCGCACGACTGCGCGGACGTCGGAAACCGGCAAAACCGACATCAACGAGGATTCCTCCAATGTTCGATACGCTGCTTTCCACCGCTCGTGCCCGTCAGCTCGGTGTCTACGGCGCTCTCCTCGCCGTCAGCGCGCTCGCTGCGTGCCAAGACGATCAGCCCACGTCGCCTAAGGCCGCGACGGCCGCGGCGCCCAACGCGGCCCGGGGCCCCGTTATTCAACCGAGCGTCATCAGTGTGAAGGTCGTGGACGAGAACAACGCGGTCGTGAAGTACACTGGCGCTCTCTTCGAGGTCTCAGGCCCCTACGGATACGACAAGATGAT
Organism: Gemmatimonadota bacterium; assembly: GCA_046725585.1. Lineage (GTDB taxonomy): Bacteria > Gemmatimonadota > Gemmatimonadetes > Gemmatimonadales > Gemmatimonadaceae > JAJKIV01. Next base: position 18,674 of record JBKOYV010000326.1, on the reverse strand, counting down.
CTGGGACAACAGCTACCCCGAGGACAGCGACCCGGCGTACGGCCAGGTGAAGCTCGTCGGTATGGTCGACGGGCAGTACAAGGTTTGTCAGCTTGGCGTTGCGCAGGGCTTCGGCTTTCCGCCGGCAGGGTCTGAGTGCCTCTCGGGCTATCTGGGCGTCGGTGGCCAGCTGAACCTCACCTTCTTCAACCCGCGCCCGCCATACGTGCAGTGGGCGACCGTGACCAACGTGGGCACGCTCACCGGCCCTGGCTCGACGTACACCGTAAAGGACTCGCTCGGGGGTGGCTGGACGGTCACGGACAACAATTGGCCTGACAGCAGCCCTCAGGACGGCAGTCTGCAAAAAAGCCTCTCCCACCCAGGTACGTGGACCATCTGTCAGACTGCCGCCGCGACCGGCTACGTGTTGCCCGCCGGGCAGACGTGCTCCAAGGTCGTCGTCAAGTGGGGCGACATCGGTTGGGGCGGTGAGTTCGTGAACAACCTCCCGTACAGCGCGAACTGGGGCGTGACCGAAGGTGTCGTCGACGCGAACAACAACTACGTGCCGCTGGCCGGCGCGAAGTTCACCGTGCAGTACCAGCGCAGCCTGAACAAGACCCCGGTCGACGACAACGGGCAGAACGACTACGATCCGCGCCCGGGTCGCGTCGCGGTGAAGCTGGGAGCGGCTGGCACGTACACGGTGTGCGAGTCACAGGCGCCCGCGAATCACTGGCTGCCGAAGCCGCCGTGCAAGACGATCAACGTGACCTACGCGACGCCGGCGTTCGTTGGCTGGTTCATCACGCCTGAATCGCAAGTCATCTACATCCCATAACGAGAGCGCTCCGGAGAATACCGAACGCCCAGCCACAAGTGGCTGGGCGTTTCTCGTGAGCGCGTCCGCCAACCTAACGCACCAATCTGGACGCCAACAGCCGTTAGGCAGCAGCGAGGTAATCCCTAGCGCCCGCGCAAGCCGTGCGCAAACTCGGCCACGGTGGTCATCCGGATCGGGAATGCTTTCTGCAGCTCGCATCCCGCCGCGGCGCCGCGCGCAACGCCGAGCATGAGCGCCGCGAAGGATCGCGAAAACGGATCGGGTGCCGCCGCCCACCGTGCCTGGAGCGCTTCCTCCGGCAGTTCGGTCACCGTGAACTGCTTCCCGAACGCGTCCTCGAACCTCATCAGGGCCTCGCGCTGGGTCAGCGCTTCCGGGCCGCCGAAGGCGATCACTGCGTTTCGCGCAGTCGGATTGTCGACGCACCGCACGGCAACTTCCGCGACGTCCGCGACGGCGACGTACCGGAACCTGACATCGCGGTTTCCGTACACGGTGGCCGCTCCGGCCACGGTATCGGCGAAGAGTACTGGACCGAGCCAGCTTTCCATGAAGAGAGCGGGGTGGAGAATCGTGTACGCGAGACCACTCGCCCTGAGGTGTTCCTCGACGTCGTGCTTCGCCGCGACGAGCGGCGCGTCAGGCATGCCGGTGCGGTCGAAGGAGACGAAGATGAATTGCTTCGCCCCGGCCGCCTCGGCCGCGTCGATGAGGTTGATGTTTCCGGCGCGGTCCGTCGCGGCGAACGAATCGCCCTCTTTCGCTTTCGTGATCGCGGTGACCGTGGAGATGACGACATCGGCGCCCGCACTCGGCGCATTCAGCGAGGCCGGATTCTTGAGATCGCACGTGACGACCTCGCAGCCCAGCTCGCGCAACATGCTCACCCGCTCGGCCATGGAGCTGGCGCGAACCAGCGCGCGTACCGATTGCCCTCGCTCCCGCAGACGGCGGCAGATCTCGAATCCCAGAACGCCTGTCGATCCCGCGACGACGATCATCGGCGCACTCCGAAAGCGTGATGGGATCAACTTGCCGTTGCCTACGATTCATCACCAGTGTGCCCGAGGACGCAGCAACGCACCTCCGCGTCGATCCGTCCTGCATCGTCATCACCCGGACCCGACTGCTAGACCCCGAGCGCCTTGGCTGCGAGCGTAGTACCTGCCACACGGGCTCGGATCTTCTCGAACGCTGTGTCGCGCGCCGTCGACGTGTCATCGGCGAATGGGGAGAAGCCGCAGTCGTCCGTCGTACCCAGTTGAGTCAGTGGGAGGTACTCGGCCGCCTCGAGAACCCGGTCCCTGACTTCTTCCGGTGTTTCGACGCGAGGGCTGATCGGGTCGATTACGCCGACGAAGACTCGGATCTCTCCATTCATGTGTTCCTTGATTGCGCTCAGGACGCGAACCCGATCCTTCTCGCTCGACAATTGGATGTAGAAGTTCCCGACGTTCAGCCGGAACAAGCTCGGTAAGAGCTCGGTGTAGTCCACGTCCGCGCTGTGGGTCGAATCCTGGTCACCACCCGGGCAGGTGTGAACCCCGATGCGCTTTCGCTCCGCCGCCGAGAAGCGCTCGAGGACCCGGTTTTCCAGGTCGATGAAGCTGTTCAGGAGTTGGCCACTCGGATCCAGTTTGCACGCCAGTCGGCCCTCGGTGAAATCGATCTGGACGCTATGGGCTCCGCTCCGCAGGCAGCGACGAATGTCGGCCTCGTGCTCGCGAGTGAGGTCCTCGAGAAATGCGTTTCGCGAATAGCCTTCGATGCTACTCGATGGATACAGGAGACTGAGCGCCGAGCACGAGATGACCGCCTGCTTCAGGGGGAAATGTGTATACCGCTTCGCCGCCTCCAAATAGGCATCGGCGTACGTGGTGTACTGGAAGCGCCCGGCGGTCAACCGCGGTAACTGCCGCGTATGGCCGTCGGCGAATGGGATCGTGACGCCGTCGGGCGCAAGGTTCGTTAGGCCGTGGATGGGATAGGTGACGAAACTGGGCTTGCTTTGCTCCCCATCCGTGATCACCGGCGATCCCGTGGCTTCGAAGCGCTGAATAGTGTCGCGGATAGCCGCGTCGTAGAGTGAGGTCAGTTCATGCTGTGAAAGTCGGCCTGCGTTGAACGCCTGTATGCCATCGAGCAGCGCCGGCGGGCGGGGAATACTGCCGATTGGCTCCGTAGGTATCGACATGCAACATCTCCTCTGAGAACCGGGTCCAGAACAACTTTAGGAGCGAATGCGAGGCATTCGCCTTCCTCAGATCATCGCCTCGATCGCCGCGCCGCCGGCCGTCCCGCATTCGATCGCTCGGAGACGATGACCTCCACCAATCGCGACAACGCCAGCGAGCGCACCTTCGCCTTGTGCGTCACGAACTGCGTCTCCACATGCCGGTACGGCCGCGGAAGCTCATGGATCGATACGTCCTTCGTCCGCACCGCGCGCTCGACGACCGATCGCGGAAGCATCGTGATCCCCAGCCCGGCGGCGACACATCCGACGACCCCGTCGATCGTCCCGAACTCCATCTGGTTGAGCAGGCCGAATCCCTCGGCCGCGAGATACCGCTCGAGCCGTTGTCGATAATGACACCCGACCTTGAGCACGAGCACCTTGGGCAACGCGCTGCGCTCGAGGTACGCCTTCACCGTCCGGTACGCCGCCGGGGTCACGATCACCAGCTCTTCGACGAAGCTCGTCACGGTGTCGAGCTCCGCATGATCCTCGACGCCTGACACGAACGCGCCGTCGAGCCGCGAGTCGAGCACCTTCGCGATCAGCTCCGCGCTCGTTCCGGTCTCGACGCTGATGTCCACCTGGTCGTAGCGCGCTGCGTAAACCTTGAGTAGCTCGGGCAACCGCGCCGAAGCGGTCGACTGGAGCGCGCCGATCTGCAGCGTACCGCCGACGTCGCGCGAGTTGGAAACCGCCGCCTTCGCGTTGGCGACGAGCGACAGCATCTGCTGCGCATACGGCAAGAGCTCCTGTCCCTTTTCGGTCAGGGTGATGCCGCGATGCGTGCGATGAAAGAGCTGCACCTTCAGCTCGCTCTCGAGGAGCCGGATGCGCGTCGTGACGTTCGACTGAACCGTCGACAGCGATTGCGCGGCCTTCGTGACGCTCCCGAGTCGCGCAGCGGCGGCGAAGACGGTGAGATCGTGGATGTCCATGGTATCACTTTTCGTGATTGGTGCGTTCAAAAAGAATCATTACTCATGATACCAGGCCGGCCGTACATTGCAAGCCATGACTACGTACGCCATCGCCCCCACGCGCGACCGCCAGTACGGCCTGTACGCGATCTGCTTCGGATTCTTCCTCGTCCTCCTCGACGCCTCGGCACTCAACGTCGCCACCGCATCCATAGCACGTGAGTTCGGCACCGCCATGAGCGGACTCCAGTGGATCGTGAACGCGTACACGATCGTGTTCGCGAGCCTCGTGCTGACCTGCGGCGCCATCGGCGACCGCTACGGCTCCAAGCGCCTCTATCAGACCGGGCTGTCAGTGTTCACGCTCACGTCACTCGCCTGTGCGCTCTCGCCAAGCGTCGGCGTTCTGGTCGTCATGCGCATGCTGCAAGGGCTCGGCGCGGCGATGATGCTGCCCGCCTCGCTCGCCCTGTTGAGTCACGCCTTCCCTGATCCACGCGCGCGGGCCCGCGCGGTGTCCTTCTGGGCGTCGATCGTCAGTCTTGGCTTCGCCGCCGGACCCGCGCTCGGCGGCGTGTTCACGCACTACTTCGGATGGCGCAGCATTTTCCTCCTCAACGTGCCGACCGGCATCGTCGCCATCCTCATGGTCCGCGCCTTCATCGAGGAGACGAACGTCGCGCGCGCGCGCCGAATCGACTGGGCCGGCCAGCTGAGCGTATCGCTCGCGCTGTGGGCGCTGACCTACGCGTTGATCGAGGCCGGCAACGTGGGGTGGACCGCGCCACGCGTCCTCGCCGGATTCGCCGCATCGATCATCCTCGCGATGGCGTTCGCGTTCACTGAGCGACGGACCGTCGCGCCGGTTCTCCCTCGCGCGCTCTTCTCGCGCCCCGCGTTCGCGGTGTGCGTCGCCATCGGAATGTTCCTGAGCCTCAATATTTACGGCACCCTGTTCATCGAGTCGCTCTACCTGCAGAACGTCCGTCACCTCACCGCGCTGGCCACGGGCATCATGATTCTGCCATTCACCGTGCTCCCGACCATCACCACACGCACGATCGATCGCTATCGCGCGAGCATGCACTTCAAGCCGCGGCTCATCACCGGCCACGTCCTGGGATTGTCAGGGGCGGCGTTCATGGCGCTGTCGGTGTGGATCCCGGCCACCGGCATCATCCTCGTCGGGCTCGGCCTTCTCGGCGTCGCCGTGGGTTACATCACGCCGGCGATGATCACCGGCGTGCTCACGTCGTCGCCCGCCGAGACGGCGGGGCTCGCGTCGGGAATCATGAATGCGGGACGACAGGTCGGCGGGTCGATCGGTGTCGCGTTGATGGGAACGTTGGTGCAGACCCACCACGATCGGGGGATGATGTTCTCGCTCGCGCTGACGCTGCTGTTGTTCTTCCTCATGGCGACGATTGCCAGGCGGTCGATCCCGGAGCCACACGGCGAGGCGCGGATCAGCAGGGAAGCCGCCTAACGCCCCCACCCGCGCGGCCACCGAGTCGCACCTCCGTTACTCACTCCGCCGCAAGCGAGGCTCCGTTCACGCGCGTTGAAGCATTGGTCTGAGGGCTCTGACATCCTTCACGTTCTCGATGCCGAGGATTTGCTCGGTCAGTCGAGCGCACCGGTCGCTCCCGAGGTTGGGTGCCATCAGATCGCGGCACTTCGCCACGATCTCATCGCGCGACATCGGATTCTCGGCCGTCCCACGCACAGCGTCGACGCGTTGGGTCAGTCGCGTACCACCCGCAAGGGTTACCTCGACGATCGCCTGCCGCTGCGGACGGCGGCGTTCGAGCTCCTCGTCCGGGATTAGTTGGACCTTTGCGCGATGGCGAAGGATGGTCGGATCTTCCATGCGCGCCTTGTCGTGGGCCGCCTTGAACGAAAGCGTCTTGTCGACGAGCATCACGGCGATGATATGCTGGAGGCAGATGTCCGGCATCTCGCGGTTGTTCACCAGCGCGGCTTCGCTCGTGGCGCACCGGACGGTCAACTCGGTCACCTGATCCGCGTCGAACGGCTGCCGCTTGAACAGGAGTTGGAGCGCGTCGAGCGGTGCTTGAATTGGCGATCCCACGCTCCACTTCTTGATGTTCGTTCGCACGACTTCGTATCGCTCGCCCAGGCCGTCGACGAGTCGAGTCGGGTCCGCCGTTGGCGCAGTGACCGACAGGAAGTTGTCGGGGCCCGAGAGAACGTCGTCCACACCGGTTGCACCCAGATGAACAAGCTCGGTGGCCATCACGCCGCCGCGCGCCCCAACCCCGGCGAACACGAAGGCCTTCTGAATGTGATCGGTGTCGCGCTGCCAGGCTTTCGTTCCCGAGGCCTGCTGCGCCGCATAGTCGATCACCCATCGCATCTGCTGCGCGTTGAGACTCGCGGCCGCCGCGCTGGCCGCCGCGGCTCCGAAGAGGCCCGCGAGCGCATGGGTACTCATATGTGTCGCGGTCTCGAACCCCGGCACGCCGACGGTCATGGTCACGCGCGTGCCGACGTCGTACCCGAGCGCCACGGCCCGCAGAAAATGCGTTCCCGTGATGCCGAACTGCTCGGCAACCGCCAACGCCGCCGGCACTACCGCGCAGCCAGGATGGGACTGTGAGGGCGAGTGCGAGTCGTCTGTCTCGTCGGCGTGGGCGAGCATGGCGTTCACAAATGCCGCCTCGATCGGACCGCAAAGCAGCGTCGATCCGGCAATCGTCGCCACCTTCTCGTCGTACATCCGCGCGAAGGCCAGCGCGATCCGCCCCGGGAGCAGCTCGGTGCCCGACACCATGGCGGCAATGGTGTCGAGGACGTGATACGTGGCCTTGGTGGCTACCTCGGTGGGCAATGGGTGGCTCGTGGCCTGGCTCATGTATGCGCTCAATCGGTCCATTACCGGACCTATAGGCGACGCAGCGGGTGGCGCGGCGGCCATGAGACGCGAGGGGCGAGCCAACATCGTTGCTACGACAGCGGCCGCGCCTTGCAGAACGGCGCGGCGAGTCATGAGCGTTATCGCGCGGGGTTCGGCGTCCGACGATCGATCGTGCGTCACTGGCATCCTCCCTTCGTCATCGAGACCGTTTGTGGATCAGGCACGCAGACGTGGCCACGAGCGCGACGGCGCGTTAGGTCGTTGGCACAACGAGGTTGAACGAGGCCGCCGAAAGCTGAGCGCGCACGGCCGCGGGCAACTCCGGGGCAGACGGCGTCGCGCCGTGTGCGGCGCGCAGCGCTATGGGAATCGCGACCAGACTTGTAAGCCGCCGGCTGAGTCTCGACATACTGTATCGCCACCTAGCGCCAGGGTTCAGTTGCCAAGCAAGGGAGTCCAATAAGAGCACACCGCGAAGCCCCGCGCAATTCCTTGGGCCGCTTGTCAGCTGCGATAATCGTTAGGCACCGGTCAATAGCCGACCGGCCCCATGATGCGCAGCGTAGCGCGCACCACGGCCGGCTCGACGACCGGGATTGGCGGTAGATGACGACCGTGATTGGGGCTAGAATTGGGACCGATGCCAGGGCCCATGCCACCCATCGCCCTGCTGGCCGCTATCCTTTAGTCGACCCATGACCGCCGACACCGCTCGTACGCAAATCGTCTCCGAGGAAGTCAACTTCGTCGCGGGCGGCCGGACCATCCCCGGCACGCTCGTCCATCCCGAGTCGGGCACCGGCCCCGGGCTCCTGCTCCTCGCGGGTAGCGGACCGACCGATCGCGATTGGAATAGTCCCCTGCTACCCGGCAGGAACGGCAGCGCGCGGCTCCTGGCCGAAGCGCTGGCCGCGCGCGGCGTGAGCGTGCTCCGGTTCGACAAGGCGTTCAGCGGTCAGAACCCCGGCCTGCCGATCGCCGATCTCACCCTCGACACCTACCGCGACGAGGCGAGCGCCGCGCTCGACTTCCTGCGCTCGAGGGCCGAGGTCGATCCCGCGCGCGTGTTCGTCGCGGGACACAGCGAAGGCGGCATCCACGCCACCCGCCTGGCCGAGTCGCGCGGCGACCGGATTCGTGGCGTGATCCTGATCTCGGCGCCGGGCCGCAGCTTGCGCGAGCTGCTCGAGGTGCAGCTCGAGCACAACGTCCTGGATCGCGCCGAGATGACACGCGAGCAGGTCGAGGCGGAGATGGGGCCGGTCCGGACCGCGCTGCGCTCTTTCGTCGCGGGGCAGGACGTCGATCCGAAATCAGCGTCATCCCGCCCGCAGATCGTCGCGGTGCTGAGCGCGTTGATGTCGCCACAGGTCGCCCGGATCGGTCGCGCGCTGGCGTCGTTCGAGCCGGCGCAGGCGGCGGCGGGAATCGCCGCGCCAGTGCTGGTACTGCAGGGAGGGAAGGACGTTCAGGTCGACACCGTGGAGGACGCGGAGCGGTTGGTCACCGCGCGCCGATCCGCGCGCAAAGCCGTCGACTACCATCTGAGCCCGTTGGCCGATCACGTCCTCAAGACGGAGCCGCGGTCGCTCGAAGAAGTCCGAGCCAACCCCCAGTTGCTCCAGACGGGTTACAACGCGCCCGAGCGGACGCTCGACGCCGACCTGGTTGAAGCGCTGGCGCAGTGGATCCACGACCACTGAGACCAACGACACTGGCGTAATCCCGGTCGATCACCCATCGCATCTGCCGCGCGGTGAGACTCGCGGCCGCCGCGCTGGCCGCTGGCCCGCCTCACGCGAATGCGTTATGCACCCACGCGACATGTTTCGCCGTGTCCGCGCCCTGCTCATGCGCCTCGGCGAGCCACACGACCGATAGCAAGCGCGCCACAAAGCGGATCCGTTCCCGGAACCCGTGATCCACGGAATGCGGATAGCTGCGCAGTACGTCGTCCACGAACTGCCAGCCCTGCCAGGCAGCCAGCACGACCAAGTCCAGTGCTGCGTCGCCAAGGACTGCATCAGTCCAGTCGATGATTCCAGTCAGTCGACCCGTCGTTACGTCCACGATCAAGTGCTCGGGCCCGAGGTCGTTATGAACGAATCGAAGGGGGCCATCGAAGCGAGGCAGCGGCAATGCCACCTGACGCGCCCAGTCAATGGCGTGATCGATCACCCGGTCGAGTCCGAAAAACTCGGAGGCAACCGTCAACCGTCGCTCCATCCACTGCTGTCGACCGAAGTCATCGACGCTCATCTCGACGACGCCGGCAGCTCGAGCGGTGTTCTCCGGAATTGCGTGCATCGCGCCGAGAGCTGCGCCGATGTCCCGTGCGAGCAGCGGCATCACAGGTGATGCCAGGCTGTCCGCCGCGACTCCGGGGATAAGTCGGTAGCCCGTGAACTGGTACGGGAATGCCGACGTCGCCTTCCCTACGAGCTCGATCTGCGGAATGGCGACCGTTGGCGGTAAGACGGGAGCGACGAGACGTTGAACTGCACGCTCGTAATTGATGGACGTGGCACATTCAGCGCGACGGGGGAACCGAAACACCCAACCGTCGCGTGTGACGAAGGCATCGAAGTCCCACCCGGAGCCGAGATGGCTGAGCTCTCGCACGTCGATGGTCGAGAAGCACGCGCTGATTGCCGCACACGCGTCGTCTCGTGTGAGCGGTCGGTCGGCCTCCCATGGGCGAGAGCTCGCGGCCGTCATGTCATGCCTAACGCTGCGTGCGACCTCACGGTTCCTGTGGCACCGCGGTACTGTCTCGCGCGTGTCGAGCAACCACACTCTAAGGTATCGTAGCAGAGGACGATACCGTCATTGCCGGCCGGCGGTCTGGCTATCGACGTTAGCGCAGCGTCGGCAACACGCCGCGAGTCGGGATCAGGCCCTAACCATCGTCGGGGTCGAGTTCGGTCCGCTGGTCGATAGTGGCGCTCGGACGGTCATCCGAAATTGCGCCACGCACGGTTGCGACGTGAGTCATCACCCGCCGCACCGCGCTGCCCTCCACGTTCGGCCTTACAACATTCCAGAAGAGACTCAACCATGCCTCGCGTCGCACTATTTCGGCGCGCGAGCCGGGGCATTGCGCCTCGCATGCTCGCGCTTTGTACGGTGATCCCGCTCGCCGCCTGCTCCGAACCATCTACTCCGGTCGCTCCGACGGCCCCGGGTCCGGCGTCGCCAGCACTAGAAACGGTCGTCTCGCCCAGGGGCGATCGGCTTGCCACCATCGAACAGGAGGGGAGCAAGGAGGTGCTCTATCTCCAGAACGCGGACGGGAGTAACCGCACGCGCGTGCATTTCCAGAACGTCAGCGACCACGTCGATGGCAATTACTCGTCGAGCGTGGTGCCCGTGACCGACGAATCGATCCTGGCGATCCGCCGCGCGAAGTGGAGTCCCGACGGCCAGAATCTCGCCGTCATCGTCGTGCCCAGGATCGATGTTGCCGAGGTTGTACTCGTGGGCGCGGATGGCCGTGCCCTCCGGACGGTGAGCGGGAACAGCCAGTACCTCTTCGGTGACGTCGACTGGTCGCCCGATTCACGGCGCATCGCCTACGCGATGACCACCGGCCCGTTAACGCGTCCCGATCTGTTCGTGACCGATCTTGGACCGGATCGGGTAACCCGCGTGACGACCGGCGGTATGCTCTCCGGTTTCGACACGTTCCGATTCGACCCGACCGGCCAACGGATCAACTTCACCTCGCGCCTCGGGTTTGCCGACGACGGTGTGAACGGGCTCTTTCGCCTGGCGTCGGCCGACCTCACCAGCGGCGTCGTCGTAGAGAAGGAGACCATGGTGGGCGAGCCTCAGGGTATTGCGCGCGACGGGTCCTGGGCGCTGCTCATTCGGCGAACCACCGAAAACGTGCGAGAGCTCCTTCGTGTCCCACTTGCTGCGGGAGCGGGGATCGTACTCGCCGGCGGCGTCTCGAACGCTGTGCTGCTCGAGGGCGATCGCGAGGCGCTCGTGGCGTCGCCCGACCCGAACGACCGTAACGGCCTCGCACAGACGTTCCAGATCTTCGGTGTCGACGCACCGAAGGATGTGCGTGCGACCCTCCCGACGGGCACGAATGTGAATTGGGCCGCGTTCGTACGTACGAGCCGGTGACGTTGATCTGGCCGCCGTGTTTGGTGGGCGTTAGGCGCCTGAATCGACATCAACGACACGGCGGCCGGTCACCCTGAACGGCGCGCCCGCACTCCCGCGATGCCGGCGCGTGGGCGTACCTAAAAGGCCGCCAGCCTCGCATTCCGAATGTCCGTCACCAACATGCAACCCGGCGCATGCGTGATCGCGAAGGGAATCCGTGCCGACGCGATCACGCCTTGCGGCGTGACACCACACGCCCAGAACACCGGCAGCTCATCAGACGAGACGTCGACCGGATCGCCGTAGTCCGGTCGCGAGAGATCTCGAATCCCGATCAATGCCGGGTCGCCCAAGTGCACCGGCGCGCCATGCACCGCCGGAAACCGCGACGTGATCTGGATCGCGCGAATGGCGTCCGCTGCATTCATCGGACGCATCGAGACGACCAGCGGCCCCGAGAACCGACCCGCCGGCTCGCACATCACGTTCGTCCGGTACATCGGGACCGTCGTGCCGGCGCTTACATGCCTGAGTGGAATCCCCTCAGCGGTCAGTGCCTCCTCGAACGAGAACGAGCACCCGATGACGAACGCGACAAGATCATCGCGCCACATATCAGCGACGCTCGGCGTCGACGAGACCACCGCCCCATCTCGCCACACGCGGTAGCACGGCAGATCGGTGCGGAGATCCACGTCGTCGCCGAGTAACGCGATGCGCGGCTCGCCCGGCTCCGACACCGCGATGAGCGGGCACGGCCTGGGATTTCGCTGACAGAAGCGGAGGAACTCGTCGGCGAAACTCGCGGGAAGCACGACGAGATTCCCTTGCACGAACCCCGGCGCGAGCCCGGCGGTCTGACCCGTGATGCGTTGCGCCCTCGCGGCGAAACGAACCGCGAGCGGGGTCCCCAGCGCCTCAGTCGTCATGGCGTCATGGTTTTCGGACTCCACACGATGACAACGCTCTGCCCATCGCCCTGCAGAACCGGCTGGCCCGTGGGCGAGATCAAGTCGTCAGTGTTACCAGCCTTCTGATCTCTCGAGAGTGCGTCTCCAGGTGGACCAAGTCCATGCGGATCGCCTGTTCGACGGTCAACGGACCAGCGATCGGATGTTCGAACACGGCTTTGCCGAGATCGTCGCGCGCGAGACCGTCGACGTACGTCCGCAACCATTGATGATTCTCGTCCCATTGACGTCGCAAGGCAGCGAGCGAGGCACTACCCGTTGGGACCATCCGAGGCGACGGGACTTTCGCCGGGATGCCGTGCTTCAACACGAACATCACCAGCGGATAGCTGACGCGAGCCTTGAGCCGGCGCGGGCGCTCGACGAGATGCGACGGCTCGGGCAAGTTCTGCAGAACGTCTCGCTCGGCGAGTACCAGGTGTTCGACGATCTCGAGGATCGACCATTTCCCAGGCAGTGGCTTGGCCGTCAGCCTCTCGGCGCTCAGTGCCTCGACTTCGTCGAGCAACGCGCGACGTCTTTCGTCCAAGGCTCGGAGGCTCTGCTGTAACCGCTCGGGCATAGCTCCCTCCGCCGACAAGAGTCCCACGTAAGCTACTCTGGCGGTAACGCTGTCGTCCGAGCGACGCGCCTGATAGGGGCCCCTGCTACTGCTTGCTCCAGGAAAAGCTTGACCGGGCTCGAAATCGCGTTAGGTGTCACGCGGGCTACTTACCCGGCGAAACGAGCGCAGCAATACCACTGCGCTGACGGCGAGCAACAGGCACTTCACCACAAGCACATCCGTGTTTTGCGGCTCGAGGTTGGTGCCGCGAAGCGTGACCTCGACCTGATCAACGAAGCTGATCGTCATCATCCCCGTCACGCACGACCAGGCGACGAGAAGAAGCGCCACCTGAGAGGAGCTCCCGGCGATGGGTCTCGAGTACCCGGAAGCAGGATACCGACCACGAGCGCGGCCTTTGCTTCGAATCGCATAGGTCTCTGAGCCTAACGCCTAGAGTTCAGCCGCGAGCAAGTCGACAACTGCGTGGGCGTAGCCTGCGCATTCCGAACCTCGCTCGTCGGCTTCAATGATCGTCAGCCAGCCGGTCACGGGTGCTTGCCCCGACGTCCGCGCGGATGGAACGCGATGCCGGCGTCTTCGCACAGCTGACGCTTCTCGCGCTCGGTGGCGCTGTTGTATTTGCGGCCCTGCAGCCCCATCGCGAGCGCATAGAGCAGATTGCGATTGACCGCCGAACCGAATCGAAACGCGACCCGGCCAAACGCCTCGACAGGGCCCACTCGCCGCAGTTCTGCGACGGTGTCGATACCGACAGCCTTGAGCCACGCGACGGTCGCCGTGCCTACGTCGGGGAGCGACATGAGATCGTCACTTACGACAGCTGTATCCCGACTTTGGCGCTTCGAACCGTGCATCGTATCCGTGTGGTCTGGCTGACGCCAATTCTTGGAGCTCGTGAGCTCGGCGGCGGCAGGATGTCCCGTACACGTGAGCATGTGACGGAGCGCCGAAGCGCGCATTGAATCACGTCGCCAGAACGCCGGCTCCGCCCGGAAGGCGCGAGGCAAGCAATTCAGTTGGACTCACTCCCGCAAACGCGCGAAAGTCGTGCGCGAAATGCGCCTGATCGTAGTACCCCGCCTCGTACGCAATTGCGCTGAGTCGAGGATGATCGGCCACCGTCAGCGCGTGTAAGGCACGCGAGAAGCGAAGAATCCGAGCGAACGTTTTCGGTGCGACGCCGAATTCGTGGCGGAATCGCGCCACGAACGTCTTTTCCGTCGAGCCAAGGTAATCCACCAGCACGCCGATCTTCATCCGCCCGCCGGTTCGAACGAGCTCCTGCCACGCCCAGACCAGGGGGGCGGGAGGCGGGCATGCTTCCATGACTCTGGCTCCGATGAACCGATCCAGAATGGCGAAGCGCAAGTCCCAGGAAGGCGCGTCGTACAGCTCGGCCATGAGTGACTCGACGCGTGCACCAAGCAGTTCCTGAATTGCCACAGTAGTGTTCGTCAACTCGTGAAGCGGTTGCCGAAGGACGAGGCGTGCACCGAGAGCATTGAAGGTGACCTGCAGTCCGTGGCTTGCCCCAACGGATTCGACGAGCGTGAATCCGTCATGCAAGCCCGCGGTAAAGCTGCCGTGTTCGCGCCACGTTTCGTGCGCGCCGGGTTTCCGCTCACGGACTCGCCCCGTGAAGTTCAGGATCATCGGAACGTTGCCCGACGGCACTTCCCTCCGCCGGATCGGCGCAACCGACTCTTCTCGCCCGCCGACGTATTCGTGAACGTACGAGCGCAATCGTGCATCGGGCGTTCCGAACGCGATCTCGAAGCGTAACCGCGCGCTTTCATGGCGTACAATTCGCGCGCGCGTCGTCAGCGATCCGGCGTCAGTCATGGTCATGGTTGAACTTTGGCTTCAACCTTCGCGCCGCCAGCGGTTACCATAACAGGAACCTCGCGAGCCGAGTGAGATTCCTGCTTGACGTCGTAACTTTTCTACAAGACTCGTGTGTCCGACGCTCGCATCTTCCTGCAGAACGCGGAGCGTGGATCATGCTTGTGAACCGGTCAGCGCCAACAGCGACCGTCGTTCCGGTGCTGGTGTACGAGGATGTCGAAACGGCCATCGGGTGGCTTTGCGAGACGTTCGGGTTCCGCCAACGGCTTCGAGTGGCGGGGCGGGATGGGCGGATCAGTCACGCGCAGCTCGACGTAGCGGAAGGCGCCATCATGCTCGGCCGCGCCGGCGGACCGTTTCGACCGCCGCATACGGATGACGTTGACCAGTATGTGCTTGTCCACGTCGCTGACGTCGACGCGCACTTCCTCCGGTCGGAACGACTCAACGTCAAGATTCTCTCCCGGCCAACGGACATGCCTTTCGGCGAGCGATCGTACAGCGCCATCGACTTTGCCGGGCATCGCTGGACGTTCTCGCAGCACATCGCCGACGTCGCTCCGGAAGCGTGGGGCGCGATCACAGCGCCGCCCGGAGAGTGAAAGCGCGCTTCACGAGTAACCGCGGATACGCCGTAGGAGCGCAACGAACCCTGCGGGTCGCGTTCTCCAGAGACGGGATCGCGGAGTCGATATCGACTACCGAGCTCCCATGCGCTCGACGCGGACCAATTTCATCGTGTTGACGGTACCGTCGGGCTCCCTGAGCGGGATCCAGAGCGAGTCACCGCGCAACCCGCCAGTGACCGTGATGCTGTCGCCCGCGACACTGGGGTTCTTCGCCAACAGCGGTCTGAACGTCAGCAGGAGTCCTTGCGTTAGGCCACGATGGCGACGTGCCGAAGCTACGTCACGCCGACCGGCGACGCACGAGGGCGAAGAGCTCCCATCAGCGAGTCGCCTCCGTGGCCGCGGTGAAAAGCCGCGAAGCCTCCTCCCGACCTGCCCCGAGAACACGACGCCACCGGGACGTTCGGCCAGCCCGGCGGCGAGTCGGACCACGGTCCACCAATTACAGTTGCGCGTCCAGAGGTATGGACCAAGAGCCGGGTAGAACCGCCCTGCGTATCCCGTCGCGGGCGGATACACCGGGGCTCGGGTGCCATCGGCTGTGTGACGGATGGAGCGCTCCAGCTCGACCAGCAGCGTGCGCAGGGTCGCCGCGTCCACACTGCGCACGAAAGCGGCGCGGGCACCGCCCAGCGGCGGCGGGTCTGGCCGGCCGTCGAGGTACAACACCGACGCCGTGGGTAACGCGAGCGTCGCGAACACGGCGTCGGGACTGTAGTCGGACTCGAGATAGAACCGGCGGTCGCCCCACGCGTACTCGAGAAACGGTGCCCGCTCTTCACCAGGCGGTCCCAGCGCCCAGCCACTCGGCTGCTCGACAATGATGGCTGTGTGGTAGCCCCAATCGACGACGAACACTCGATAGGCACCGGTCGGCGGGACCGAAAGCGGAGTGGCCGGGCCGCGTGGCTCGGCGGTGCTCACGGCGTAAATCACCGGGAAGAGCCCGGCGAACCCGAACACGAGCGCGAGCATCCAGCCGGCGATGCGCTTCACGGCTCGCACGTCGCGGCGGGGTCGGGCGTCTTGCAGAAGCGCCGAACATGGCGATTGAATGCCTCCGGTTGCTCCATGTTGCTCACGTGGCCCGCCTTCGCGATGATGGCCAACTCGGCGCCCGGAATCGCGGCGTGGAGTTGGTGAGCGACTTGGACCGGGCTGCGACGATCTTCCTCGCCCCAGAGCACTAACGTCGGCACGTGGATGTTGCGCAGTAGGTCTCTCGTATCCATCTCGGCCGACGACAGCGACATCAGTCGGAAGCCAACCGGGTGAAAGTCGGAGACGATGACCGAGAGCTCTTTCCGCAGCTCCGCCGTGGCACCGTCGGACAACGCGCCGGGCAGGAACTTGGCGACCAGCGCGGCGGGTGAGCCCGAGGCGTCGGCGAGACAGGCCGACAGTCGCTCCTTCCACACCGGTTCGGAGAGCGAGCCCCTCCAGCCGGCGTAGGTGTCGGCGAGCACGAGGCAGCGCAACCGCTCCGGATACAGTCGATAGAACTCCTGCGCGAGGATGCCGCCCCACGACAGCCCGACCACGTGGGCGCGACCAATTCCGACCGAGTCGAGGAAACCCGCAAGGCAACGGGCGTACTCCGACGTGGTGAACCCATCGGACGGGTCGGAGGAGACGCCTGCCCCCGGCGCGTCCCAGGCGATGACCGTGAACGAATCGGACAGCCCCGAGAGCTGAGGGATCCAGCACCGGGAGTCAGAGAGGAACCCGTGAAGAAGCACGAGCGCTTCGCCCCGCCCGGCCTGTCTGTAACCCACAGACAGGCTGTCGACCTCCACGAATCTCGACTCGGGACCCATCATTCTGCCCGCCTGACGCCGGCATGCCTAACGCGGTAGCCCGCTACCAGATGCGTGGGAGCAATCGGTACGGGACGCGAGCTGTGTATTTACGATAGCCTGGCAGCTCGCGCCGAAGAAACCGCTCGTCGAGCACAATGCGCGTGACGACGATGGCGATCGGCGCGACGGCACAGA
Source organism: Gemmatimonadota bacterium (assembly GCA_046725585.1). Taxonomy (GTDB): domain Bacteria; phylum Gemmatimonadota; class Gemmatimonadetes; order Gemmatimonadales; family Gemmatimonadaceae; genus JAJKIV01. The sequence continues at coordinate 1,691 of JBKOYV010000326.1, read as the reverse complement.
GCGTCGCGATGTACGACTCCAACCACAAGCGCATCCCGGTGAGCACCAACGGCGTACCGGCGTTGCGGTTCGCGCGGACGCCGAACCAGATGTCACCAACACTGCCCCAGAGCGGCCGCAGGCCGGAGCCGTCGCCGCCTTGGCTATCGAAGTCGCACGCGGACTCGAGACGCTCGCGTGCCCCCGCGGCCGAGCACGGGAGCTCGAGCGAGAAGCTCATCTCGTCGACTGCTTGCACGTCGTGGTGGCTGTGCGTCGCCCTAACGCCTAGCCCGCAGGACAACGCAGCTTCACCGGCGCGCCGTCCTTGAGCAGAAAGTATTCGGTGCATGCGCGGTCCCCGCGTTGCATCGGCCGTGTGCCGACGTCAGCGGCGGTGAAGAACTCGCCGAGCGAAGTGGTGCCGTCGTGATCGAAGTCCATCTCGCGATGGGACGCAGCGTCACTCACGACGAAAAGCGAAGTACATCGTGGGAAGCAGAAGGAAGAATCCAATGTCCGGAGAAGCCCCGCAGGATGTATACGTGCTGCCATCGGTATTCGTCCGCCGTCAGCGTCCGGATCACGCGGCCGTGATCGCTGAGCACGAACGCGCCGTCACGGACCTCGGGCGTGCCGCCGTGAGCGTGGGCAAGAAACGCCGCAAGATTGATGAACGCATAGACGAACGCGACGCCCACGAGGAGATACGCCCACGCCGGCCACTTGGGCAGCGTGAAGCCGGCGCGTTGGGGCTGTGAACGGCGAGCGGAGAACATCATCGCAAAGAATGCCGCTATAGCGACGAGGTGTAGCCCCTACGGCAGTGGCACGGCCGACACCAAGTTGATCCCAAGGCAGGTAGCGAGGTGCACCACCACACTCAGGCAGAGCGCCGCAAGAATCATCAGGGTCCCGGGACGATTCCATTGCGCGCGGGGTGTCGACTGCGGGAAACTGGCATCAACGTGTATGGGCTGTTGCCGTGCGAAACCTCAATCGCTCGGTCGCTCCGACTGCGCCTCCCGCTCGAAGCGCGCCAGCTCGTCGGCCGTGAGGAGGCGGCTCGCGACCCAGTGGCTGAAGGAGTCTGGCGTTGGCTCGTTCACCGGCACCTCGCCGCGCAGGACGCGCTCGGCGAAATCGCGCACGAGCGCCGCCTTGGCAATGTGCCAGAGTGCGATAGCGGCCGCGCGAGCGCCGAGCGGCTCCCGCGTAGGGTGGCCCGTCTGCCGCACCACGCTGCGCAGGTAGCCGGCGACGTGAATCTCCGTTGCGTCGGCGGCGACCATGCCGAAAACGATGAGCGCGTGTTCCTCGAGCCACGGCTCGTCGGCGGGATCGAGGCGTTCGAAGAAGTGGGCGAGCACGCGTCGAAGGGTAGGGTTCGGCGGCTCTCCGCTGTCGACCCAGTTACTGGCCGTTTTCGAGATTATCGTCGGTGGCACCGCGAGGTCCTGCGTGTTGATCGCGAACTAGTGGAGTGGTTGTTAGGTGTTGATAGCAGGCGGAGACGGGTAGTATGGCAGTATTGCCATGGCGGACATCGGACTGGCCCACACGATAGAGTCTCCCCATGGCAATACTGCCATATCGCCCTAACCGCCTGCTATCAACACCTCCCACTCAGTCCACTAGTGTATGGGCTCCTGACACCTGAAGCGAGCTGCAAGGGTACCTCATTAAGATGCAGCACCGGGCCTGTGCTACCA
>JBKOYV010000122.1:0-10649 GCA_046725585.1 Gemmatimonadota bacterium | reverse complement strand
GATGTCCGTCCCGGCGGCGAAGTTGCCACCGGCACCGCGAAGCACGACGACTCGTATCCCCGACTCGGACGTCACGCGGTCGAGCGCGGCACCAAGCTCCTCGTACATCGCCCAGGTGAGCGCGTTCCGCGCGCCCGGCCGATCCAACGTGATAGTCGCAATCGCGTCACGGCGGGCGAGACGCACCACCCCGGCATCCGTGCTCACTGGTCGCCCTCCATGCCGAGCTCCCGTAGAATCTCCGCGGCATGCTCGCCGAGCAGCGGCGGGGCGCGCCTAACGCGGAGCGGCGTGTCGCTCATCTTGAGCGGGAACCCGAGCGTTCGCACCCGGCCAGCCACCGGGTGCTCGATGTCCTCGACCATACGACGCGCGTGCGTGTGCGTGTCGGCGAAGACCTGTGCGAAGTCGTGGATCGGGCCGGCCGGTACGCCGGCTGCGAGCAGCCGGTCGACCCACTCGGCCGTCGTGTGCCGGGCCAGCACGCCTTCGACCTCGCGCACGAGCGTGGCACGATTCGCCATCCGCGCGGCATTGGTCTCGAAGCGCGGGTCCTTTGCGAGCTCGTCACGGCCGATCGTCGCGCAGAGCGCGAGCCACTGCTGCGCCGTGAGCGCGGCGAGCGTCATGTATCCGTCCCCCGTACGAAACGCCTGATAGGGCGCGCTCAACCGGTGCGCGGACCCCATCGCGCGCGGCGTGTCGCCGCTGGCCCAGTACTCCGTCGTCTCCCACACACACATCGCGAGCGCGGACTCGAACAGCGATGTGTCGATGTACTGTCCTCGACCGGTCTTCTCTCGTGCGATGAGCGCGGCGAGCACTCCATTCGCGGCGATGAGACCGACGGAGAGGTCGGCGATCGGCACGCCGCACTTCACCGGAGCGCCACCCGGATCGCCCGTGACGCTCATGATCCCGCTCATGCCTTGTGCGATCAGGTCGAAGCCGGGCCTGAGCGCGTACGGTCCGGTCTGCCCGAAGCCCGAAATGCTGGCGTAGATGAGGCGCGGGTTGATCTGGGCCATTGCGTCGTAATCGACGCCAAGCCGCCTGGTCACCCCCGGACGGAAGCTCTCGACGAGGACGTCCGCGGTTCGGACGAGCGCACGGAAAATGCCCCTGTCTCGTTCGCGGGTGAGGTCGAGGACGATGCTGCGCTTGTTGCGGTTGAGCGCGAAGAACGGGGCGTTGTCGTCGCCAGGCATCTCGAGCTCGGCGCCACCCATCGATCGCGAGAGATCTCCGCCGGGTGGCTCGACCTTGATCACATCCGCTCCCAGGTCGGCAAGCTGCATGGTGCAGAAGGGGCCGCCCATGACCTGGGTCAGGTCTACGATGCGGACGCCATCGAGGGCGAGGGTCATGCGCGCAATTCTCGCTCGCCGGTCGAACGTGGGGAAGGCGTCAGGACGAGCGATTGCGCTCGAGCCACCTGGTGTCACGGCTCGTGTGATGCTCATTTTTGGCCGTCCGACAACGCGGAGCCTTTTCGTGGAGCTCACCATCAACGGTCACGTGACACCCGTCGATGCGCCGCCAGAGATGCCGCTCCTCTGGGCGCTGCGTGACATCGTCGGCCTCACGGGCACGAAGTTCGGCTGCGACATCGCTGTGTGTGGCGCCTGCACCGTCCACATCGACGGAGTGCCCACGCGCTCGTGCTCCGTCACGCTCAGTGCCGTGTCCGGCAAGGCGATCACCACGATCGAAGGCCTCGCCTCCGGATCGGCTGATCACGCGGTGCAGCAGGCCTGGGCGGAGCTGAACGTGCCACAGTGCGGCTACTGTCAGGCGGGACAGCTCATGAGCGCCGCGGCGCTCATCGATCGCAACGCGAACCCCACGGACGCCGACATCGACACGGCGCTGCAGGGGAACCTCTGTCGCTGCGGCACATACGTTCGGATCCGGGCGGCGGTGAAGCGCGCGGCCGAGATCCGGCGTGAGGTGCGCCCATGACGTTCCGTCCTGACGAGCGGTCAGACCGTGGGTCCGCGCCGGCCGCATTCGATACCACTCTCTCGCGCCGTCAGTTCCTCTGGGTGGGTGCGGCGTTAGGCGGAGGGCTGCTGGTCCAGGTCGCCTGCCGGGGAAAGGCGACCGCCGAAGGTGCAACGGCCGACCCGAAATCGTCCGCGCCGAGCATCTTCATCCGCATCGCGCCCGACGACACGGTGCATGTCACGATCCCGAAATCCGAGATGGGGCAGGGCGTGCGCACGACGCTCGCGCTCCTGGTGGCCGAGGAGCTCGACGCCGACTGGTCGAAAGTCCGGGCCGAGGCCGCGTCCTACGACCCGCGGCTGGGCAGCCAGGGAACGGGAGGAAGTGGTTCGGTCCTCGACACGCACACTCGCCTCCGGGTGGCCGGAGCGACCATGCGGCAGATGCTCGTCGCCGCCGCGGCGCAGCAGCTTGGCGTCCCGGCGTCGGAGCTCACCACCCGGGAATCGCGCGTCGTCCACGCGGCGACGAACCGGACGCTCGGATACGGTGCCCTGGCTGACGCGGCGACGAAGATCGCGGTGCCCACGAACGTCCGGCTCCGGAAGCCTGAGGAGTGGCGACTCCTTGGTCGCGACGGGATTAAGGGACTGGACGTGCAGGACATTCTGCACGGTCGCGCGAAATACGGCATCGACGTGCGCCGCGACGGGATGCTGTTCGCGTCGGTCGAACGGGCGACGATCTTCGGCGCGAAGGTGAAGTCATTCGATGCGAGCGAGGCGCTGAAGGTGCCCGGCGTGAAGCAGGTCGTCGAGGTGAAGGGCGAGCTGCGAGACGCTGGCATCCACGCCGGCGTGGCTGTCATCGCAACCAACACCTGGGCCGCCATGCAGGGGCGCAGGGCGCTCAAGGTGACGTGGGACCCCGGTCCGCACGCGCGCGAGAGCAGTGCGAGCTACACGGCGTTCATGCGAGACGCGGTATCGAGGCCCGGTAAGGAGGTCGTCAATCGTATCGGCGACCCGGATGGCGTGCTGGCCAACGCGACTGATGTGATTCGTGCGGACTACGAGCTCCCGTTTCTCTCCCATGCGACGATGGAGACGCAGAACTGCACGGCGCAGTTCGCGAACGGCGTGATGGAGCTCTGGTCGCCGACGCAGTTCCCGGACTGGGCGCACAGCGCGGTGGCCGGGCACCTGAAGCTCGACAAGGACAATGTGAAGGTGCACGTCACGCCGCTCATGGGCGGTGCGTTCGGGCGCCGCATCAACCCGGACTTCTCCGTCGAAGCGGCGGTGATCGCAAAAGCCGTGAATGGTGCGCCGGTCCAGGTCGTGTGGACCCGGGAGGATGACCTCCGGCACGACTTCTATCGGCAGTGCGCCATTCATCGTCTCGAGGGCGCGCTGGGGCCTGACGGGAATCCCGTGGCAATACGACACCGCTTCTCGTCGCCCGCGATCGACGCGTCGGGAGGCCGGTCGGGCAAGTTCGGTGCGGGAGAGTCTGACGGCATCGGCAACCACGTCTATCGTGTTCCGAATCGCTCCACCGAGTACACGCTGCTCGACTCGGGCGTTCCGCGGGGCTGGTGGCGCGCGGTGAACACTACGCACGGCACCTTCGCGATCGAGAGCTTCATCGACGAGCTGGCGGAGAAGGCGGGAAAGGACCCCTACGAGTACCGCATGGCGCTGATGGACCGGTGGGTGGTGGACCAGCCGCGCGACAGCAAGGAGTATCCGTTCAATCCCGAGCGCTTCAAGGCGGTGCTGAAGCTCGCGGCGGAGAAGGCGGGATGGGGCCAGCCGTTGCCCGCCGGTCACGCGTTAGGCATCGCCCAGAACGTGCCGGACCACCTGACGTATGCAGCCGAGGTCGTGGAGGCCTCGGTCACGAACGGGAAGGTGAACGTGCACCGCGTCGTCGTCGCCGTGGACTGCGGCCGGGTCTTCAACCCGGATGGGGCGCGCGCCCAGCTCGAGGGCGGTGTGGTGCAGGCGCTGTCCGCTGCGTTAGGCGAGGAGATCACGATCGACGGCGGCGCGGTGGTGCAGGGGAACTTCAATACCTATCGTCTGCTGCGGATCGGTGGGGAGCCGGCGCGGATCGAGTGTCACTGGATCACGAACGACGACTACCCGATCACCGGGCTCGGCGAGCCGCCGGTGCCGCCGCTGTTCCCGGCGTTGGCGAACGCGATCGCGCGCGCGACGGGCAAACGGCCGCGTGTGCTGCCTTTCCGCGTTTAAAGGTCAGAACTCGCATTGCCGGGGTCAGACTCGAATTTCATCATTCGGTGGCGCCCGCCTGCATTCGGTCGCGCACCTGCCTGCGTTCAACGATGAAATTCGACTCCGACCCCTTCAAGCCGAAGCGACGTGTGACCAGCCTGGGCCCGATGATCGCGGCCGCCATCGTGGTCGCATCCGCCGCGAACGTCCGGGCACAATCCACGGCGAACGCTCGCCTCCGGTTCGTCGTCGAAGCGCGTCAACTCGGGCCCGTCGGGTACCGCGACCCCGTCGGCGCCATGTCGCCCGATGGGCAGTGGCTCGCCTTCGCGTCCGAGGGACGGCTCAGGCTCTCGCAGATCGCCGGCGGACCGGTGACGACGATCGGACCGACGGGGGGACGGATCACGAGCATCGCGTGGCTCCCGGACTCACGACGCGTGGCGGCGTTGCAGGGCGATAGTCAGGGGAACGTCGCATGGTGGATCGTCGACGTTCACACGGGCGAGCGGCGCCGCCTGTGGACCGATCCGTTTCCGAAGGTCGTTGCCGGAAACGATTCGATTGTCATCGATCCGAACCGATTTCGCGAGATCGCCTGGTCGAGCGATGGAGCGCGCCTCGCCGGCGTCCTCGCTCGGGAAGGCGGAACCACGCTGTGGACGGGGCAGGCTGACGGCGCCAATGGACGGGTGCAGACGAGCGCAATGCGGCTGAGCTCGCCTGCCTGGACGCCTAACGTTACGGTCGCGTGCCTCGCCGCCTCCGAGGGCAAGCAGTTCGTGAGCCTCCCGTGCGGCACCGCGCCTTCGGGCTCCGCCAGGGCGATGGAAGCGTACGGCCCGATCGCGTTCTCGCTGGATGGCACGAGGCTCTACTTCGCGTCGCCTAACGCGCGCGGCACTCTCGACCTCTGGGTCCGGCCGGCGGGCGGCGGCCCCGCGACGCGATTGACCAGCTTCGCGCGCGACACGTACGCGCCGTCGGTCGGGAAGTACGGCCGTGTGCTGTTCGGCGTCCAGGATTACAGGACGTTCATCGCCGTCGTTCCGTCGGGCGGCGGGAAGGTCAAGCAGCTCACGTCCTTCCAGTCCGAGACGCCGACCTGGAGCCGTGACGACAAGGTCATCGGTTTCACGTACGGGAGCTGGCGCCGGATCATCGACGACCTCCACTACCCGGACATCGCGCAGGACCTCGGCAGCGTGCGCTCGGATGCGGACACGACTGCCGCCGCGCCGCTCTCGGTGATCCGCGCGTCGTCGTCCGAGGACCAGGGACTCGATTGGTCGCCTAACGGCAAGTGGATCGTCCTGCACTCGCACGCCAACGGGCTCGACGACGTCTGGATCCAGCCGGCCGATGGCTCCGCCCCCGCAACGTCCATCACCAGGGGCGGCACCGAAACCGGCTGGCCGCGCTGGTCACCCGACGGCGCCTGGATCGCGTACGGCACGGAGGTGCATGACGGAGGCCGCCTGCGTGGCGTGCTGTTCACCGTGGGGGTCGACTCGGGGACCGGTGCCGTAACGCGCGAGGCACGTCGTGTCCCCATCGACGGCGTTCACGGCGATGTCGATCAGGCCGAGTGGGCGGCCGGCTCCGACAGCATCGTGTTCTCCGCCTCCGAAGGACTCGACCAGCGAGCGATCTACGTCGTCGCGCGCGAGGGCGGCCGCGCCCGGCTCGTGCATCGCTTCACGAGCGAGCAGCAGTTTTCCGGGCTTGGCGTGCCACCCGATTTCCGCTGGGTCGCGTTCATCGCGCCGGCGAACGACGGGCATTTTCAGGTGTTCCGCGTTCCTGCGACAGGCGGTACGCCGACGCAGGTGACGTTCGATCCCACCGACAAGACACAGCCCGCCGTCTCGCGCGACGGGACGCGCATCGCGTTCACGGTCTTCTCGTACCGGATGCAGTTCTGGGTGATCGAGCCCTAACGAGCCGGAAGGGGTAGGGTCCACACCTGCAGCTGGACCGGTTCGTCACCTGGGGTTTCCGCCGGCTCGATGAGTGTCGTCGCCAGCACGAACCCGAGCCGTTGCGGGATCGCCGCGCTCGGACCGTTGCGGGCATCACAGCGGATCTCGATGTGGGTCATGCGCGGAAGTGTCGCCGCCACGGCCACGAGCGCCCGAGACGCTTCGGTGACGAGTCCTCGACCTGTGACGTCCGCGCGAAGCCAGTACCCGAGCTCGATGCAGGTGGCTTCCGCAAAGGGAGCGCGCTCCGTAGCAGAACGTGGGTAGAGCCCAGCCTCGCCTAACACATCGCCTCCGTCAGGCGTGAAGAGCCCGTAGCGAAAGCCGCGGCCGCTCACGAAGTCGTCGCCGAAGCCCGCCAGGCGCTGCGCGAGCTCCGCGACGGGCACCGGCGTCGCGACGCGCGCCGGAATCCAGGGCCCGAGATGCTCCCAATTCGCCACAAGGATGGGACGCAACGCTTCCGCATCCTCGGGGCGCCAAGGACGCATCAAGAGACGTTCGGTGCGGAGCTCGGCCGGAATAGTGATTGGCGCTGGTACCAGGTCAGAGTTGTAACAGGGGTCGCCCGTCTCTGATTGCCTTCGCGTGATCGTACTGGCCGATCCTCGTGGTCGGGCCAACATGCGGCCAAAGTCTAGTTTTGTCATCCCGAGCGAAGCGAGGGATCGCGATCCTCCCGATAGAAAGGCTCGGTCCTCTGCCGGGATAACCGCGATCCCTCGCCTGGCGGCTCGGGATGACAACTGCCTGACGGCGCCGGGTCTTCGCCTGGCACGGAGACGAAACCATCGACGGGATCGGCTTGTCCAATCGCCGACCATGCCCGGCGGCGCTTGCCGAGTCACGCCCGCATAAATACTCTTTCGGTATATATACCACCAGTGTCATTACGGGGGCCGGACATGAATCCAGGCGGCGCAAACGGAATGAGCCTCCTCGAGTATCACGTGCTGCTGGCCCTCGCCAGCGCACCGCTGCACGGGTACGCCATCAAGGACGTCGTCGCGGACGAATCGGGCGGCGCACTCACGCCGAGAGCGGGCTCGCTCTATCGCGTCCTCGCGCGGCTCATGACCGTCGGCTTCGTGACGGATGTCGAGTCGAAGAACGCGGAGCCGCATCCCGGGCTCGCCCGGAAATACTACGCCCTCACGTCTTCGGGACGTGCCGCGCTCGCAGCGGAAGCGCGACGCCTGAAGCAGGCCGCCGCGATGGCGGAGAAGCGGCTCGGCGTCGCCCGGAGCCGGTCATGAGGTCGGTGCTGCGTTCGCTCGTAGGACTGTTCCCTGTCGCGTTCCGGGCACGGTTTGGCCGGGGCGTCATCGAGGACATCGAGCGCGACTACGACCGCGCGCGTGCGCAAGGGATCCTGCCGGCTGCGTGGTGCGCGCTCGCCACGGCGTGGGACCTCCTGCGATCCGCAGCCGCGGAGCACGTCAACCCGACATGGGTCAACAGACCCTCAGCTCTCACCGAGGAATCCCACATGCGCTGGACCGGCCAGGGATGGATGACCGACCTTCGTCACGCAATACGCGCCCTCAGGCGGTCGCCTGGCTTTACGATCGTCTCGGTCGGGACGTTAGGCCTGGCGATCGGCGCGACGGCGGCGATGTTCACGGTCGTCGACCGGGTGCTGCTCAACCCGCTGCCCTACGCGAACGCAGATCGGCTCGTCCATATTGCCGCGTCCGCCCCAGGGTCCGGCATGCCCGACGAGTTCGGCACGTCGGATGAGATGTTCGTGCAGTACCGGGAGCAGTCGAAGCTGCTCGAGGACCTGTCCACGTACAACTCGTTCACGAACACGCTCCGGGTGGCCGATCGAGTGGAGCGCGTGCGCATGTCGTGGCCGACGAACTCGCTCTTCACGACGCTCGGCGTCAAGCCCATCCTCGGCCGCCTGCCTAACGCCGCGGACGAGGAACGGGCCGCCGTGATCAGCTACACGCTGTGGAAGACGTGGTTCGGTGGGGACTCGTCCGTGATCGGAAAGTCGTACGACGTCGGCGGCGGGACTCGTACCGTCATCGGCGTCATGGGCCCGGGCTTCAAGTTCCCGAACGACAGGACCCTGCTCTGGGTCTCGAGCGAGATCCGCCCCGAGGGCATCACGCCGGGCCGGTTCGGGCCGTCACTCGTCGGTCGCATGAAGCCGGGCGTCACGCCGGAGCAGGTGGCGCGAGAGTTGACGGCGTTGTCGAAGCGGTTGCCGGAACGTTTCGGTGGGTCGGCCAACTATGCCCGCCTGATCGGCCAGCATCGCGCGGTGGTGCGCACGCTCGAGGACCAGATGTTCGGGTCCATCGCGGGCTCCTTGTGGGTCCTGCTCGGCGCCGTGGGCATCGTGTTGTTCATCGCGTGCGCGAACGTCGCGAACCTCTTCATGGTGCGCGCGGAGGGCAGGCAGCGCGACCTGGCGGTGCGGCGCGCCATCGGTGCGGCGCGCGGCCAGCTCATTCGGTCCCAGATGACGGAGTCGGTCATCGTCGCGGCGGCCGCGGGGGCGGTCGCCGTGGCGCTTGCCTGGACCGGACTTCCGGCATTGCTCCGCGCTGCGCCCCAGGACATTCCCCGGCTCGAGGAGGTCCGGCTGACGGCCACGACGCTGCTCTTCACGTTAGGCATCGCGCTCGTCGCCGCGCTCGCGTGCGGCTTCGTGCCGGCGCTTCGCGCGTCCTCACCCGACCTGATGCGCCTTCGCGAAGGCGGCCGCGGCGCTACGCGACGCCGCGGGTGGGCGCGGGACGGCCTGGTGGTGACACAGACGGCGCTGGCGCTCGTGCTGCTCATTGGGTCGGGGTTGCTGATGCGCAGCTTCCGCGCGCTTCGTCAGGTGGATCCCGGCTACCGGACAGAGGACATCTTCTCCTTCCAGATCGCCCCCGAAGGTGCCACCCTGACCGACGGCCCATCGTTCGCGCGCTTCGACCTGCAGTTCATGGACCGTCTGCGTGCGCTGCCGGGCGTCGAGACGGTGGGACTGGTCGAGAACCTGCCGCTCAACGAGGGAACGCCGACGACGCGGTTCCGCACGGAGGAGATGGCGGGTGATGCCGACGCGGGCGTCGTCATGGACTACACCTTCGAGGCCGGCGACTACTTCAAGGGGATGGGCATCGATGTGCTCCAGGGACGGCCGCTCGAGACGAACGACCACCTCGCCAATCAGCGGAACGTCGTGATCAGCAGGACCGCCGCGAATCTGTTGTGGCCCGGCAAGGACCCGCTCGGCCGGCGGCTGCAGCGCCAGGGCCTAACGACGTGGGAGACCGTCGTTGGTGTCGTGGACGATGTCAAGCAGAATACTTTCCGCGACCAGCCGCAGGCGCTCGTCTATTTCCCGCTGGTCGGGCCGGAGCGGCTGAGCTGGGCCATCGAGTCGCCGGCATACGTGGTGAAGACGCGCCGGGCGGAAACGATCGCGCCGGAGATCCGGGCACTCGTTCGCGAGGTGGCGCCGAGCGCGCCGATGTACCGGGTGTACACGATGGCGCAGTTGGCGAAGGACTCGATGATGCAGCTTTCCTTCACGCTGCTCACCCTCGGTCTGGCCTCGGCGCTGGCGCTGATCCTGGGCGCGGTCGGGCTCTACGGGGTGCTGTCGTACGTCGTGGCCCAGCGAACACGCGAGATCGGTGTGCGCATGGCGTTAGGCGCCGAGGCCGGACGCGTCAGGCGGATGGTCGTGGCGCAAGGGGCGCGCGTCGTGGCAGTCGGAATAGCGATCGGCGTCGCCGCCGCGCTCGCGTTCACGCGGGCGCTCGGAAGCCTGTTGTACGGGGTGAAGGCGATCGACGCGCCGACGTTCGTGGGAGTGTCGGCGTTCATGGTCGCCATCGGGCTGCTCGCGAGCTATGTGCCCGCGAGACGAGCGTCGAAGGTCGACCCGATCGAGTCGCTGCGAGGTGACTGACCGGCCCGGGCACGTCATGTTTCATTCATGACCACCTTCCGGGTCGCCCTCGCGAATCTTCGTTTCCCCGCCACGCCCGACCAGTCGGTGCAGCTCGTCGAACAGGCCATCGCACAGGCCGGCGAGAGACGGGCAGGAGTTGTCTGCTTCCCGGAGTGCTACGTCCCCGGTTACCGGGCGCCTGGCAAGGGCGTGCCGGTTCCGGACGCCGCGTTTCTCAACGCGGCCTGGTCCGCCACCGGGGACGCAGCCAGGCGCGCAGCCGTTGGGGTCATACTCGGTACGGAGCGTATCGTGAACGGGGCGCCCATGGCGACTGCCCTGGTCGTGAATCCGGACGGGACTATCGCGGGGTTTCAGGACAAGGTGCAGCTCGACCCGTCCGAAGACCCCGTCTACACGCCCGGTTTGGAGCGGCGAGTGTTCACGGTCGCGAAGTAGCACGTGTTCTCCGCGGCCCGGCAGAGCACCGCCTTTTCGTGGAACGTGTTCGCCGGGTCGCCGTAGCTCGTGGGGCGAAAGCTTCCAGGCTCCGCCTCGTGGAAATGCGGATGAAAGACG
>JBKOYV010000393.1:0-14802 GCA_046725585.1 Gemmatimonadota bacterium | reverse complement strand
GCCGATGCCGTCCGCCACGCGTTAGGCGCCGAGGATCTGGAGCGCGCCGCCGGGCTGCTCGAGCGAGCGTGGCCCGAGCGAGACAGGAGTTACCAGTCCGCCAGATGGCTGGAACGGGTGAAAGCGCTGCCCGACGCGCTGGTTCGCGTTAGGCCCGTGCTCAGTACGGGCTACGCCTGGGCTTTGCTGAACAACGGCGAGCTGGAGGCGGCCGAGTCGAGACTGCGGGATGTCGAACGCTTGCTGCACTCGACGCCAGATCCGGCCGTCGGTCCGGAAGCGACCGGAATGGTGGTCGTGGACCACGAGCGGTTTCGCTCGTTGCCCTTCGAGGTCGCTTCTGCGCGTGTCTACCTCGAACAGGCGCTCGGCGACGCACCCGGAACCGTCGAGCACGCGAAGCGGGCGCTCGACGACATACCGGAAGGCGACCACGCTGCGCGCGCGACCGGCACCGCACTCGTGGCGCTCGCGCTATGGGCGCGCGGAGACCTGGAGGAGGCCTATAGGGTCTTCGCCGATGCACTCGCAGCGATGCGACTGAGTGGGCATACCCTTGATGCGATCCGAGGTGAGTTCGTCCTCGGAGACTTGAGGGTCGCGCAGGGTCGCCTGCACGAAGCAGCGAGCATCTACGAGCGAGGGTTGCAGCTCGCGGCCGAAGAGGTTCACCACGCGGCTCCGGAGACCGACGAGCTGTACCTCGGGCTGAGCGAGCTCAATCGCGAATGGGGCGACCTGGAAGCAGCCAGCGAACACCTGCGCAGGATGACGGAATCGGCGGAGCGGGCCGCGCATGCAGGCAACAGGCAGCGCTGGTGCACGGCAATGTCCCGAGTGCTCGAGGCCCGCGGAGATCTGAACGGCGCGCTCGGTCTGCTCGACGAGGCGGAGACTCACGAGAGAAGAGATCCTCTCCCGCGCGTGCGTCCCATCCCGGCGATGAAAGCCCGCATCTGGGTCGCGCAGGGCAAGCTGGCCGAAGCCATGGACTGGGTCCGCGACCGGAGGCTCTCCGTTGACGATGGTCTGAGCTACCTCCGCGAGTTCGAGCACATCACGCTGGGCAGAGTGCTCATTGCCCGTCACCGGACCGACAGCGACCAACGCTCCCTCCACGACGCTGTGCGCCTGCTGGAACGCCTAACGGCGGCAGCCGAAAGCGGCGGCCGGACCGGAAGTGCGATCGAAATCCTGGTGCTTCGATCCCTTGTGCAGCAGGCGCTGGGCAACGTCCGCGGCGCCCTCGATCCCCTGGCTCGCGCGTTAGGCATTGCCGAGCCGGAGGGGTACCTCCGCGTCTTCGTGGATGAAGGGAGTCGCATGCGCGAGCTCCTTCGACATGCGACGGCGCGTGCGATCGCCGGCGAGTACACTCGGCGCGTACTGTCGGCGTTCGATGAACGTGCACAGCCGGTTGCCGCGCCGAACACGGTACGGGTATCAGGCCTCGTCCAATCGCTGACCACGCGAGAGCTCGAGGTTCTACGACTCATCGCGGCGGGTCTGCGGAACCAGGAGATCGCCGACCACCTGGCGCTCAGTCCAGCGACCGTCAAGCGTCACATTGCGAACGCGTACGGCAAGCTGGGCGCAAGCCACCGGACCGATGCGCTCGCTCGGGCGAAAGCGCTGAAGCTGCTGTAGCGGGTCGCGTCTCCGACTACACCCCCGACTACACCCCCCATCTGCACCTTTCGGGCGAGGCGAGGGGCAGCTGGCTCCAGCAGATTGGCCGCCGTCGGGAGACCCAACACTGCTACTCACCGGAGACGTCATGTCCATCCGTTCGCTCCTCATCGTCCCAGCCCTCGGCTCCACGCTCGTCACCACCACACGCCTGTCCGCCCAGGTCACCGAGGCGCAAACCACGCCCGAGCACAAGCCAGCTTGGGAGTTCGTCGTGTCCAGCGGGACTGTCGTTCCCACCGGCGTTCAAGGAGACGCCATCAAGCGCGGCAAGCTGACCGCCGCCCAGCTCGCATGGGTCGTTCGTCCGGCGCTCGCCCTGACCGGGACCGTCGGTTGGGCACGCAGCCGCGACATCGCCACCGCCGGCGACCCCAAGCTCGACGTATTCACGTACGACCTCGGCGCCGAAGTCCGTGCCGCGCGGTGGACCGCCCGCGATGCAATCACGTTCAGCCCGTTCGCCGGAGTGGGCGCGGGTGGGCGGAGCTACAACTATCGCAGTCTCAACGTCGACGCGACGCACAATGTCGCGGCTTACGGCAGCGCCGGTGGCGAGCTTGGCATCGGCCGCGTTCGCCTGCGCGTCGAGGCGCCCGACTACCTAACCGGCTTCAAGCCGCTCCAGGCCCAAGGCGCGGCGCGTACGGGCAACGACGTCGTCGTGATGGCCGGCCTTCGTTTCGTCACGCGCTGACCATGACTGCGATGACATCCTCGCGCTGGTCCGACTGGCGAGTTCCGGCGATGCTGATCCTGTTGAGCCTCGTGCCGGCCGCGGCCGGCACGGCGCGGCTCGCCGACTTGGCGGGCGGTGCGGAGATCACGCCGGGGAACGCGCGATTCTTCGCGCAGCCGCTTCCGGTGGTGCTGCACATTCTCGCCGTCATCCCCTACAGCATGCTCGGTGCGCTCCAGTTCTCGCCGGCGTTCCGACGTCGCCGACGCGGTTGGCACCGTGCGGCCGGGCGCGTGCTCGCGGTATGTGGCCTGGTTGCCGCTCTGACGGGCTTGTGGATGGCCCACTTCTATCCCTGGCCCGAGGGCGACGGCGAGCTCCTCTACGTCCTCCGCCTCCTGTTCGGTTCGGCGATGGCGCTGTCGATCGTGCTTGGCATCGATGCCATTCGACGCCGCGACTTCAGTTCACACGGCGCGTGGATGATTCGCGGATATGCGATTGGCATGGGAGCAGGCGCGCAGGTGTTGACGCACCTTCCTTATTTTTTGCTCGTGGGCAAGCCGGACGAGTCGAGCCGAGCGGTACTGATGGCGGCGGGCTGGCTCATTAACCTCGTCGTAGCCGAGTGGATCATCCGAAAGAGGACGTCGTCCCAGCGTGGCCGGCTACGGCCGGCGCCTGCGAAACTTCTGCACGCCCTTCCGTCCGCGTCCGCCACGTATACCGCCGCGTCGGGTCCGACGCCTACCATCTCTCGTTAGGTAGCGATGGCTCCCTTCACACCTATGACGCAAAGCCAGCCTGCTTTATGATCCGCGAACACGTCGACTCGAGAAAACCCCGCGGCTGTGAGCGCGTCAACGCGCAGCGACCTCCGCGAGCCAAATGTCGCTCTGGCGGTCTTCCACGGTGAAATAGAATCGCTTGCCGTCGCTCGCGAACTCGAACCGGTTCGACGCGCGAGCCGGGTCGTCGCAGCGCGCGAGCAGCCGCGGACGGCCGCCCGTGAGTGGAATCGACCAGAACGATGCTCGCCCGCGGCCGTCATGGCTCTTGAAGTAGAGCTCACGGCCGTTTGCCGAGTATATGGCTAGCTCCGCCAAGGGCTCGCCGGGTTGCGGCACGTACAGATCGCGCTGCGCGCCCGAATCGGCTGGCACGAGGCCGATGCGCCCGTCTGACGCCGAGACGAAGGCGATCGTTCGTCCATCGGGTGACCACTCCGGACGCCAACCGTGTCCGCCGACGAACCGGGGCTTAGACCAGCCGCCGCGGCCGTCGCGGCGCATCACCAGCACATCGGACGTGATCATGTCGAAGAGGGTGAGCGCCGTGCCGTCGGGCGACCAGTTGGCCATGGAGAGCTGAGCAGACGAGTGCGTGATCTGCTGGACCGGTCCACCGTCGAGCGGGACCAGGAACATGTTCCGCGACCCCGTCTGGAACGAGTGATACGTCAGCTCCTTCCCGCTCGGAGCGATCGCTCCCCGAAACTCATCCAGCGGACCGCGCGTTAGGCGTTCGGGTTCGCCGCCCGTGACCGGCACCCGATACATGTCGGAGTTGCCGCTGAGGTCCGAGTCATAGACGAGCCATTGTCCATCGGGCGAGAGCCGTACGCCTTCGATCGTCTGGTTCCCTGATGTCACCGGCGTCGCGGCCGAGAACGACGCTGGCGGACCGGTCGGGATCGGCATTGACCAGATATTGGCGCTGCTCGTGTACGCCGCGTAGATGATGCGCGCGCCGTCGGCCGAGAAGTCAATGGAGTGCGCGCCCAATCCGGTGGTCACGCGCACTGGTTTACCGCGTACGGGAGCGCGGGCGCTCATGTCGAGGGCGAAGACGTCCCGCGGGCCCTCCCGGTTCGAGACGTAGTAGAGCGTCTTGCTATCCCGTGACCACACGGGGCTCTGGTGCAGATACCCGCTGTCCGTCACGCTCACCGGGGCACCCCCGGCCGCCGGGATGACCACGATCCGGCTCGGCGCGAGGTTGCCGAACATAGGGCCCAGGCCGAAGATCGTTCGTACGGTCACGAAGAATGAGTTGCCGGAGACGCATGCGAGACGAGCGCCGTTCGGCGACCAGCTGCAGGAGTGCAAGTCGGGTCCGGTGCTGATTAGCCTAACGCGGTCGGCGGCCACCGTGCGTGCGAAGAGGGAATCGCCGCGGACGAAGGCGATTTCACGGCCGTCGGGCGACCACGTTGCGGACGTGACGATGACGCCCGCCCGACCGGCGACTTCCTGCCGCGGCGGTCCAGCCGATGCCGGGGCGCTGTAGACGCCGGCTCTCCAAAGGAAGGCGATGCGCGCACCATCCGGGGACCATTGCGGCATCCACTCGCTTTCCGTCGTGTCCGTCGTCAGCCGGGTCGCCCTGCCACCGGCCACAGGTCGCACAACGATGTGCGTGCGCAGCGAGCTTCCCTCGGCGTAGGCAACGTGTCGCCCGTCCGGCGATATCGAGGGCTGCACCTCCAGCCCGGGCTCGGCCGTGAGTCGCGTGTGTTCGCCGAGTACGAGTCCCGGGCGACTGTCACTCGCCCGCGTGAGGATGACGGCGAGCGCCAACAGTGTCGCGGCGCCTAACGCGACGCTCACGACGACGGACGTCCGGAGCGATGGAGCGGTTGCGGCCGAAGATCCAATGGCCGTGGATATCGACGCGAGTTGCGCGAGCAGTGCGTCGGAGCTCTGCCAGCGATCGGCCGGCTGCGCTGCGAGACACTTCACGATCAAAGCCGTGAGCGCCTCCGGTACGTCGGGGCGACGACTGGCGAGATGTTTTACCGCGTCAGCCACGCGATCCGATCGCAGCTGCTGCGGCGTACCGTCGGGGAATGGAGTGTGCCCGGACAACAGCTCGTATGCCAGCACTCCGACGGCATAGATGTCTGCCCGATAGTCCACGTGCGCACTGTTGGCCGCTTGCTCCGGCGCCATGTACCTCGGCGTGCCGACGGCCACACCGCCGGCGAGCGACGCGTCCGCCGTTGCCTCGCTCACGGCGCGGGCTACGCCGAAGTCGGTGACCGTCGCGTGAGCCACGCGGGCTTCGCCTGCACTGCCCGCGCTGTGGAGCGGGCCCCCGCCGGCGAGTAGGACGTTGTCCGGCTTGATGTCGCTATGCACGATCCCGTGTTGATGCGCGTGCGCCAGCGCTTCGCACACATCGCGCAGAATGAGCACTGCGGCCTCCGCCGGGAGCGGACCATCGTGCGCCAGCCGCTCGCGCAGCGAGTGGCCGGTTTCGTACGGCATCACGTAGTAGAGGAGCGGCAATCCCGACTCGCCGGCGGGCACCTCGCCAGAATCGTAAACCGGAACGATGTGCGGGTGTCGGAGCCGGGCCGCGATCTCGATCTCGCGCAGGAAGCGCGCCCTGCCTAACGATGCTGCCAGCTCGGGCCGAATGACCTTGACCGCGACGTCGCGGCCGTGCTTGACGTCCCGCGCGACGTACACGATCGCCATTCCCCCGCGGCCGACTTCTCGGAGAATCTGATAGCGGCCCGCGAGCAAGTCCGGTAACGACGGTGTCTCGTCGCCGAACACACCCGCGAACCGTTGCGCCACCGGCTGCTCGAGCAGAGGAAAGGGTCGCTCGCACTCCGCCACCAAGCGTTCGAGCTCTTCACGCCGGGCGGCGTCTCGGCCGCTCAGCTCCGCGAGCAGTGCGGCACGGCGGCCCGGTTCGGCATCGAGCACCGCGTCCACGAGCGGCTCGAGCTGTCGCCACTCGTCCGGCAATGGCGGCGTGCGAGGCCCGCTGGCGCGAACGCCACTCATGACTGGAGGGCTCGTCGCAACAGCATGCGCGCCTTCGCCCAATCCCGCTGCACCGTTCTCACCGTGACGCCGAGCGCTTCGGCGATCTCCTCTTCGCTGAGGCCGCCAAAAAACCGACATTCGACGACTCGCGCGAGTCGTGGCTCCAGCTCCGCGAGCCACGACAACGCCTCATCGAGCTGCAGGAGCACCTCCGGTTGGTCGTCGACGGCGATCTCGTCTTCGTCGAAAGTGATCGGTTCCTGCGCGCCGCCGCGCTTTAAGCGCCGCCGTGCTTTCGCACGATCCACGAGCACATGTCGCATGGCCAGCGATGCCAGCGCGAGGAAGTGCGCGTGGTTCTCAGCTCCCTTGCGTGATTGTTCGACGACCTTGAGGTACGCCTCGTGGACGAGCCCCGTCGTCTCAAGCGTCCTGCCATTCGGCCAACGGGCGATCTGGCGGTGGGCAAGGGCGCGAAGCTCTTGGTACAGCAGCGGAACGAGCCGGTCGAGCGACTCGCGACCGCCGCTCCGAAGCTCGCCGAGCACGCTCGTGGGGTTCGTCGAAGCGCTCATGTGCTCTGAAGACGCCGGACCGCACGGGCATTCTCTCCGCTCGCGCGATGTCGGGTCCCGGCGCGACCCGTCGTAAGACTGGATGAACAGCATGCTCGGTCGCGAGCGATCCAACATACGGCGCCGCACGCGACTGAGACAGGTCGGGGCCTTGACCCGCATTGCTCACCACGGAGCGAACGGCACAGCTCACTTAACCGCGAGGGCCACAGTCATGCTCGAGAGACTCACGATCCAGCGGGCGACTCGCCACCGAATGCTCGCCACGCTGATCGGCATCGCCGCGCTGCCCATAGCCGCCTGCGACGAACCGAGCCACTCAACGGCTCCCACCCAGGCGGTCGCGATACATCAGCCGCAGTTCACGGCCGGCCAGGGTTCCACGCCGACGTTCATCGGTCAGGGCACGTATTACCACGTCGACAAGGTTGAGAAGACCACCGATGATTGGGGGGTCGAGCTCGACGCGAAGGGCGGTCTCGAAGTCGTGGTCCGCAGCTTCAGCTACGACCCGGGCGCGTTCACCGGGTGGCACAAGCATCCAGGGCCGGTGCTCATTCAGGTGATCAAAGGGACCGTCACCTTCTTCGAAGCCGACGATCCGTGCACGCCGATCGTTGTGACTGAGGGGCACGGCTACGTGGACGATGGCAACGGGCACATCGGGCGCAACCTCAGTGGGGCGTTTGCCCAGGACGTTACGATCTACTTTGCACGACCCGGCACGCAGGTCTCGCAGCTGCGCATCGACATGGACGCGCCGCCAGGATCGGAACACTGTTCGTGACCGGGCATCGCACGAACGGATCGGTCAACTGTCGATTCGCCATCCGGCATGAATGACGATGCTGTCGTTAGGGGGCGACCACCTGGCGCGCATAACGACTCGGCGGCTGGCCCACGTGCCGGCTGAACGCGGTGCTGAACGTGCTCGCCGACCCATAGCCTACGCGCCTCGCGACCTCGGTAACTCCCAACTCGTGGCGACGGAGCAGGTCCTTCGCGACGGCCATGCGCCACCCGAGCAGGTATTCCATCGGCGGCAGGCCCACGGTGCGCGTGAATCTGTCGAAAAACGCGGAGCGCGAAAGCGCCGCCGTCTTCGCGAGCTGCGGTACCGTCCACGATCGTGCCGTATGGGCGTGCATCTGCTGGATCGCTGGCGCGAGTCGCGCATCGGCCAACCCGCGCAGCAGACCCGGAGGCGCTTCGTCGCGCGGCGTCGACCGCAGCGCTTCGATGAGCAGCACCTCCACGAGCCGAGCGAGCACGAGGTCTCGGCCCGTCCTTCGCTCGCTCGCTTCCTCGCCGACGAGGCGTACTAGCAGCGAGAGTCGCTCGTCGCCGCGCACGTGCACGAGCGACGGGAGCAGCGACACCAGCAACGCCGCATCGGGTGAGTCGAAGACGAAGTAGCCGCCGAGCAGCCTAACGTCGGGCGGCCCGCCGCGTGTGCCGTGGCGGACTTCGCCCGTTGGCGCGGGCGTCACCTTCGGGTCGATGCGCACGGGCTTCGCCGGTTCGAAGCCCGACATGGTGAAGCCCGGCGTCGCCGGCAGGAGGAGGAAGTCGCCCGCCTCGAGCGTGAGGGGGCGATGGCCGTCGACGGCCAAACGGCAGCTGCCCTCGAGCACGGCGCAGAAGCTCGGCTGGCCGAAGGCGGAGTAGCGGACGGCCCAACGGCCGGCGCCGCTGATGCCTTTGGAGAACACGGTGCGCGGCTGGAGCAGCGCGATGACTTCGGAGAGCGGGTCGCTCATGTCTGGACGATTACAAATGAAATAAGGACCCTTGATTGTAGTTAGTCCGACCCGCGTCCGCTATCCTATCGCCGTCCGCCATGAACGCGGACTTCGAAAACGGCTTAACCGTTGAACCTCCACTCGCGTGACTACTATGAAAACCGTGCTGATTACCGGCTGCTCCTCCGGCTATGGCCTCGAGACCGCCCGCCACTTCCACGCGCAGGGATGGAACGTGATCGCCACCATGCGAACGCCGCGCGAAGACCTGCTGCCGCGGTCGGAGCGACTCCGCGTGCTGACGCTCGACGTGACGAACCCGGAAACCATTGCGGCCGCGCTCGAGGCGGCCGGACCGATCGACGTGCTCGTCAACAACGCAGGCATCGGCGCGTTAGGCGCCTTCGAGGCCACGTCGATGGCCACGGTGCGCGAGCTGTTCGAGACGAATACGTTCGGCGTGATGGCGATGACGCAGGCGGTGCTGCCTCAGCTCCGCGCGAGGCGGTCGGGCGTGGTGGTGAACGTGACCTCGAGCGTCACGCTCGCGCGGATGCCGCTCGTGGCCGCGTATACGGCGACCAAGATGGCCATCGCAGGGTTCACCGCGTCGCTCGCGCTCGAGCTCGAGGAGTTCAATGTGCGCGTCAAGATGGTCGAGCCGGGCTACGGGCCGACTACGCGCTTCACGAGCAACGGCGGACAGCGCATGGCAGGGCTGATTCCCGAGGCGTACGAGCCGTACGCGCAACGAGTGTTCGCCGCGTTTGCTCAGCCGGCTGCGGTGACGACCGAGCGCGACGTGGCCGAGGGGGTGTGGCGAGCGGCGAACGATGAGACCGGACAGCTGCGGTTTCCGGCGGGTCCGGATGCGGTGGCGCTGGCGCAGTCGAGACTCTGAGCGTCAAGGTCGGCAGACGCTCGTTAGGCCGGTCACGCCGCTGGTGGCGCCTCGGGTTTTTCGTCTTTGGGTCCGAACATGAGTATGGCGGCCAGGAATACGACCACCGTGAAGAAGAACCCGCCGACGATCATCAGGAACCAATGGAGTATCGGCACCTCGATCCACCAGCCGAGCCAGAACACGCCGGCGGCAGCCAGTCCCATGAGCACGACCTTGAGATAGTCGACCAGCCTCAGAGGCGGGGCCGGACCGGTTTCGACCAGATCACTCGGAAGGTGAACGTCAGGCCCCTGCGGATCGTACAGGACCAGCTCATGCTCCCGCGCAAGCTCGGCGATCGCATCGATGACGTCGTTGCCCGCTCCCCAGCGGATGCCGAGGAGCAGGAGGCGGTCGGTCTGTTCCGGAGGAGAATCCGCCCACGGTCCATCCTCCGCGTCGGGGAACCGCCGGAGCAATTCGTTCGACACCTTGGCGATGTCCGCGCTCGATTGGAACGCGCTGTCGTCGCCACGGTCGTAGTACGGCTGAAGGAGGGCGGCCGCCTCGTCTGGATCCGCAATGACGGGCGCTTTCCATAGGATCAACGTCATGCTCACAGCACAGACGCTAGCGCGACGCTGCCCCCATCACCAGAGACGCGGTTCATCCACGACCTGGCGCTGTCGCAAGAAAGCCGCGCATTGCTCGGGCCACCTCGCGGGGACGCTGGAGAAAGATGAAATGGTTGCCGCCATGCACGTCGACGACCGTGTTTTGCGGAAACCGAGAGAAGCGGCCCCGCGAGTCGGCGACAACCGCCTGGACAAACCTGAGCACCGCTTCGCCCTGGGCCCGGCCGGCCGAGTCGAGCTCCGGGTAGTAGGGAATCACATCGGCAACGGAATCGGGCACGGCATATATCGCGAGAGCACGGCAGTGGGCTCGGTCGTACCGCGCAACCTGGCTGCCGCTCGTGACTCGCGCTTTGAGCGAGTCGGCAGTGAGCTCCCCCTGGTAATGGCCCGCTGCGTCGAAGCGGGTAGTCGCGCGAATCTCGGACTCTGGTTGGCGGACGCCCATCACTCGCGCGTAGAGCGCACGCACACTGGCGAACGAGACCGTGTCCGAGGAGAGAACCCGTGGGGCTGGCTCCGAGGGTTGCCTCTGCGCGAGCGTGTCGATCCCCGAACGGTCGTACGCGGCGTCGAGGTAGATGAGGCCCGCGCAGCGGGGTGCGTGGACCTCGGCGAATCGCGTCATCTCCTCCCCGGCGATCGAATGCCCGACGAGAACAACGCGTCCGAGGCCGAGCGAATCGAGCACGGACGTGATGTCCTTGACCAGTGTATCGAGGTCGCTCGGAGGCGGTGAGCCGACCGAGGCGCCGAAGCCGCGGCGAGTGATTCCGACGACGTGAAAGCTGTCGGTGAATTGCGGCGCGAAGTCATCGAAGACGTGGGCGGTGTTCCCGAGGCCGGCGAGGAACACGAGCGTAGTGCCGCGACCACCCCAATCCAGGACCTCCAGCGAAACGCCTGGGGCGATCCGGATCATGCGGACGGTTGTAACCGATGGCACCTGGTGGACCGACCCGTCTGAACCGCTCGCGCATGCCGCCAATAGGCAGGCCGCTATGCATCGCAGCACACGATTCGAGAATTCCATCAGCGGTAGGGGACTCAACTCAACTTCCTTCGAGTCAGCGTTTTAGACCGGCGCATGCGAGGCGAACACAGCACGGGTGATGCGAGATCTCCTGGCCATGGAGATATCCGCGTGATGGACGGAAGATGGCGCCCGGTTTATTGCCGTCGCCTGCCGGCGCAGGGCCGGCAGCGCCTCGCACCACGTGCGAGATCGCAATCACGGCATACGAGGATACCATGCTTCCTAGACCAGATTCTCGCCCGACGCACCGTCGGCGCGCCACGGTGTTCGTCGGCGCGGTATGGCTCCTGGCACTCGCCGCCTGCGCGGATGACACCACGGCGCCGAAGATCACGAAGTCCCCGGAAGGACCGAACGCCATCAAGCTCCAGACGAAGACCTGGGTGACGGCGCGCTTCGTGGACGACAACAATACTCCCGCATACCCATTGTGGGTGAGCGTCACCCCTTACCGCGGCTCGACGTACTCCATCGGCGAGGGTGAGATCTGGGGCGACAGCGACCCGCGCGAGGGCTTCATCAAGGCTCTACTCCCCTCGGCCCCGTCGTACTCCGGGTGTCTCACCGGCGTGAACGCGTATTACGTGTGGGACACGACGAACAACTGCCGTGTCGCCACCCCCGGCGTCACGGGGACCGCCGACCTTGGCGCGTTCCACGTGCACCGGCGACCGGAGATCTACTTCTACATGCGTGACCGGAACGGAACCCTGGTCAAGGGCTCAGAGTTGGATGTTACTGGCCCGGACGGCGTTACGCTTCACATCGTCGACGGCGCCGCCGACGACGATCCCGCCGACGGGGTCGTTAGGGTCCGGGTGGGTGCGATCGGCACGGCCAGTTACTGCGAGACCGTACCACCTACCGGGTACCTCCTGGCGAAGCCGGCGTGTGGAACCGTGACCACCACGGCGTGGGGCCAGAAAGTGGGCTTTGGGATCAAGCATACCTTGGCGCTGATGCCGCCCACGAACCCGTTCTAGTAGCCAGGAACGGAACCTATTCAGCAACTGAACCGGCAGGCCCGAGGCCTGCCGGTTTTTCCTAGGCTTGACCCTCGCGGGGATGTCGAGCTGACGCGCCATACCCTAACGAGCTCGGCTAGCGATGCTCGCTTGCGGATCGCCATCTTCTCCGGATCCAATCATGCCACCCGCACCGCTCTGACGATGAAGATCGGACTCGTTGGATTCGCAGGCTCTGGAAAGACGACCGTCTTCAACACGATGACCGGCCTCGCGGTACCCGTTGGGTACGGCGGCGAGGTCCGGCTCGGCACGGTCCGCGTGCCTGACGATCGGATCGACGCGCTCTCGAGGATCTTCTCGCCGAAGAAGACGACGTACGCGGAGATGAGCTTCTGCGACATCCCGGGCGAGCATGGCGCCGAGCGGAAGGGGCTGTCCGCCAAGGCGCTCCAACCGATTCGCGAACAGGACGCGCTCTGCCTCGTGTTGAGAGACTTCGCGAGTCCGGCGATCGAGGGCGACGCAGACCCGCTCCGCGATCTCGAAGCCTTCCACCTCGAGTGCGTGTTCGCCGACCTCGAGACCGTCGAGCGGCGCCTGCAGCGCGGGCACAAGGAGCACGCCCCACCGAGAGAGCTGGCGCCGTTCGAATTGATGAAGCACGTACTCGACAATGGACGGCCGTTGCGTAGCGTGCCTGCCGCCGAATTGGATCGCGGCCCGCTCAGGGGATACGGATTGCTGAGCGACCGGGCGCTGCTTGTCGCGGTCAATCGCGACGAGTCGAAGGCATCGGAGCCGCTGCCTAACGATCTGGCTGCCCGGATCGAAGCGTTGGACGCCGCGGGCCTCGTCCTTTCGGCCAGCGTCGAGGCCGAGATCGCGAGCCTCGACGCGACTGAGCAGGCGGCGTTTCTCGAGGACCTCGGCCTTCACGAGTCGGCGCTCGCGCGGTTCATTCGCACGGCCTACGGGCTCCTGGATCTCATCTCGTTCTTCACGGTGGGCGCCGACGAGGTGCGCGCGTGGCCGATTCGGCGCGGCACGAGCGCGCGGCAGGCGGCCGGCCGGATTCATTCGGATCTCGAGCGCGGCTTCATTCGCGCGGAGGTGATTCCGTACTCGACGTTCATGAAGCTCGGCTCGGAGCACGCGGTGAAGGAGGCGGGATTGCTCCAGATCGAGGGGAAGGACTACGTGGTGGCCGACGGCGACATCATGCACATCCGGTTCAACGTGTAGGCGGTCCCCATCGAGTAATGCATTATCTACCCAGGTGATGTGCTTGCGAACGTCGCCACCGTTCTGTTGGGCTTGTCCCAGCAACGTCACGGACGAAAGCCGCGTCATGTAACGCAGCCGTTCGCGAAAGCCGCTGTCCACAACCGACAGGCCCCGAGCGAATCGCGTTAGGATGACGCAGGCCGTCTCACGGCCGGCGGAATCTGGAAGATTACCCGTTGCGGTCAAGTACTTGTTGTGGTAAAGTAGGTGACGATGCCGGACACGGGACGCAACTGACGCCGCCATGGAATTGCAGATTCGCCACGTCTCCAAGACGTATCCCAACGGCGTGCAGGCGCTGAAGGACGTAACCCTCACGATTCCCGCGGGGATGTACGGCCTCCTCGGCCCCAACGGGGCGGGCAAGTCCACGCTCATGCGCATCCTCGCCACGCTGCAGGAGGCGGATGAAGGCAGCATCCGTCTCGGTGACCCCTCGACAGGCTCGGGGCAGGTTATCGACGTGTTGAATCAGAAAGACGAGGTGCGGAAGACGCTCGGCTATCTGCCACAGGAGTTCGGCGTGTATCCGAAGGTGAGCGCGGAGGAGCTCCTCGATCACTTCGCGCTGCTCAAGGGCATCGCCGGGCGCAAGGCTCGCAGGGAGGTCGTCGCAGCACTGCTTCGGCAGACGAACCTGTGGGAGGTACGCAAGCAAAAGCTCGGCGGCTACTCGGGCGGCATGCGACAGCGCTTCGGCGTCGCCGTTGCGTTGTTAGGCAACCCGAAGCTTCTCATCGTCGACGAGCCAACGGCCGGTCTCGACCCAGCCGAGCGCGTGCGGTTCCTCAACCTGCTGAGCGAGATCGGGGAGAACAGCGTCGTCCTCCTCTCCACGCACATCGTCGACGACGTGAGTGAGCTCTGCACGCGTATGGCGATCATCGACCGTGGCGAAATCCTGCTCGAAGCCGAGCCGCTGCGGGCCGTGAACGATCTCCGTGGCCGCATCTGGCGTCGCGTTACGTCGAAGGATGAGCTGCCGCAGCTGCAGGATGAGCACGCGGTGATCTCGACGAAGCTTCTCGCGGGACGCACCGTCGCGCGCGTCTACAGCGAAACGTCGCCGGGCGCCGACTTCGAGCTCGTCGAGCCGGACCTCGAAGATGTCTACTTCAGCACGATGGCGGGCCTTAACGGCCGCCGCCGTCCTTCGACGAAGTCCACCCTGAGCGAAGCCGAAGGGCTCAGGGCAGGCGAGCAGCCGGAGCCGACCTCGAACTGATGAAGCTCCTGGGGATCTTTCGTTTCGAGCTTGCCTACCAGCTGCGACGTCCGTGGTTCTGGCTTTCGGTAGCGGTCCTGGTCGTGTTCGCGTTCGTGAGTACGAGAATCGCCATCGTCCCCGTCACGCTTCCCCAGGACTTCATTCTCAACTCGCCATTCATCATCGCCGCGGTCTCTGTATTCAGCTGCCAGATCTGGCTGCTGATTGCCCCGGCGGTAGCCGGTGAGGCGGCTGCGCGGGACGTGCAGACCGGGTTGCATCCCCTCACGTACACGAGCCCGATCAGCAAGACCGAGTACCTGGG
>JBKOYV010000442.1:0-28599 GCA_046725585.1 Gemmatimonadota bacterium | reverse complement strand
CGCGTTTCTCGTCGATGCGGTGCCGACCGCGGCAAACGTCGAGTTCCACGCCCGCATCGTGCGCGAAAAGGCCCTGCTTCGCAGCCTGATCGAGGTCTCGACCTCGATCGTCAGCGAGGCGTTCGAGGGTCGCACACAGGCGGCCGAGCTGCTCGACGAGGCCGAACAGAAGATCTTCCAGGTCAGCCAGCAGCAGGGCACTGGCGGCTTCACGCGGATCAAGGAGCTGATGTGGCCGACGATGGAGCGAATAGAAGCGCTCCAGCGCGGCGGGAAATCCATCACGGGCGTTGCCAGCGGATTCCATGATCTCGACGAGCTGACTTCCGGCTTCCAGCCGTCGGACCTGGTGATCATCGCGGCGCGACCGTCCATGGGAAAGACGGCGTTCGTGCTCAACATCGCGCAACACGCTGCTATCGAGCACAACACTTCGATTGCGATCTTTTCACTGGAAATGAGTAAAGAGTCTCTCGTGCAGAGACTCCTCACGAGCGAAGCGCGCATCGATGCGCAGCGGCTTCGCAAAGGCATGCTGCGAGACGACGACTACTCTCGCCTCGCACGGGCAGCGGGCATCCTGTCGTCGGCCCCGGTGTACATCGACGACGCCGCGGGCATCACCCTGCTCGAGATGCGTTCCAAGGCTCGTCGGCTGAAAGCGGACGCGGGGCTGGGACTCGTCATCGTCGATTACCTGCAGCTCATTCAGGGTCCACCGAGCTCGGAGAACAGACAACAGGAGATCAGCCAGATCTCGCGCTCACTGAAGGCGCTGGCGAAGGAGCTGAGCGTGCCCGTGGTAGCGCTGTCGCAGCTCTCGCGTGCGCCCGAACAGCGCACGGGCGAGAACAAGCGTCCGCAGCTGTCGGACCTTCGCGAGTCCGGCGCGATCGAGCAGGACGCTGACCTCGTGATGGCGATCTACCGCCCTGAGGTGTATGCGGAGAGCCGCCACGAGGGCCCACCCGTGGACAAGGACGGCAACTCGCTCGAGGGCCGCGCGGAGATCATCGTGCTCAAACAGCGCAACGGGCCGATCGGCACGGTGAACCTGTTCTTCCACAAGCAGTACACGCGATTCGAGAACTACACGGCCCGGCAACCCGCGACGTGACGCCGAAGGTCAAGACCGTCTATCGCTGTACGGAGTGTGGCGCCGAGCACCCCAAGTGGGCGGGGCGCTGCGACGCGTGCGGCGAGTGGAACACGTTGGTCGAGGAAGTCGCCGCGCCGAAGGTGCGTGCCGCGACCGGCGGCGGCAGCGCGCGGCGGGTCGGTGGAACCGAGACGTTAGGCGCGGGCGGTACGGTCGCGGCTACGACCCGGCTCCGTCAAGTCGCCGGATCGGAGGCGGAGCGCGTGCGCACCGGGATCGACGAATTCGACTTCGTGCTCGGCGGCGGCATCGTGCCCGGGTCGATGGTGCTCGTCGGCGGCGAGCCCGGGATCGGAAAGTCGACGATCCTGTTGCAGGTGGCGGCGCGGGTGAACGAACGCGGCGGGTCGGCGCTGTACGTGACCGGTGAAGAGTCGCCACTCCAGGTGAAGCTCCGTGCCGACCGACTCGCGGAAGGCGCAGGCGACGTCGAGCTGTTGAGCGAGACGCTGCTCGAGACGGTGCTGGCCACCGCGAGCGCTCGCGCCCCGAGCGTCATGATCGTGGACTCGATCCAGACGGTGTTCACGGCCGATCTCGAAGGCGCGCCCGGCAACGTCGGCCAGGTGCGCGAATGCGCCGCGCGCCTCATGCGGTTCGCAAAGGAGTCGGGCACCGCCGTGATGGTGGTCGGCCACGTGACGAAGGGTGGTGGCATTGCCGGTCCGAAGACGCTCGAGCACATCGTGGATACGGTGCTCTACTTCGAGGGTGACAGTGCGCTCGATCACCGGGTCCTTCGCGCCACGAAGAACCGGTTCGGCAGCGTCGACGAGATCGGCGTGTTTCGCATGGGCGAGACAGGCCTGACGCCGGTCGCCAACCCGTCCGAGCTCTTCCTCGGCGATCGCCTAACGACGGCATCGGGGAGCGCGGTGACGGCGCTCCTCGAGGGAACCCGCCCCGTGCTCGTCGAGGTTCAGGCGCTTGCCGCCAAAGCCGGCTTCGGAACCCCGCAGCGGGTAGCCACCGGCTACGATGGGCGTCGCCTCGCGTTGTTGCTCGCAGTGCTCGACAAGCGTGCCGGCCTCCCGTTCGCGCAGCTCGACGTGTTTCTCAATGTCGTCGGCGGCATCCGGATGCAGGAGCCGGCCGGCGACCTGGCCGTCGCCGCGTCGCTGGCATCGAGCGTGTACGATCGTGCGCTGCCGGCCGACGCCGTTTTCCTTGGCGAAGTGGGCCTCGGCGGTGAGATCAGGCCCGTATCGCAGTCCGAACGACGACTGGCAGAGGCCGCGAAGATGGGCATGACAACAGCCTATCTCTCGGATCGTGGCGTGCCGCGGCGAGCGGCGCCGGGCATTCGCGTCGTCGGGATCCGAACGGTGGGCGATCTGTTTGGCTCATTGTTCCAATGAGCGAAGAACGGCACGAGGACCCTCACGTCGAAGCGCGTGCGCCGGGTCATCTCGCGCGCGATGCCACACCGCCGGAGCTGCGCGCAGGCGGAGAGAATGCGGACGTCGGCGTGGTCATCGTGGCGGCGGGGTCCGGAAGTCGCGTTGGCGGCGGCGAGCTCAAACAGTTTCGCTGGGTTGGTGGAAAGCCAATGCTGCTCCACAGTGTCCAGGCATTCCACGCGCGGCGAGATGTAGCAATGGTCGTCTGCGTCTTGCCCAAGGCATTCGTTGGCGATCCGCCGCCCTGGCTGTTTCAGTGCGACATCGACCGGCTACTCATTTCGGTGGGAGGACGCGAACGCACCGAATCGGTCGCGAACGGACTCGAAGACCTGCCTGACGAGGTGAAGGTCGTGCTCATCCACGATGCGGCGCGGCCATTCGTCGACAACGCGACGATCGATCGCGTCATTGCCGAAGCGCGGTGCGGTCGCGGTGCAGTGGCAGCACTCCCGGTTGTCGATACGCTCAAGGAAGTCGACGACGACGGCCGTGTCGTTCGCACCGTCGAGCGCTCGGGCCTCTGGCGTGCGCAAACACCGCAGGGGTTCCCCCGCGATCTGATCGAGCAGGCGCACGCGAAGGCACGAGCCGAGCGCGTGACCGCGACCGACGACGCGGCGCTGTTCGAACGGCTGGGCCTTCCGGTCGTGGTAGTACGCGGCAGCGAGCGCGCGATGAAGATCACGGACGAGGATGACTTCGCGCGCGCGGACGCGCTGTTCTCCGTGAACGAATGACTCGCGCCGAACCGAAAGCGATTCCGTTCTGGTCGCCGGAAGAAGTGGAAGCGTCGATTGCCGGGACCATCGCGCACCTGCAGTCGGGTAGCGTGCTCGCATATCCGACGGAGACTGTGTACGGTTTTGGCGGCGCAGTGGACTACGAGTCGGTCGAGCGCCTCGTGAAACTCAAACGCCGTCCGAGCGCGAAGCCGTTCCTCCTGCTCATCTCCGCGAGCGAGATGCTCACCCGCCTCGGACTCCATCTGACGAGCTCCGCGGCGCGCATTGCCGCACGACACTGGCCCGGGCCGGTGACGCTGGTGGTGCCTGGCGGCGAGCGACGGGTTCCTGACCGCCTTCGCGGACCGGAAGGCGGGATCGCGGTCCGTTGGACACCGCATCCCGGCCTCACTCGTCTCATTCAGGCGTACGGCGATCCCATTACGTCGACGAGCGCGAATCTGCCAGGGGTACCGCCGGCGATGTCTGCGACCGAAATTTTGCAGCAGTGGAGCGATGCGGTGACACGCGGCAAGATCCGTGTGCTCGACGGCGGTCGCCTTCAGCCATCCAATCCATCGACGGTCATCGACTGCACCGGGCAGCGGCCGCGCGTAATTCGTCCGGGCGCGATTCCCGCGGCGACGTTGCGTGAGAGCGCACCTGATCTCATCGGAGACGTGTAAGCGCGAATGAAGATTCTGTTCATCTGCACGGGCAACACCTGTCGCAGCGCTCTCGCGGAAGGCATCGCGCGTCGTGAGGCGATCGAGCGGGGGCTCATCGACTTCGACGTGTCGAGTGCCGGAACGAGCGCATGGAACGGATCGCCCGCATCCGACGGCAGCCTGCTCGTGGGACTAGAGCATGGCGTCGACCTCAGTGGGCATCGCGCGCGGCAACTCACGCGAGAGATCGTGATGGAGAATGACGTCATCCTCGCCATGGGTCCGCACCATCTCGAGCGTGCCGAAGCCTTGGGCGGCGAAGGAAAGTCGCACCTGCTCACCCACTACGCTGCGCATGGATCCAGTGATCGCGCGGTGAGCGATCCGTTCGGCGGCGACCTCGACGTGTATCGCGCGACGTACGACGAGCTCGAACGCGAGATCAAGCGCGTGTTCGACCGGATAGCGGCGGAGCAGGCGCCGGGCGCCTCGTGAGTCGCTTGCCGGGTCGGCTGGTTCTCCTCGGCCACCCGGTAAGCCATTCGCTCTCACCGGCGTTCCAGAACGCCGCACTCCGGCGCGCGGCGTTGCCCGTGCGCTACGAGCTGCTCGACGTCGCGCCTGACGCGCTCGATGCAACGCTCGACGCGCTCATCGCAGAAGGCACGTGGGGTAACGTCACGATCCCACACAAGGAGCACGTCGCGTCGCGATGCGCTCGCGTGAGCTCGCTCGCCGAACGCGTCGGTGCAGTGAACACGTTCTGGACCGAGGACGGCCTGCTCGTTGGGGACAACACCGACGTCGGGGGCTTTCTCGCGCTCCTCGAGGCGACGGCACCGGACGTCGATCGTGCGAGGCCTGTGGCAGTGTTGGGAGCCGGCGGTGCAGCCGCGGCGGTGCTCGCCGCGCTCGAGCAGCATGGGTTCGTCGACGCTCGTGTTCACAGTCGCACCGCAGCCCGTGCGGGCGCGTTATGTGAGCGCTTCGCCATAGCCAGAGCGATCGACGACAGGGACGCGAGCGTGCGCGGCGTAGCCCTCGTGGTCAACGCTACTCCGGCAGGGCTCGATGACGAGACGTCACCGATAGACGTCGGCGTGCTCGATCCCGCGGCGGTTGTGCTGGACCTCGTCGTCGGTCGCAACGAAACGCCACTCGTTCGCGCGGCTCGAGCACGCGGGCATCGTACAGCGGATGGCCTCACGATGTTGATCGAGCAGGGTGCGCTCGCGTTCGAACGCTGGTTCGGCGTCGCGCCCGATCGAGACGTTATGCGGCAGGCGGTCGCGCGCTGAACCGGCAATGTCATCGCCGCTTCACGCGATCTCCGCGTCGCGCGTCCACCCAGTGGGTCGCATGCTCCGCGCCGCCGCGGCAGGAATCGCCGATCTTCTCCTGCCACGAGTGTGCGTCGTGTGCCAGCGCCCACTCGCAGCGCACGAGCGTGGTGTAGTCTGCGGTCGCTGCTGGACCCGGCTCGACGCGCTGCCCCATCCGCAGTGCGCGCGGTGTGGGCACCCCCACATCAAGCACAGCTGTCGCTGGTGCGACCTGCTTCCGCCATTCGTTCGAGCCGTGCGGTCGGTGTGTTGGGCACCCAGCGGAGCCGGCGGCGCGATCGTGCACGCGCTCAAGTACGAGGGCTGGCGTGCCGCGGCTGAGGGAATGGCCGAGCGAATGTCACGTCTCGCCTGGCCAATCGACGTAATCGAGGAACGGACGGCACTCGTTCCGGTTCCGCTGTCGCGCGCGAGACTTCGGGAGCGTGGGTTCAACCAGAGCGAGTTGATTGCTCGTGCGCTTGCATCGCGTTGGCGCATACCCGTGTGGACGGATTTGCTTTCGCGGATGCGGAATACCGAGACACAGACGCGCCTTACACCAAGTGACCGCTTGCGCAACGTGGCGGGGGCATTTGATGTTTCGGCATCCGTGTCGACGCGACTGCGCGGTGCGCATCTCGTGCTCGTCGACGATGTCGTCACGACGGCCGCCACGCTGAACGCCTGCGCGGCAATGCTGATGCATGGCGGCGCGCGCATCGTCAGCTACGTCACCTTCGGCCGCGCTCGCTCTGCGAGTGATCGGCCGCTTTCGTGAGGATGATCGGGCATGGCAATTCGGGTCGGTATCAACGGCTTC
This sequence comes from Gemmatimonadota bacterium, assembly GCA_046725585.1. Taxonomy (GTDB): domain Bacteria; phylum Gemmatimonadota; class Gemmatimonadetes; order Gemmatimonadales; family Gemmatimonadaceae; genus JAJKIV01. The sequence continues at coordinate 22,502 of JBKOYV010000442.1, read as the reverse complement.
GGCCGAATCGGGCGGCAAGCGCTGCGGGCGGCGAAAGAGCAGGGCGTCGCGGACCTCGACTTCATCGCGGTGAACGACCTCACCGACACGAAGACGTTGGCGCACCTCTTCAAGTACGACTCCGTCCATCGGACGTACGACGGCGATGTGAGCACCTCGCCGAATGGCATCTGCGTGGACGGCGATGAAATCCGCGTCTTCGCCGAGAAGGACCCGGCGGCTCTGCCGTGGAAGGACCTTGGCGTCGACATCGTGCTCGAATCCACCGGTCGCTTCACCAAGGCCGAGGACGCCGGGAAGCACATCAAGGGCGGCGCCAAAAAGGTCATCATCTCCTCGCCGGCGAAGGGTGAGGACCTCACCATCGTCATGGGTGTGAACAGCGACAAGTACGACACCGGAAAGCACCACATCGTGTCGAACGCGTCCTGCACCACCAACTGCCTGGTACCGATGGTGAAGGTGGTGCGCGATGCGTTCGGCTTCCGACACGGCTCCATGGTGACCATCCACAGCTATACCAACGACCAGAATATCCTGGACCTCCCGCATAAGGATCTCAGGCGCGCGCGCGCGGCGGCCCTCTCGATCATTCCAACGACAACCGGTGCGGCGAAGGCGACGTCGCTGGTGATCCCCGAGGTAAAGGGGAAGATCGACGGGATCGCGATTCGCGTTCCGACGCCCGACGTTTCGCTCACCGATCTCGCGGCTGAGGTGGATCGAAGGGTCACGGTCGACGAAGTGAACGCCGCGTTCAAGGCAGCAGCGGACGGACCGATGCGAGGCATCCTCGCATACTCGGATGAAGAGTTGGTATCCGCCGACTACATCGGGAACCCACATTCCTGCATACTCGACGCGAAGAGCACGAACGTCGTTGATGGCACGCTCGTGAAGGTCTCGGCGTGGTACGACAACGAATGGGGCTACGCGTCGCGCTGCGTAGACCTGATTCGCTTCATGGGCGCGAGGCTCTAGCGAGCCAGTCGGAAGCCATCAGCCATCAGCCATCAGCCATCAGCTCAAACGGCGTGATTTCCAAACGAACCATCCGCGATCTCAGCGACGCCGAGGTGCGCGGCAAGCGCGCGCTCGTGCGCGTCGATTTCAACGTGCCGCTCGACGAAGGCGGCACGGTCTCCGACGACACGCGAATTCGCGCCGCGCTGCCAACGATCGACGCGCTCGCGACGCGCGGCGCGCGCGTCGTTCTGCTGTCACATCTCGGGCGACCCAAGGGCGGGAAGCCCGAACCCAAGTATTCGCTCGCACCGGTTGCGAAGCGGCTCAGCGAGCTGACATCGCGCCCCGTTCGATTCGTCGCAGCGCTGGACGGAGACGACGCGGTGGCGGCAACGCGTGAGCTCAAGGATGGAGAGATTCTCCTCCTCGAGAACACCCGGTTCAACGCCGGCGAAGAGAAGAACGACGATGGCCTCGCGAAAGCGTTGGCACGGCTCGGTGATCTCTACGTGAACGACGCGTTCGGTGCGGCACATCGGGCGCATGCGTCGACCGCCGGGGTCGCTGCGCATCTGCATCCGGCCGTTGCCGGTCTACTGATGGAGAAGGAGCTCGAGTACCTCGGGTCCGCGCTGTCCAGCCCGCAGCGACCGTTCATTGCGATCCTTGGCGGCGCGAAGATCTCGGGCAAGATCGACGTCATCGAAGCACTGTTGCCAAAGGTCGATGGGCTGCTGATAGGCGGCGCCATGGCGAACACGTTCTACAAGGCGATGGGTCTCGAGACCGGTAAATCGCTGGTGGAACCCGATCGCGTGGAGCTCGCGAAATCCCTGGTGGATCGTGCGAGGTTCCGCCTCACCCTCCCGCACGACGCTATCGTGGCGCCATCGCTGGAGCAGGCTGGCAACGCCCACGCCGTCCGGCGTGACGCGATCCCGCCTAACGAAGCCATGTTCGACATCGGGCCCGAGACGATGCGCTCGTACGCGAGGGCGATCGCCACCGCGAAAACGATCGTGTGGAACGGCCCGATGGGCGTCTTCGAGACGCCGCCGTTCGACGCGGGAACGCGCGCCGTCGCGCAGGCCATGGCCGACGCTACGGGCGAGGGAGCCACGACGATCGTCGGTGGCGGCGACTCTGCCGCTGCAGTGGCCGAGGCCGGGCTCGAGAGCCGCATGAGCCACGTGTCCACCGGTGGAGGCGCGTCGCTGGAGTTCCTCGAAGGGAAGCCGCTGCCGGGCGTCGAAGCGCTGGAGACACGCCGGTGATGCTTCGCAAGCCGGTGTTCGCCGCCAACTGGAAGATGAACCACGGGCCGACGGATGCGAAGGCGTTCCTTCGGACCTTCCTCGTGCACTACGCCCGACGCGCCGACCGGACGGTGGCGTTCTTTCCTCCCGCGCTGACGCTCCACGCGGTCACGGAGGCGCTCCGCGATCGCTCCGATATCCTGGTCGGCGTGCAGAACATCCATTGGGAGCCCAAGGGTGCGTTCACGGGCGAGCTGTCGGCGCCGATCGCGCGCGATGCAGGCGCGCGGCTCGTGCTCGTTGGGCACTCGGAGCGTCGCCATGTGTTCGGCGAAACCGATGAGCAGACGGGGCTGAAGTGTGCGGCGGTTGCCGCCGCTGGTCTCGTCCCGGTGTTGTGCGTCGGGGAGAAGCTCGAGGAGCGCGAGCGCGGGACGGAAGAAGCGGTCGTGGTCAGGCAACTGCGCGCGGGCTTCGCGCGGCTACAGCCAGCCCAGATGGCGACCGCGCTCGTCGCGTACGAACCGGTATGGGCAATCGGCACGGGCCGAACGGCCTCGGCGACCGATGCGTCGACGATGCACACCGTCGTTCGCCGTGTGCTGAAGGAGCTCGCGGGCGAGCGCGCCGCGCACATACCCGTGCTGTACGGTGGGAGTGTTAGTCGTGGCAATGTCGCCGAGCTGATCAGCGCACCGGAGGTCGATGGGGTTCTGGTCGGCGGCGCGAGCCTGGACGCCGATGGGTGGGCCACCATTGTGAGGGCTTGATACGGCGCTCCGAGCCAGCGTTGCCGACTCCATCAAGCACGCGCGAAAACCCCAAGTCTCGCCGCGGGTTGACCCACTAGGCTCAGCCCAGCGATATTACGCGGCTGCATTTTTCAATCGCCGAGGCCCGTCAAGCAATGCTGTACACGTTTCTCGTCATTCTGCTGATTCTCGACAGCATCATTCTCGTCACCGCGATCCTGCTGCAGAGCGGGAAGGGGGGCGGTCTGGCCGCTAGCTTCGGCGGCGCTACCTCCGCCGCCGATGCGCTCATCGGCACGCGTCAGGCCGGTAACCTGCTGACGAAGGCGAGCTGGTGGTGCGGGGGCATCTTCCTGCTCTTGGCGTTCGTTCTTCAGATCGCCTCGGCACGCACCCGCGTACCGGCGTCGGTGCTGGATAAGCCATTGACGAATGTTCCGGCGGCACCGACTGCTCCCACAACGAGCAAGTCGAATCCGGCGGTTCCGCTCGAGGCAGCGCCAAAGAATCCGGCCCAGGCTGCTCCGCCCACAACGCCGGCGCCGGCGCCCAAGGGTACCCAGCCCAAGCCGTAACGACTACCGGTGACCGACCAGCGCTCCCTCCCAGGGTTCCTCCTCCTCGAGGACGGAACCCTTTTTCGCGGCCGGCTCGATCGCGCCATCGCGCCCGCGGTAGCCGAGGTCGTGTTCACGACAAACATGACGGGGTATCAGGAGGTCTACACCGACCCGTCCTATCAGGGCCAGATCGTCGTCATGACGGCGCCCATGATCGGCAACTACGGGATCAATACCGAGGACCCCGAGTCCAGTACACCCCAGGTCGCAGGGGTCGTGTTGCGCGAGCTGTCCCGGAGCTACTCGAACTGGCGCGCGTCTGGCGACCTCCGGAGCTGGCTCGCCGCATCCAACGTCCCGATTCTCGATGGTGTCGACACCCGTCGGTTGACGCGACATCTCAGGTCCGTCGGCGTGATGCGTGGTGTTATTGGACTTGGAGATGAGCCGGACGATGAGGCACGAGCGGCGCTCGACGCGTGCCCAAGCATGGAGGGCCTCGATCTGGCTTCCCGTGTCTCAACGAAGTCGGAGTACACCTGGGGCGACCCGCGGGCGAGCACACACATCATCGCCTACGATTACGGGATCAAGCGCAACATCCTTCGGCTCTTCGAAGCGGAAGGATGCCGCGTGACGGTGGTGCCTGCGACGACGCCGCATGCGGACGTGCTCGATCGGTCGCCGGACGGCGTGTTTCTCAGCAATGGGCCCGGCGATCCGGCAGCCGTTGCCTATGCCCCCGACGCCATCCGCGGCATAGCGTCCGCAGGCGTCCCGCTTTTCGGGATCTGCCTGGGCCATCAGCTCCTCGGCCTTACGTTCGGTGGGGAGACGGTCAAGATGCCGTACGGCCACCGTGGCGGGAATCATCCTGTGAAGGAGCTCTCCACGGGCCGAGTCCTCATCACCTCGCAGAACCACGGCTTCGCGGTGCGCGGCGACGAGCATGGTGTTCCGGGTGCCCCGGCTCTGGAAGTGACGCACGTGAACCTCAACGACGGAACGGTCGAGGGGTTGAAGCACCGCGAGCAGCCGATCTTCGCGGTCCAGTACCACCCCGAAGCAGCCCCAGGTCCGCACGACGCCCGGCCACTGTTTCGTGAGTTCATGGAGACCGTTCGGAAGGCGAGCGTCTAGCGCATTGAAGCGAGCTCGGCCTGAGAAGGCCAACGCTTGAACAGACAGCCTCGAGACAGCTGGCTCAAGTGAGCCAAGCGCTTGACACACAATGGTTAACGGCCTAGTTTCGAGCCGTTGATCGAGTGTCCTAACGAGTCTCTGTCGAGGCCCATCAATGACGAAAGCCGACCTGGTCGAGCGAGTCACCGCGCAGATATCGCAAACTGCCGGACCGATGATCTCAAAGAAGGACTGCGCTCGCGTCGTCGATTCGTTTCTAGACGCGATCAAGGAAGCCCTTCAGCAGCAGAAGAACATCGAGGTTCGCGGCTTCGGCACGTTCAAGATTCGACAGCGAAAAACGCGGATGGCTCGGAATCCACGCACGGGATCGCCTGTCGAGGTTTCCGCGCGACCCGTTCCGGTCTTCAAGCCGTCGAAGGAGCTGCGCGCGATGGTCGCCGGAACCGAGTACGTCGAGGAGCTCACGGAAGACTGACGTTCCGGCATCTTCCGACAGCAGCGACGAATCGCGATCCTTCGGCGATTCGATGATGACCCGGCGCTTGACGCGCCGGGTTTTTTGTCGACGTGCACGCGAGTCGCGCGGGTTATATTCTTTCGCAGATGATGACCGTAACAGTTTTGCTCTTCGCCTCTTACGCCGACGCGCTCGGAAAGTCGGCGATCGAGCTCGACGTCGCGCCCGGCTCGACCGTTCGCGACGTCCTCGGAACGCTGTTCGCCATGCCCGGCGGCGATCGGCTTCCGCCACGCCCGCTCGTTGCGGTCAACGAGGAGTACGCGAGCGCGAGCACGGAGCTACGCGGCGGAGAAGAAGTTGCGGTAATCCCTCCGGTCGCGGGTGGCTGATGCGCGTCGGCCTCGTTGACGGTCCCATCGATGTCTCCGCACTGATCTCGGAAGTCAGCGATGATTCGTGCGGCGCATCGGCCGTCTTCCTCGGCTGCGTACGTAACGTGAATGAGGGCAGGGCGGTGACGGGCATCGAGTACTCCGCGTATCGGAGCATGGCCGAGCGTGAGATGACTTCCATTGCGCGCGAAGCGGAAGAGCGGTTCGGTGTCAGCCGCCTGATCCTTGAACATCGGCTCGGCGTTCTCGGTCTCGGCGACGTGAGCGTGGCGGTCGTCGCCGCGCACCCGCATCGCACACCTGCGCTCGACGCGGTGCGATTCGCCATCGAGCAGCTCAAGCGACGCGTACCGATCTGGAAGCTCGAGCTCTACGTCGATGGCACCCGAGAGTGGGTGGGAGCGGGAACAGGGAACCGGCGGGAGCCCGCCGAAGGTGGGCAGATGGGAGGAGAAGCTCCCGACGTGCTCGAGGCCCGCGCCCAATGAGTGTTGCCCTCAAGGATCAATTCGGCCGCAGCATCGAGTACCTGCGCATCTCGGTCACCGATCGGTGCAACTTCCGCTGCCTCTACTGCATGCCCGCGGAAGGGCTGCCGTGGCTGCCGAAGAGCGAGATCCTGTCGTACGAGGAGATTGCGGACGTCGTGGGCCAGCTGGCGCCGCTGGGGCTGCGCCGCCTCCGCATAACCGGCGGCGAACCCACGATTCGTCCGAACCTCGAGCAGCTCATCCGATTGCTCCGCGCCGTGCCCGAGATCGAGGACATCGCGCTGTCGACGAACGGCGCGAGACTTCCGGAGCTCGCGCGCGCGCTTCGCGCTGCCGGCCTCGATCGCATCAACATGAGTGCGGACAGCCTGCGTCCGGATCGGATCGCGAAGATCGCAAGACGAAACCTCGGGTTCGATCCAGTGACGTCAGCGCTCGCGGCGGAGCGCGAAGGAATCGCGCCGATCAAGATCAACGTCGTCGTCATGCGCGGCATCAACGACGATGAGATCGAGGACTTCGCGCGTCTCACGATCGATCACGCGTGGCACGTTCGCTTCATCGAGCTCATGCCCGTGGGCGAGATGAGCGGGCTCACGTGGGAGCACATCGTACCGAGCGACGAAGTGCTATCGCGCATCGGATCACTCGGCGCGCTCGCGCCGGATGGCGGACCACCTCGCGGCAACGGACCCGCGAAGTACTATCGGCTTGCCGGTGCAACGGGCACGGTCGGAGTCATCACGCCGATGACGCACACGTACTGCGCGTCGTGCAATCGCGTGCGGCTGACCGCTGACGGCCGCCTTCGTACGTGTCTCTTCGGGGATCACGAGGTGCTGTTGCGCGATGCGCTCAGACAGCGTGAGCCACTCGAGCCGCTCTTCCGGCAGGCGCTCGCCGACAAGCCGAAAGAGCACGCGTTGCTGCAGATGAAAGTCGGCGGGCTTCGTGCGCTGTCGCAGGTGGGCGGCTGAACCTTGGTCGCGTTGTAGGTCGCTCCCGGTCCAACTAAGTTTGCCCGTACCGGAGCAACCAACCAACCTCAACGCACAACATGGTCAATCTCATCACGGTGGTCGGTGCGGGCAACGTTGGCGCGACTACCGCTCAGCGTGTTGCGGAGAAGGAACTGGCTCGCCGCGTGGTCATGGTCGACGTGGTCGAAGGAGTTCCGCAGGGGAAGGGGCTCGACCAGTGGCAGTCCGCACCCATCGAAGGCTTCGATTCGCGCGTGATTGGCGCGAACGGCTACGACGAGACCGCCGGGTCGGACATCGTCATCATCACGGCGGGAATCGCTCGCAAACCGGGCATGTCCCGCGACGATCTGCTGAACACGAACGCCGGCATCGTGAAGCAGGTGTCGGAGCAGATCGCGAGGACGTCGCCGAACGCGATCATCATTGTCGTCTCGAACCCGCTCGACGTGATGTGCTACGTCGCGAAGAAGGTGACTGGCTTCCCGCGCGAACGCGTCATCGGGATGGCTGGAGTCCTCGACACCGCGCGGTATCGCGCCTTCCTCGCCGAAGCGCTCGACGTTTCCGTCCGCGACATTCAGGCGATGGTGCTGGGGGGACACGGCGACACGATGGTGCCCCTCATCAACTATACGACGGTCAGCGGGATCCCGGTGACGCAGCTGCTCGACCGGAAGACGCTCGACGAGATCGTGGATCGAACGCGAAACGGTGGCGCCGAGATCGTGAAGCACCTGAAGACCGGTTCAGCGTACTACGCTCCGTCGTCGGGCGCAGTTCAGATGGCCGAAGCGATCGTCTTCGACCAGAAGCGCGTTCTCCCGTGCGCCGCGTGGCTCGAAGGCGAATACGGGATGTCGGGACTCTTTCTCGGCGTTCCGGTGAAACTCGGACGTGGCGGTATGGAGAAGGTGCTCGAGGTCGAGCTCACTTCGAAAGAACGCGTCGATCTCGGCAAGAGCGCGGAGGCAGTGCGCGAGCCGATGTCGAAGCTCACCATCTAGCGCGTGCGTCGTAGCCGGCGATGACTGCTCCGTCTGCAACTGCCGTCCACCAGCCGAGTGCCCGCCGAGGCGCGATCGCGCGATTCTGGCACTCGTCGGTTGGAAAGAAGGCGGTGATGGCGGCGACGGGACTGATCATGATCGCCTTCCTCATCGTGCACGTGCTCGGCAACCTGCAGATGTTTGGGGGGCCGCTCAAGATCAACGAGTACTCCGCGGCACTACACCGGCTTGGGGCCTTGTTGTGGCTGGCCCGCGGCGGGCTGCTCGCTGCCCTGGTCCTTCATGTCATCGCCGCGTATCAGCTCACTCGACGAAGTCAGGGCGCGCGTTCGGTCGGCTACGCGGACCGCGCCCCACAGGTGTCGACATTCGCGGCGCGAACGATCCGTTGGGGCGGCGTGCTGCTGCTCGTCTTCATCGTGCTGCATCTGCTGCATTTCACGTTCGGCACCATCCATCCGGCATTCGACCGCAAGGACGTCTACGGCAACATGGTCGCCGCGTTCCAGATGTGGTGGGTCGTCGTGCTCTATCTCGCCGCGATGGTCGGTCTGGGGCTGCACCTCTATCACGGCACCTGGAGCAGCATCCGGACGCTGGGCCTAACGAGACCATCGACGGATCCGTTCAAGCGGCGCGTTTCGGCGGTGCTGGCGTGGATCCTCTATCTGGGCTTCTCCATCATTCCGATCGCGGTGCTCGCGGGGATCGTCAAGTAGCGCCCCGCGGCGCCCGATCGTTTTCGAGCGAACGATATCGATGGAACTGCGTTCCCGAATTCCTTCCGGTCCGATCGAGTCGAAGTGGGATACCCACCGCTTCGAGATGAAGCTGGTCAACCCCGCGAACAAGCGGAAATTCACCGTCATCGTCGTCGGAACCGGGCTCGCCGGCGGATCGGCCGCGGCGACGCTGAGTGAGCTCGGCTACAACGTTCTCTGCTTCTCGTTCCACGACTCCCCGCGCCGTGCGCACAGCATCGCCGCGCAGGGAGGGATCAACGCGGCGAAGAACTATCAGAACGACGGGGACAGCATCTACCGGTTGTTCTACGATACGGTGAAGGGTGGAGATTTCCGCGCGCGAGAAGCGAACGTTTATCGACTCGCGCAAATCTCTGTCAACATCATAGACCAGTGCGTCGCCCAAGGGGTCCCATTCGCGCGCGAGTACGGCGGGCTGTTGGCGAATCGATCCTTCGGCGGGGCGCAGGTCTCGCGGACGTTCTACGCGCGCGGCCAGACCGGCCAGCAGCTCTTGTTGGGCTGTTACCAGGCGCTCGAGAAGGAGATAGCGCGGGGCGGGGTGAAGATGTTCACGCACACCGAGATGCTCGACGTGGTGCTCGTCGACGGGAAGGCACGCGGGATCATCACCCGCGATCTCACGAGCGGCGCGATCGAGGCCCACGCGGCCGATGCCGTCGTGCTCGCGACGGGCGGATACGGCAACGCGTTCTACCTGTCGACGAACGCGAAGAACTGCAACGCCACGGCCATCTGGAGAGCGCACAAGCGTGGCGCCGCGTTCGCGAACCCGTGCTTCACGCAGATCCATCCGACGTGCATCCCGGTGAGCGGTGACTACCAGTCGAAGCTCACGCTCATGAGCGAGTCGCTGCGCAACGACGGACGCGTCTGGGTTCCGAAGAAGCGCGGCGACAAGCGTCCGCCGGGCGAGATCCCGGAATCGGAACGCGATTACTACCTCGAGCGGAAGTATCCGAGCTTCGGCAATCTCAGTCCGCGCGACATCTCGTCGCGGGCCGCGAAGGAGGTGTGTGACGAAGGCCGTGGCGTGGGCGAGACGGGCCGGGGCGTGTACCTCGATTTCGCGGATGCGATTCAGCGGCTCGGCGAGGACAAGATCCGCGAGCGCTACGGCAATCTGTTCGAGATGTACGAGCGCATCACCGACGAGAACCCGTATCGCGTGCCGATGCGCATCTACCCGGCCGTGCATTATACGATGGGCGGCCTCTGGGTGGACTACAACCTCATGAGCACGGTGCCGGGGCTGCACGTGCTCGGCGAGGCGAACTTCTCCGATCACGGCGCCAATCGTCTCGGGGCGAGCGCGCTGATGCAGGGACTCGCGGACGGCTACTTCATCATCCCGTACACCATCGGCGACTATCTCGCGAACGCGAAGCTGGAGAAGGTATCGGCCGATCACCCGGAGTTCGCGGCAGCGAAGGCGGGGATCGAGTCCATGACGAAGCGCTTGTTAGGCATCAACGGCACGCGTACGGTGGACGCGTTCCACCGCGAGCTCGGCGCGGTCCTCTGGGAGGATTGCGGCATGTCGCGCAACGCCGCCGGGCTGCAGCGCGCACTGGGCCGCATTCCCGAGCTTCGTGAGGAGTTCTGGCGGAACGTGAACGTGCCCGGCAGTGATGCCGAGCTCAATCAGGCGCTCGAGAAGGCCGGGCGCGTCGCGGATTTCCTGGAGTTCGCCGAGCTCATGTGCACGGATGCGCTGCATCGCGACGAGTCGTGCGGCGGTCACTTCCGTGAGGAGCACCAGACTCCGGATGGCGAAGCGCTGCGCGACGATGCCCGGTTCGCGTATGTGGCAGCCTGGGAGTACTGCGGGGCCGGGAATCCGCCGGCACTGTCGAAGGAGCCGTTGGTGTTCGAGAACGTTCCGCTGTCACAGCGCAGCTACAAATGACGGGGCCGGCCTAACGATGCGCTTCACCCTGAAAGTCTGGCGCCAGAAATCGGCGGACGTGCCCGGGCAACTCGCGCAGTACGACGCGCCGGATGTGAGTCCGGACATGTCGTTCCTCGAGATGCTCGACGTCGTCAACGAGCGACTGATGGAGCGCGGCGAAGAGCCGATCGCGTTTGCGCATGACTGCCGCGAGGGCATCTGTGGCACGTGCTCGCTCATGATCAACGGCGTCGCGCACGGGCCGGTCCGCGGCGCGGCGACCTGTCAGGTGCACATGCGCAGCTTCACCGACGGCCAGACGATTCACATCGAGCCGTGGCGGGCGCGGGCGTTCCCGATCATCAAGGATCTCGTTGTCGATCGAACCGCGCTCGACCGAATCGTCCAGGCCGGCGGGTTCATTTCGGCACCGACGGGCAGCGCGCCCGACGCGAACTCGATCCCGATTCCAAAGCAGGACGTCGATGAGGCGATGGACGCCGCGGCCTGCATTGGTTGCGGGGCCTGCGTCGCGGCGTGCCCTAACGCCTCGGCGTCGTTGTTCACGGCCGCGAAGGTCAGCCATCTCGGTCTGCTTCCGCAGGGTCAGCCGGAGCGCTATCGGCGAGTCGCTCGCATGGTCGAGCAGATGGACCTGGAGGGGTTCGGTGGATGCACCCTCTTTGGCGAATGTCAGGAGGCCTGCCCCAAGCTGATCAGCATCGACACCATCGCGCGCATGAATCGGGACTATTTCAGGGCAACGGTGACCGAGCGCGACGAGTCGACGGCGGCCGCCGGCGCAAGTTGACCAAAGGGTCGCCGGCGGCGACGACGGCGGGTGGCGCGGTTGCTGCACGACCGTCGGCGCATGGAGCGGACACCCGACACGAATCCCCCGAGCGCCGTGAACCGCACGCCAGACCGGAACACGCAGCCGGATCTAGGCGACGCGGACGCAGTCGAGAAGACGAGCGCTTTGGGTGACGTTCACGGTGCCGAGGTCAACGACCCTGCGCACGAGCGTGTCGAGGTTGAAGCGACCGTGCCGCACCGCCGAGGATTGGGTCCGATCGGCTGGATCGTGATCGTCCTCGCGGCGCTCGTCGCCGTGGCGTACGCCGCGGGGCTGTTCACCTAACGCGGGCGAGTGTCGCGGGAAGGTCAGCCTCCCTAGAGCTTCGGCAGGGTGACGCCCTTCTGCCCCTGGTATTTCCCCTGTTTGTCGCGGTACGACACCTCGGGCGGCTCGTCGCCCTTGAAGAACAACACCTGCGCGATCCCTTCGTTGGCGTAGATCTTGGCGGGGAGGGGAGTCGTGTTGGAGATCTCGAGGGTCACGTAACCCTCCCACTCCGGCTCGAACGGGGTGACGTTCGTGATGATACCGCATCGCGCGTACGTGGACTTTCCGACGGTCACTGTCACGACGTCGCGCGGAATGCGGAAGTATTCGACGGAGCGGGCGAGCGCAAACGAGTTTGGCGGCACGATGCAGACGTCACCCTCGAATTCGACGAACGACTTGGGATCGAAGTTCTTCGGGTCCACGACGGAATTCAGCACGTTGGTGAAGATTCTGAACTCGCGCGCGACACGCATGTCGTAGCCATACGAGCTCACACCGTACGAGATCACGCCGGATCGAACCTGGCGGCCCTCGAATGGTTCGATCATGCGATGCTCGAGGGCCATGCGAGTAATCCAACGGTCTGACTGAATGCTCATCGGGGATCGGGAATAGGGAATCGGGAATCGACCGACCTCAGAGGTTCGATCGCGCCGCTGCAAGGCGGCGGGAAGATAACTGGAATGGTTAGCTACGGCAGTTCGGCGTGCTCATCTTTGCGCCTGCGATTCCCGATTCCCTATTCCCGATTCCCGACGTGTTCGCGCGAAGCGCGAACACGTTCGAGCTGAACACGCTCACCTCGCATGTGCTTCGCACTTGCTCGGTTGACACTACTTCGAAGCCCAGGATAGCTTACCACCTGCCAGCAAGTGAATTAATTCACGAAGTCGGGAGCGTGATGGATCGCACCTATCTGCCGATACTGCTGCTGATGGGTTTCGTGGTCGCCAACGCGATTCTCATCGTCGCGTTGTCCCACCTCACGATTCGCCGTCGCGTCACGCCGGAAAAGAACACGCCGTACGAATCCGGCATCCCACCACTCGGCGACGCGCGCGAACGGTTCTCGATCAAGTTCTACATGGTCGCGATGTTGTTCATCATCTTCGACATCGAGACCGTGTTCATGATTCCGTGGGGCGTGTTCTACCGACAACTCTCCTGTTCGGCGCCGCTCGTTGAGATCACGAAGGTCTGCCCCGCCGGAAAGCTTTCGTTCTTCGGCCTCGGCGAGATGCTGGTGTTCATGCTGATTCTCGTCATCGGCCTCATCTACGTCTGGAAGAAGGGAGCCTTGCAGTGGGACTGACGCCTCGCCCTGAGCACCGCGTGGTCGAGTACAACCCGAACTCTCAGGAAGGGTGGGTTGCGACGCGCCTCGACTTTCTGGTCAACTGGGGCCGCGCGAACTCGCTCTGGCCAATGCCGTTCGGCACCGCGTGCTGCGCCATCGAATTCATGGCCACTGCCGCGAGCCGGTTCGACCTCGCGCGGTTCGGCATGGAGCGCATGAGTTTCTCGCCGCGTCAGGCGGACGTGCTGATCTGCGCCGGTCGTGTGCCGTTCAAGCTCGCCCCGGTCATTCGGCGCATCTGGCAGCAGATGCCGCAGCCGAAATGGGCGATCGCGATGGGGGCCTGCGCGTCGAGCGGCAACATCTTCGACAACTACGCCGTGGTGCAGGGGATCGACACGATCATTCCGGTAGACGTCTACGTCCCGGGATGCCCACCGCGTCCCGAAGGCCTGATGTACGGCATCATGCTGCTCCAGGAGAAGGTGAAGCGCGAGCGGATGAACGACACGACGATCCGCAATGAGATGGAGCCAGACCCCAAGAGCCAACTTTATATCCCGCCGCCGGTCATTGACGAGCTCTCCGAGCCCTTCGGCAACTCGGTTCACCAGACGCGGTCGGGCCTGTGAGCGACGCGTTCGAGATCCAGTACGCCGGCAGCGCGCTGGGGAACGCGCCGGCGCCGGTCACGCCGCGTAACGTTCCCAACCGCGGCGGAGATCCCAACTCGTCCGCCGCCGCCCTGCGACAGCAGTTCGGCGACGCGATCCAGCGCGTCGAGGTCGTGTGGGGGGTGACGAACGTATACGTGCGGCCGGACCGCGTTCTCGACATCGTCCGGTGGCTGCACGACGACAGCTCGCAGCGGTACGACTATCTCTCGGATGTGACGGCGGTCGAGTTTCGCGACATGGAAGCCCCGATCGAAGTCGTCTGGCACCTTCGGTCGCTTCCGTTCCGGCGGGAGCTCCGGCTCAAGGCTCAGCTCCCGAAGAACGCGCCGCTCGAGATCGCGAGCGTCTGGTCGATCTACAAGTGCGCTGACTGGCTGGAGCGGGAATGCTTCGACATGTTCGGCATCCGGTTCGTCGGTCACCCCGATCTGCGCCGGATCCTCATGTGGGAGCAGTACCGCGAGGGCTTCCCGCTTCGCAAGGACTTCCCGCTGCGCGGACGATTCAGCCGCGCGGAGCAGCTGCGCCAGGCGCTCGCAGCAAACCCGGAAGCGCGATACTCGATGGAGGAGCTCTCCATCGCCGACGCCTTCGAGGACCTGCCGACCGACATGCGCAAGCGCCTTCAGGGCGGCGAGCGCACAGGAGAATAGCAGTGGCTACGCAGAAGCGGACGGTCGAAGTCGCGCTCTCCACGACGGGTGTGGACGCCCAGGGAAGGCCGCAGCGTGTTCCGCTCGTCACGGCGGACGATGGGTCGCCCGTCGCCGTCGAGGCGCCACCGATGGTCGAGCCCGATCTCGCGGGCGAGCACATGCTGATCAACATCGGGCCGCAGCATCCGGCGACGCACGGCGTGCTCCGCCTGGTGCTCGAGCTCGATGGGGAAACGGTGGTGCGCTGTATCCCCCACATCGGGTACCTGCACTGCGGGTTCGAGAAGCTCGGCGAGTACCGGCAGTACAATCAGATCCTGCCGCTGACCGATCGCGAGGACTACCTCAACGCGATGGGCAACAACGTCGGCTGCGCGATGAGCGCGGAGCAGCTGTTCGGGATCGAGATCACGGAGCGCTGCAAGGTCCTGCGCGTGATCGCGTGCGAGCTCTCGCGCATTGCGTCGCACCTCGTGTGGCTCGGGACGACCTGTATCGACATCGGAGCGTTCACACCGTTCCTCTGGGCGTTCCAGCAGCGCGAATACATCTACGACCTGATCGAAAAGTGGGTCGGCGCGCGCCTAACGCCCACGATCACGCGTGTCGGCGGGCTGGCGGCCGACATTCCCGACGGCTGGATGACCGAGCTCCGAAACTTCGTCGCGAAGTTCCCGAACACGGTCGACGAGATCGACAAGATGCTCACGAAGAACGGCATCTGGGTCGGCCGCACGGTGGGACTCGGCGTGATGACGCCCGACGAGGCGACCAATTACGGTCTGTCCGGTCCCATGTTGAGGGCGTCCGGCGTCGCGTACGATGTACGCAAGGATTTCCCCTACTACGACTACGAGACGTACGACTTCGACGTCCCGGTCGGCACGAACGGCGACGTGTACGACCGCTACCTGGTCCGCATGGAGGAGATGCGTCAGTCGGTCCGTATCCTCGAGCAGGCCGCGAACCGGCTTCCCGATGGCCCGATCAACGTCGACGACCCGCGCGTTATCCTGCCTAACAAGTCGAAGGCGACGAGCGAGATGGAGTCGATGATCCATCACTTCAAGCTCGTGATGGAGGGGCCGCGTCCTCCGCTTGGCGAGGCGTACGTCGCCATGGAAAGCCCGAAGGGAGAGAAAGGCTACTACATGGTGTCGGACGGCACGTCCAAGCCCGTGCGCTGGCGCATCCGTCCGCCATCGTTCGTCAACCTGTCCGCAATCTCGAAGATGGTCGAGGGACACCTGCTGTCCGACGTCATCGCGATCAACGCCAGCATCGACATCGTCATGGGAGAGATCGACCGCTGATGGCCATTTCCAAGGAGATGGGCGGCGTTCATGCCGAATCCCATGCCACGCACGGCGGCGCGGTGCACGGGCACGGCGAGCCGCACGAGCCGGTGTTCGTTGGCGAGCGCCGCAAGCAGCTCGACGACCTCCTGACGCGATATCCGACGAAGATGTCAGCGCTCCTCCCAGCGCTGTGGATGGTGCAGGAGGATCGCGGTTGGGTGAGTGAAGCCGCGATGGCGGAGGTGGCGGAGGTCCTGTCGCTCACGCCGGCGTACGTGAAGGGCGTGGTGACGTTCTACACCATGTACCACCAGCACCCGGTCGGAAAGCATTTCATCCAGGTCTGCACGACGTCGCCCTGCAACGTCTGCGGGGCGGAGGACGTGGTCAACGCGTTCCTCAAACACACCAAGTGCGGTGAGCTGGGCGTCACGTCCGACGACGGCCGCTTCACCGTGATCGAGGTCGAGTGCCTCGGCGCCTGCGGCTTCGCGACGCCGGTGATGATCAATTCCGACTTCATCGAGTCGGTGACCCCCGAGAAGGTGCCGGATCTTCTCTCCAAGCTGACCTAATGGGATACCCGCACGCCCCGCATCCGCGGGAGACGCTCGTCCTCTCGCAGTATTTCGGTGACCGCGACGCCATCAGCCTCGACGGCTGGCGCAAGCGCGGCGGCTACGTCGCGCTCGAGAAGGCGTTAGGCATGACGCCCGCGGAGATCGTGAACATCGTGAAGGACTCGGGCCTCCGCGGCCGCGGCGGCGCCGGCTTCCCCACGGGGCTCAAGTGGTCCTTCATGAAGCCGGGTGACGGCAAGCCGCATTACCTGTGCTGCAACGCCGACGAATCCGAGCCGGGCACGTTCAAGGACCGCGAGATCATGCGCTGGACGCCGCACGCGCTCATCGAAGGGTGCGCGATCGGCTCCTACGCGATCGGCGCGGAGACCTGCTACATCTACATCCGCGGCGAGTTCACCGAGCCCCTGGAGCGGATGGAGGCCGCCGTTCGCGAGGCGCGCGCGGCCGGTGTCATCGGACCGAATGCCATGGGCACCGGAAAGCGCGTCGACGTCTGGGTCCACAAGGGCGCCGGCGCGTACATCTGCGGTGAGGAGACCGCCCTCATGAACTCCCTCGAGGGCCGGCGTGGCAACCCGCGAATCAAGCCGCCGTTCCCGGCGGTCGCCGGCGTGTTCGGACAGCCGACGACCATCAACAACGTCGAGACGCTGGTCGCGGTGCCCCATATCCTGAACAAGGGCGCCGACTGGTACAAAAAGATGGCGCGGCCCGACAACCCGAAGAGCACCGGCACCAAGCTGTGGTCGGTGTGCGGGAACGTCGCGCGGCCCGGCAATTACGAGGTCGTGATGGGATTTCCGTTCAAGGACTTTCTCTACGATCTCTGCGGCGGGCCGCCGCCGGGCCGCAAGTTCAAGGCGGTCATCCCCGGCGGGTCCTCGGTGCCGATCATGAACATGGAGGAGGCCGAAGCCGCGCTGATGGACTACGAGGGCATGGTGGCGAAAGGCTCCATGCTCGGCTCCGCTGGCTGCATCGTCATCGACGACGCGCAGTGCATGGTCAAGCAGATCGCGAGGCTCGCCCGGTTCTACGCGCACGAGAGCTGCGCCCAGTGCACGCAGTGCCGCGAAGGCACGGCGTGGACAACCAAGATCATGGAGCGCATCGAGGCGGGCGAGGGAACCATGGAAGACCTCGACACGCTGCTCGAGATCGGCGACAGCATGACGGGCAAGACGATCTGCGTGCTGTCGGACTCGTGCGCCGTCCCGGTCGTCTCCGGCATTCAGAAGTGGCGCGACGAGTTCGAGGCGCACATCAAGGGCAAGCGGTGCCCGTTCCGCGCCGCCGCTGCGGCCTGACGGCCGTCGCCTGAGGTTCAAAGCCTAACGACGAGTACATGGCTGACGTCAAGACGATCAATCTGACCATCGAGGGGAGGCCGGTCGCGGTTCCCGAGGGCACCTCGCTCCTCGAGGCAGCACGAACAGTCGGCGTGCTCATCCCGCATTACTGCTACCACCCGGGACTTCCGGTGGCCGGCGTTTGCCGGATGTGCCTGGTCGAAGTGGAGAAGGCGCCGAAGCTCGCCCCGGCGTGTGCAACGTCCGTCGCCGAAGGGCAGATCGTTCACGTGCACTCCGAGCAGGCGCGCGAAGCGCGCAAGGGCGTGCTCGAGATGCTGCTCATCAACCACCCGCTCGATTGCCCGATCTGCGATCAGGCGGGTGAGTGCGAGCTGCAGGACTACACGTTCCAGGAAGGACGCAAGGACTCGCGTTATCGCGAACCGAAGCGCTTCAACCCCGTGGAGGACTTCGGCGGCGACGTCGTTTACGTCCCCAACCGATGCATCCTCTGCACGCGCTGCGTCCGGTTCATGGACGACGTGGCGCAGGAACCGGTGCTCAACGTCAGCGAACGGGGCGATCGCGCGTACATCGGAAAGTTCGAGGGCAAGGACCTGACGCATCCGTGGGCGGGTAACGTCGTCGAGCTCTGCCCGGTCGGCGCGCTGCTGTCCAAGGATTTCCTGAACAAGGCACGTGCCTGGGAGCTCGACCGCACGGCGTCCATCTGTCCCAATTGTACGCAGGGCTGCAACGCCATCATCGAGACGCGCGACAACACGGTCGTTCGCATGCGGCCGCGCGCCAACGCGGAGGTCAACGACTACTTCCTCTGCGACGCCGGCCGTCTCGACTATCGCTGGATGAACGGGCCGAACCGACTCGAGCTTCCGCAGGTCAGCCAGGGCAGCGTGCTCGCCGACGCGGACTGGGATGTCGCGTTAGGTGCGGCCGCAACAGCCATCCGCGGCAAGCGAACCCTGGTCCTCGCGTCGCCGATGCTGTCGAACGAAGCGCTTCACCTCCTGAGCCGCCTTGTCCGCGTCACGGGTGGCTCCGGTGCGTTTCGCGTCGCCCGCGGCCCCGAAGCGCCGCTCCCTGGCGTGAAGGACCTCGCGCTCCGGAGCGAGCGAGCCGCCAACGTGACCGGCGCCGAAATGCTCGGCTTCACGAAGACCGACACACCGCTCGCCGGACTGCGGGCCGGTGACGTCCTCGTGATCGCCGACCACGCGTTGACCGACGCCGAGGTTGCCGCCGCCAGCCGCGCGTCGGCCGTGGTCGTGGTCGGGACCACGCTGCCCGCAGGGCTCACCAACGTCGCAGCAGTGCTCCCCATCACGAATTTCGCCGAGGAGGAGGGCACGTTCACGAACCTCCGCGGTCGCGTGCAGCGCTTCCTTCAGGCGAAGGCTGCCCCTGGCCTCGCGCGCCCCAGCTGGTTCGTGCTGTCCGACCTGCTCGGGTCGTTAGGTGAGGCGGCCAACTACTTCCTCCCCGCCGACGTGTTCGCGGCGCTCGCGGCGAGTCATGCGGAGTTCGCCGGGCTGACGTACGACCGGATCGGGCTGCGTGGCTTGCCCGTCATCGGCGCGGCGCAACCGGCAGGAGCAGCCCAGTGATCCCGTCGCCATTGTTCGCAGCGGTCCACACCGTTCCGGACCCGCCGCTGCCGTTCTGGACGTTCTTGGTCGCCACGGTCATCAAGATGGTCGTGGTGTTCACCGTCTACATGGTCGGCGTCGCGCTCCTCACGCTGGCCGAGCGGAAGATCTCGGCCTGGATTCAGGGCCGGCTCGGTCCAAATCGTGTGGGCGGAACGCTCGGCCTGCTACAGCCCGCGGCCGACGGCGTGAAGAACTTCATGAAAGAGGAGACGCTCCCCGCCCACGTGAACAAGCCCCTGTTCACGCTGGCACCCATGCTCGCCTTCATTCCCGCGCTGATGGCAGCGGCCGTCATTCCGTTCGGTGCGCCGTGGGACTCGAGGTGGGGGCGCATCTCGATGGTCGTCGCGGACCTGCCCGTCGGCTTCCTGTTCACGCTGGCCATCTCGTCGTTAGGCGTGTACGGGATCGTGCTCGCGGGCTGGTCGTCCAACAACAAGTACGCGCTGCTCGGCGGCCTCCGGGCGAGCGCGCAGATGGTGTCGTACGAGATCGCTATGGGAATGTCGCTCATCCCCGTGCTGCTGCTCGCCGGCAACGTCACGCTCAACGAGATCGTCGACCAACAGGCGAACATGCACATCTGGAACGTGCTGACGCTGACAATCTCGTTCTTCATCTTCATGGTCGCCGCGTTCGCCGAAACGAACCGGCTGCCGTTCGACCTCCCCGAGGCGGAGTCGGAGCTTATCGCTGGCTATCACACCGAATACAGCGCGATGAAGTTCTCGATGTTCCCGATCTCGGAGTACGCCAACATGGCGACGTCGAGCGCACTCATGGCGACCTTGTTCTTCGGCGGATGGGACATCCCGTTCACGACCCAGGACAACACGACCGGCGTGACGTTCTTCATGACGCTGCTGTCGATCGGCATCTTCGGCCTGAAGACGCTGTTCTTCCTGTTCGTCTTCATCTGGATCCGATGGACCCTGCCGCGGTTCCGCTACGACCAGCTCATGTCCCTGGGCTGGAAGACGATGCTGCCGCTGGCGCTCGCCTACATCGTGATCATCGCCGCGACGCTCCTCGGGCTCGACTACCTCGGCCTCGAGCGTGGATTCCTGTATGGACTCGCGATGCTCGCCGTCAACGCGGTGCTCGTGGTCATTGTGTTCTTCATTCTCGACCGCGGGCGGATCATCAGCCCCGCGTACGGCAGAGCGAGCCCGCAGCAGATCTCCCGGCTGCGCGCCGTCACGGCAGCGCGCTCTCATCTCAACCCCCAGTCAGGAGACTGATGGCGATCAACGTGAAGGTGCTGGAGCGCCCGGTTGAGGAAGTCAGCTACGTCCGGGCGACACTCAAGGGAATGGCTCGAACCTTCAAGCATCTGTTCGAGCAGAAGGTGACCACGCAGTACCCCGAGCAAAAGGAGAGCATCTCGCGCCGCTACCGCGGGACGCACCGCATGCTCACGACCGAAACCGGGAAGGCGAAGTGTGTCGCCTGCGGGCTGTGCCCGACGGTGTGCCCATCCAACTGCATCAAGCTGGTGCCGGGCGAGGACGAGCAGGGAAACCGGTATCCGCTCGTGTTCGAGATCGACGAGTTTCGGTGCATCTTCTGCGGCTATTGCCAGGAGGTGTGTCCGGAAGAGGCGATCCACGTCGGCCGCCACTACGAGAACTCGGAGTACAGCCGCGAGGGCTTCGTCTACGACCTCGAGCGGTTGATGGCCCAGACGCACCCGGTGTGCGAGATGTGGGACCCGGCCGATCCCAAGGGCGAATAGCGGTTACTCATGCCGAACTTTTTCTACGAAGTTCACTTCTATTTGTTCGGGCTGATCGCGATCGCCTCGTCGATCACGTTCGTGACGCGCAAGAGTCCCGTTGCCGCGGCACTGTGGCTGGTCACCACGATGTTCTGCCTCGCCGCGCTCTACGTCATGCTCGAGGCGCACTTCATCGGCGTCATTCAGGTACTCGTGTACGCCGGCGCGATCATGGTGGTGTTCCTGTTCGTGGTCATGCTGTTGAACCTGGGACAGCCATCCGAGATCGCCGACATGCGAGGGAAGTGGGGCAAGCTCGCGGCTGCGCTGCTGGGGCTCGCTTTACTGGCGCAGGTGGCGGCGCTCGCCGGCAGGCGTCTGCCGGAACCGTTCACGCCCGGCAGCGGCTACGATCCGGACGTGGTTCGTGACCTCGGCGCGGTGGGCAGCGTCGCGCAGCCGCTGTTCACGGAGTACCTGCTCGCGTTCGAGCTGACGAGCGTTCTTCTCCTCGTCGCCATCGTCGGCGCCGTCGTGATCGGGCGCAGGAGGCGGATCGATGCTCGCTGAGTCGCTCGCGCTGTCCGCGGTGCTGTTCACGATCGGAGCGATCGGCGTTCTGACCCGTCGCAACGCGATCGTGATCTTCATGTGCGTGGAGCTCATGCTGAACGCGGTGAATCTGACGTTCGTCGCGTTGAGCAAGGTCTACGGCATGGCGGGCCAGGTGTTCGTGGTCTTCGTCATGACGGTCGCCGCCGCCGAGGCGGCGGTAGGGCTCGCGATCATCATCGCGATCTTCCGTCACAAGCAGACGGTCAATCTCGAGAACATCAATCTGCTGAAAGGCTAATGCTGCTTCAGGAAGCGACGACGGGTGCGCATCCGCTCAGCGGCAGCATCGCCGAGTGGGTGTGGCTCATCCCGGTATTGCCGTTTCTCGGCTTTCTCATCAATGGCTGGCTGTCGGTGGCGTCCGCGGCCCGTGTCGGGCCGAAGGACCCGAGCGCGGCCGGGCATGACGCTGTCGCACACGGTGACGACCACGGGCATGGCTCGAGCGGCGGCGGCGCGCACGGCGACGACCATCATCCGGTAGCGCGGCACAAGTACGCGGGCCTGGTGTCGGTCGTCGGGCCAGCCGTGCTGCTGCTCTCATTCGGACTGACGGTCGCAATCCTCATGGCGATGCTCGGTGTCAGCCGTGAAGCGCCGTTCGTTCGCACGTTGTTCTCGTGGATGCCGGCCGGCGATCTGCACGTCGATGCAGCGCTGCAGGTGGACCCGCTGTCGATGGTCATGACGCTGGTGGTGACGGGCGTCGGGGCGCTGATTCACCTCTTCAGCGTCGGGTACATGCAGGACGATCCCGGGTACCCACGCTATTTCGCGTATCTCAACCTGTTCGTCGCGTTCATGCTCGTGCTCGTGTTAGGCGCGAGCTACCCGGTGCTGTTCGTCGGATGGGAAGGGGTGGGGCTCTGCTCGTACCTGCTCATCGGCTTCTGGTTCAC
>JBKOYV010000251.1:0-8879 GCA_046725585.1 Gemmatimonadota bacterium | reverse complement strand
TCAAGTTCATAGTCTCGTGGGCTCGGAGATGTGTATAAGAGACAGATTCATGACCAGACGCCTGGTCTCGAGCGCGGAGCCGAAGGGCGCGTTCCCCTTCATGAGCGTCACGTTCTCCAGTGTCAGGTTGGTGGCGTAGATGAGGCGGAACTGGTCCTTGCCGCTGATCGTGACGCCCTTTGACGGCGCCACGATGATTGTTTCACCACCGTAGATCTCAAACCCGGCGTCGAGGGTGATCGTCTTACCGCCAAAGCGTGGAATCGAACACGATCGTCCCGCCGCCGCCGTACTGGATCTGGTCGGCCGCCCACCGGAGCGACCCGACTTCGGTGCCTCCGCTCGTGTTCGTGACGTAGAGAGTTGGGCCATGAGCGGACGCCTTGGTCGCGAGCGGCGTGGGGGTCTTCCTGGGCGCGACCGGCTCGTCGCGACACGCGGCAACCGCGGTGAGCGCGGCGAACGCGAGCGTGAGTGCGAGAGGCGAGTGGCCGGCTCGCGATGCCAATATCTGCATGGTTCGTTGTATCCTGGGTTTGAAGTGAACCTCCGTGTTTGAGTCATGCGGGAACTACCGAGGCCCGGGGACATCGGCCGGAATTGGTGCCAGGCACGATTTTCATCGTTCGAACGAGGCGAGGGCGCAAGCAAACGCAGGGCGTGCTGCGTGTGCACGCTTCTTCCATCGCCCAGGACCAGCATGAAAGCCATTCGCGTTCATGAGGTCGGTGGTCCCGACGAGCTGCGTCTCGAGGAGCTACCCGACCCCAGCCCAGGTCCCGGCGAGATCGTCGTCCGCCTCGAGAAGATCGGCGTCAACTACATCGAGGTGTACCAGCGGAATGGCCAGTACCGAATGCAGTTCCCGCACACTCCGGGGCGAGAGGGTGCGGGCGTTGTCGCCGCGGTGGGCAGCGGCGTGACGCACGTGAAGCTCGGTGACCGCGTGGCGTCGGAGCAGCTCGCCGGATCGTACGCCGAGCTCGCGACCGCCAGCGCCGATCGAGTCGTGAAGCTCCCGGATGATGTCGAGACGCGCGTCGGCGCGGCGGTGATGCTGCAAGGCCTGACCGCGCACTACCTGGCGACGTCGACGTATCCGCTCGAGCGCGGCGATCGGTGCCTCATCCACGCCGTGGCGGGAGGCGTGGGCCTCCTGCTGTGCCAGATCGCGAAGCGCCGCGGCGCGTGGGTCGTGGGCACGACGTCGTCGCCGGAGAAGGCGCGGCTGGCCCGCGATGCCGGCGCGGATGAGGTCATCCTGTACACGGAGCAGGACTTCGTGCCGGAAGTGCGCCGCCTAACGAACGGTCGAGGCGTGGACGTCGTCTACGATTCGGTCGGCAAGGCGACGTTCGACCGGAGCCTGGAGTGCATCGTGCCGCGTGGCCTGATGGTGTTGTCCGGTGAGGCGAGTGGCCCGGTCCCGCCGGTCAACCCCCAGGTGCTGAACCACAAGGGATCGCTGTTCCTCACTCGACCCAACCTGGCCCATTACCTGGCGACGCCGGAGGAGCTCGCGGCGCGCGCCAGCGACTTGTTAGGCTGGATCCGCGACGGGTGGCTGCGCGTGCACATCGACCGGACGTACCCGCTGGTCGAGGCGGCGGAGGCGCATCGAGCGCTCGAGAGCCGGCAGACGGCGGGGAAGGTCCTGCTCGAGACATAAAGCCTGCTCGCGCTGTAGTTTTCGGCCAACCAAACGCGAGCGATCAGGACACATGCAAGACGAGCACGGAATGATCCCGATGGGTGGTCCGGACGACCACGACGATGCGCCCGCGGGTCCGTCGGACGTGCCGCCGACCGTGAAGGCGCGCAACGCGGTACAGCAGGAGGTCAGCCGCCTGCTTGACGCGCTCGCCCCCGAGCGCGCCGCGCACCGCATGGGCACGAAGACCAAGGAGGTCCAGCGGCACCGGACGCCCCGCGGATGTGTCCTCCAGGCCGCCGCGGGCGCGGTGACCGTGTCCTGGTTCCCGGACTCCGCGCAGGGCGCGGAGCTCGGTGAGCTGCAGGTGGTTGCGTGGCGCGGGACCGTCTCGCACCCGGGCTCATCGCGGCGCACGGAGGGCGCGCAGCTGGTGGAGGAGATGGTACTGCGACCCGTCGAGAGTCGCATGGGCGGACTGGAGTGGCGCGAGAGGAGCGGGGCGAGCTACTCCAGCGACGCGCTCGCGGCACACTGCGAGGCGCTGCTGGAGCGCTGGACGAGCGGCGGCGAGATCGAGTGACGGCCATCGCCTGTCGGTCGATACATGGCCACGGGAATGCCTAACAGGCAGCCGCGCGATGGGATTAGCGTAGACAAATAATCGCGACGGTATCCTCAGCCCGTCGACGACTCGGCCTTCACCGTTACGTGGGCCCCGAGCGACGCGTCCCGAAGAAAGGCTCGGCCACATCCGTCTAACTCGATGGGCTCGTTGCAGTTCGATCTGCCCTACGCGTGTTGCGACGTCGCGGGTCTACGTCACGCGACGTATCGCCGCCTGGATGCCGCGCTCCTACTGTCGGCCGTATTCGAATTGCCGTGTGGCGGGAAGGGTCCCCGTCCTCCACGCGATCGTTTGCGCTGCACTTGTCCCGCGGTTCCGCCGACGACGCCTCCTCCACCTCAGGAGCTTCCATGCAGCGCCGAAAATTCCTCGCCGCGTTCGCGACCACTACCGCCGGTCTCGCCGCCACTCCGCTTGGCGCCGCACCCCCGATGCCTGCGGAGCCCGTGTTGCTCCCTCCGCCGCCCGACATGGAGGAATACCTAACGCGCGTGGACCGGGGACTGGAGCGGATCGAAAAATGGTCGCTCACGGCCGGGGCGACAAAGTTGGATGGAGACCGCGCCGCCACCGACGCGCTGGCGCGTACGTCGCTCCAGGCCTTGTTCCTCACGGGCATGCTCGGCGATCTGCCGATGCCGTCGCAGCTCCACCCCGGAATGCAGGACCGCATTTGGCGCGCAATGCCGCTGTTCGACCAGGCCACCGATGGCATGACCGCGTTCCTCGAGTCGCGAACGGACGAGGATCTCGCGCGCGTCCAGTCCGCGCTCCGGACGCCCGGCACCGCGCAGCGTGTGATCGATTCGCTCGACGCGGAGGCGGGCCGCACCGATGTCTCGGCCCCTCGGCGCGCGCAGCTGCGCCAGCTGCTCCAGCACGTGACGTGGCGGCTCGCTCATCAGCCGCCCTCGCTGCTCGTGAGTGAGTACCTGGACAAGGTCGAGAAGGTCGCTGACACCGACGTCGAATCCGAGGCACGCCAGCGCCAACTCGCGGCCCGTGTCGGCGAGGAGCTGTTCTGGAAGGCCAACGAGCCCTCGCTGCGTCACAGGCGCATCCGCCGCGGCACGAAGACTTTCGGCATCGGCTTCCTGGTTACCGCCGGGGGCGCTGCCGTGGTGGCGGCAGGTGCGGCCCCCGGCGTGTTCGTGATGACGGTGGGTGTGGTCATGATGCTGGTCGGACTCGTCATCCTGCTCATGGGCGCCATGACGTCTGACCCGAAGCCGGAACCCACCACGACAGCGCCGTCCGACAAATGAGCGTGGACTGCGCACCGCGAGACATCGTGGTCACCGGGCTTGGCGCGGTCTGCGCGCTCGGCGAGGACTGCGGCGAGCTCTGGTCCGCCGTCGCCGAGGGGCGTTCCGGGATCACGACGATTCGCCGGTTTCCGACTGACGCCTTCGGGGTGCACACCGGCGCCGTCGTCGCGAGCGCCGCGTCCGAGGCCTCGTCATCGCGCGCGCTCACCGAGCAGCTCTGCCACGACTTCGCGGTGCGCGCGGCGCGCGAGGCAGTTGCCGACGCGGGACTGGGCGACTCGGGCGCAGACACGCAACGTGCCAGGGCTCGCGTAGCAGTGGTGTTCGGCACGGGACTCACCGATCTCGTGCGCCCTCTGCATTCACTGGTGGAGGCAGTGGCGGATGCCATTGGCGTCGACGGCGCGCGCCTAACGGTGTCGACGGCCTGTTCCTCATCGACGGGGGCATTGGGGTTCGCGCGCGACCTGCTCGCCATGGATACCGCCGACGTCGTGCTCGCCGGCGGGGCGGACGTGCTCACGCCGGAGGTGTTCGCCGGCTTCCACGCGCTCGGCGTGCTGAGTCGGACGCGGTGCGCGCCCTTCAGCACGCCATCGGGGACGACGCTCGGTGAGGGGGCGGGTTTCGTCGTCCTCGAGCGCATGTCACACGCGCGCACCCGCGGGGCACGCGTGCGCGCGGTCCTCTCCGGCTACGGGCTCTCGGCGGATGCGTGGCACGAGACCTCGCCCGACCCGAAGGGAGCCGGCATCGAGCGTGCGATCCGCGCCGCCCTCTCCGACGCCAACGCGGACGCCACGACCGTCGGCTACGTCAACGCGCACGGCTCGGGCACGGAGGCCAACGACTCGGCCGAGTGGCTCGGCATCAGCCGCGCGCTCGGTCCGCGCGCGGCGGAAGTCCCGGTGAGCTCGACGAAGGGAGCGCTCGGTCACGCGCAGGGCGCGGCTGGCATCCTCGAGGCGATCGTTACCATCGCGGCAATGGAGCGCGCTCTCGTTCCGCCCACAATGAACTTCGCGGGTCCGCGTCCGCACGGACCACCCGATCCCGTTCCCGGCCCGACGCCGCGCCGCTGGTCCTACGCACGCGCCGTCTCGGTGAGCTCGGCGTTCGGCGGCGCGAACGCGGCCGTAGTGCTGTCCCGTGATGGCGGCGCGCGGCAAGCGCGCGCTCGTCGGCCAGTCATGGTGCGAGGGCTCGGGCTGCTCGGCGCCTTCGGGCAGGGCCCCGAGGCGTTTCTGAGCGCACCGAACGGTGTGCGATGCGTCGACGGACGCGTTCCTGCCTTCTCGATCGAGACACTCGTTAGGGCTGCCGATCCACGCGGGCTCGATCCAACGGCGCGCTATCTCACCGCCGCCGCGGCACTCGCGCTGCAGGACGCGGGCGTGGTCGTGCGCGGCCCCCTGCGTGATCGGACCGGGCTGCTGGTGGGCCAGCGCCGCGCTTCGCCGGCCAGCCTGCGCGCGTTCGCCGACAGCATCGCGGCGCGCGGGCTTTCGCAGCTCTCGGCTTCGGCCTTCGCACGCATCGTGCTCAATGCGGCCGCGGGGGCATGCTCGAAGCTCCTCTCCCTCCGCGGTCCGCTTTCCGTCATCACGACCGGACCGGGAACCGGGCTGGTCGCGGTGGCGCTGGCGGCCGAGCTCCTCGCGACTCGCCACGACGTTGACCACATGGTCGCCGGCGGCGTCGACGAACGCCCGGCGGACGACGACGTGGAGCAGAGCGATGACTCGCACGCGGACGGTGCAGCGTGCCTGCTGCTCGGCGTGGATGACGAAGACCCTAACGCGGACACGTCGAGCAGCGGCGGGCCGTCCGTTCGTCTTGCCGGGTGGGCGCTCGCCGCGCCGGGACACCTCGCCGAGGCGCTCGCCCGTGCGGCCCCGAACGGCGTGCCGCACGGCACGCGCGTATTCCGCGCCGTCGATCCCACCGGCGGTGCTACGGGCGCCGTGTTCGCGCTCGCCGACGCGGTGCTCGCGCTTCGTTCCGGTTCGGCTCGTGCCGCGCTCGTCACCAGCGACTGCGGACGCTCTCTCGCCACCGCGCTCCTTCTCACCAATGGACCGTCGATATGACTCCTACTCTCGAGGCGCGGCTCCGTCAGCGCGAGGCGGTGCTCGCTCGCATCCGCACGGTCCTCATCGAATCACTGGGTGTGCGACGCATGCCCGATGAGATCGACCCCGACACCGCGCTCTTCGGCAGCGGCCTCGGGCTCGATTCGATCGATGCCGTGGAGCTCGTGGTCCAATTGGACACGGAGTTCGATGTGCAGCTGCCTAACGACGTGTTCGGGCGTGCCGAGATGCGCACGGTGAATGGGCTCGTGGACCTCGTCCTCGCGGCCGAATCCGCGGAGCGCTGCGATGTCACCGGCTGACGCGGCCGTCGCGATCCGTGAGTCGGTCACGATCACGCGCCTGGATCACGTCCACCTCCTGCGCGTTCGTGGCGATGATGCGCGCGCCGCGATCGACGTGCTGTGCGCAGGCACGGTTCGGGCGCGCGACGGGCAGCTCCAGCACGTGCTGCTCCTCGACGAGGGGGCGCACTGCTTCGCGGACGCGTACCTCGTGGCTGATGATGAGGAGTACGACCTGCTCATCGAAGGCCCCACCGCCGACGCGCTGCACGCGCATCTCGCCCGCTACGTTCCGTCCGGAAGCGACGTGCAGATCGTGGACCGCACGGCGACGCACACCCTGCTCGGTCTGGATGGACCGTACGCGTGGGAGCTGGTGAGTCGCGTTGCCGGCGCCGAGGCGATCGGGCTCCCGTACCTCACGTTCTTCCACGCGGACGAGTGGACGTGCTACCGCGCCGGAAAGACTGGCGAGTTCGGCTACGGGCTGATCGTGCCACGCGAGGCCCGCGATTCGATCGAGACGCTGCTGTTCCAGAAAGGCGAGCCGCTCGGCGTCGCGCGTGGGACGCTCGACGTGCTCGACCAGTGTGCGCTGGAGAACTTCTTCTTCAACGTGCGGCGCGAGGGCCGCGAGCCGGTCACGCCCATCGAGCTCCAACTCCAGTGGCGGGTCTCGTACGAGAAGAACGCCGTGGGGCTCGACGCACTGCGCCGTCGCCGCGCCGCGCCGATCTCCGCGCGCCTAACGAGCCTCGTCGCCGAATGCGTCGTGTCCGTCGGCGACGACGTGCGGTTGGACGGCGTGGTGGTCGGCCGGGTGGTGAACGCCGGCTGGTCCACGACACGCGGCGACTGCGTCGCGCTCGCGCTGCTCGACGTGCAGTGGGCGCATCCGGGGATCGATACCTTCACCGTCTCACACGCTGCGGGCCCCGTGCCGGCGCGCTCGGTGACACCGCCCGTCCTCAACAACCGCAGCCTGTTCGTGAGCCCGCAACTGCACTCGTATGCCACGCGTGCCGAAGTCGCCATGCCTCCACTCGCGCGCCGATGAGCGGTCGCTTCGAGGGCCGACACGTCCTCGTCACCGGCGCGTCGCGCGGGCTGGGGCGCGCGGTCGCGGTCGCGTTCGCGCGTGAGGGAGCACGCGTGGGCGTCGGCTACCGCGCGCAGGAAGCCGACGCGACGGAGACACTGGCGGCGGTGGACGCGGCCGGCGGTCGGGGCGAGGTGGTCCGCTTCGACGTGCGAGACTGCGCCGCCACCGAAGGCGCGATCGCCGGTTTTGCGCGGGGTGGCGGGCTGGATGTGCTCGTGAACAACGCCGCGGTGGTGCGCGACCAGTTCTTCGCGATGATGGCGCCGTCGGAGTGGGAGGACGTCGTCGTCACCAACCTGACGGGAACGTATCACTGCTGCCGCGCAGCGATACCGTTCATGCTGCGGCGGCGCCGTGGCGCGATCGTCAACGTCGCGTCGGTGGCCGGCCTGCGCGCGAGTCCGGGGCAGGCGAACTACGGGGCGGCGAAGGGCGGCGTGCTCTCGCTGACGGCGACACTTGCGGCCGAGCTGGCGCCGCGGGGCGTACGTGTGAACGCCGTGGTGCCCGGCGTCCTCGCGACCGGCATGGGAGAGCGACTCGACCGTCGCGTCGCCGAGCAGCGCCGAGCGGCGATCCCGCTCGGCCGCTTCGGGGAAGGAGATGAGGTAGCGCGCGCCGTGGTGTTTCTCGCGTCCGACGACTCGAGCTACGTGGTCGGTCAGAGCCTGGTGGTGGACGGAGGACTCTCGTTATGACCTCCGCTGCGAGTCTCGCGTTTCTGTTTCCAGGACAGGGAATGGATGTCGCCGCGGTCGCAGGCGAGTGGCACGCGTGCTCGGCTCCCGCGCGCGCGCTGCTCGAGGATGCCGCGCGGCACGTGGGCATTCCGATCGCGGGGCTCCTGCACGGGTCCGGCCAGGCGCTGCGGGATACTGCGGCGTATCAGCCCGTCCTTACCGCAATCAGCGTGGGCGCGCTGCTCGAGCTGACCACGCGTGGCGTGCGGGCCGACGTGGTCGCCGGACACTCGCTCGGTGAGGTGGCCGCCCTCGTCGCCGCGGGTGCGCTGCGTCCCGATCGCGCAGTGGCACTCGCCGCCGCGCGTGGCCGTGCGATGGCGTGTGCTGCCAGCAAGCACCCCGGCGGCATGCTCGCGCTGAGCGCACGTTCGCGGGCGGAAGCGGAGGAGGCGGTGACGCACGCACGGACGCGCGGCCGCGTGCAGATCGCCGCTCATAACGCGCCGGACGAGTGGGTGTTGGCCGGTGAGTGGTCCGCGTTAGGCACTGTGCCTCCGCGCTTCGCGCCCGTACGGCTCGACACGGGTGGGCCATGGCATTCGGCGGCCATGTCGGGAGCGGTGAGTGCGTACCGCACGGCGCTGGAAAACGCCATCCACGGCCCCCCGCGTCTCCCATTCGTGTGCAATCGAACCGGGCAGCCGGTGCGGGCGGAGGACGACCTCGTGGAGCTTCTCGCCGCTCAGCTCACGCACCCGGTGGAGTGGGTAACGACAATGGCAAGCCTCTCGGCAATACAAACGCGCATCGTCATTACCGTCGGGCCGGGGAAACCCCTTCGCGGGCTCGCGCGCCGCAACCTGGGGCGGGACATCCGGGTGCTCGGCGTGGACTCGCCGGCGGACCTCGCCGGGCTGGCGGAGGCGCTCGCCGCATGACGCACCCAACGCGAATACGCGCGGGTGCGCTGCCACTCGGCTCGAACGTCGTGGAGCTGCTGCTTCCTCAGCGCCGCCCCATGCTGATGGTGGATCGTGTCGAAGCGTTCGAGGCCGGCCCGCCGCCCACGCTGCGCGCGTCCCGGCACATCAGTGCCAACGAGATCTTCTTCGAGGGCCATTTCCCGGGGTTGCATCTGTGGCCGGGGTGCCTAACGATCGAGGGGATGGG
>JBKOYV010000154.1:0-2977 GCA_046725585.1 Gemmatimonadota bacterium | reverse complement strand
GTGGATTACAACTTCCCGCTCAAGGTGCTCGACGTCGTCATGATGGGTCGCTACGACCGCATCGGACTGGGACGCCGACCGACCGATGAGGACCGTCGCCGCGCGCACGAGGCACTCGAGCACGTCGGCATCGACCGGCTCGCCGACAGGCCGCTGGCCGATCTCTCGGGCGGCCAGAAACAGCGCACGCTGATCGCGCGCGCGCTCGTGGGTGAGCCTAACGTGCTCGTGCTGGACGAGCCGACCAACGGGATGGACCTCGTCGCCACCACGCAGATCCTCGGGCTCGTGCGGGAGCTGCACGAACGCGACGGCCTCACCGTGCTCATGGTCAGTCACGCGCTCAATGAGGTGGCGAATTACGTCGAGCGGATCGCGCTCGTGGTGGAGGGTGGCTTTCGCATCGGCACCACCGACGAGATCATGACCGAGCAGGCGCTGAGCCAGATGTACGGTATTCCCGTCGAGGTGGACTCGTTCGACGGCCACCGCATCGTCGTGGCACGGCGTCCCGCCAGCGAGGCGACGGCCAATCGTGTTTAGTACCGTCCTCCTCTTCCGCGAGGCGCTGTACGGCGCCCTGGTGATCGCGCTCGCCTGCTCCGTTCTGGGCGTGTATGTGGTGCTGCGCCGCATCGTGTTCGTTGGCGCGGCGCTCGCGCAGATCTCGTCGGCCGGCATCGCGCTCGCGCTGTGGCTCGCGGGGCTGGGCGTCACGCTGGGCGGCACAGCCAAGCCGACGGTCGTTTCGCTGCTGCTCACGCTCGTCGCCGTGCTGTTCTTCGCGAGCGGCGCACGCGGCCGCATTCCGCCCGACGCCACCATCGGCATCACCTACTCGGTGGCCGCGGCAGTCGGCATTCTCCTCATCGCGAAGGCAGCCTCCGGCGAGGCGCACGACATCTTCCTCTCGGGCAATATCCTCGGCATCACGCGCAGCGATACGCTCGTCCTGCTCGCCGTGACGGTGCCGGTGCTCGTGGTCCACGCGGTTTTCTACAAGGAGCTGTTGTTCGTTTCCTTCGACCGCGAGACGGCGCGCACGCTCGGGTACAACACGCGCGGATGGGACCTGCTCCTGTACCTCACGCTCGGGGTCGTGATCGCCTCGGCAATGCAGTTCGCCGGCGTGATGCTCGTGTTCAACTTCCTCGTGCTGCCGGCGGTGACGGGGCTCCTGCTCTCTCGCACGATGCGGGGCGTGTTCTTCTGGTCCGTCGTGTCGGGGCTCGTTGCGGCGTTCCTCGGGTTTTCGCTGTCGGTGCCTTTCGATCTGCCCTCGGGACCAGCGATTTCTGCCGCGTCGGGCGTGATGGTGATACTTGCCTGGTTCGGCCGGAGGATAGTCGCGCGTAGCTAGCGCTGGTCGCGGTACCCCGGCGCGAATACCTTCCGCCAATGGCCAGGGCGAGGGTCATTACCGAGCGAGACGTACGTCGGGCGGCGAAAGGCGGCGCGCGTGAACTGGACGCAACCGGCGCCGTCATCACACCGAGCGCGCGGGACGTTGCCGCGCGCTCGGGCGTAACGCTGAAAGGGTCGAAGCCTGCGCTGGCAAGGCGTCAGGCGCCCCGCGCCGGGACCAGCCCGCAAGGCGCCGCCGGGTCGAGCGACGGATCTGCGCCCACGGTCGCCACAGTATCACCACCGGTCGCAACACACCGTATCGCCGTCGGTGCGGACCACGGCGGGGTCGCGCTCCGAGACGCCATCGCAGCCAGGCTTCGCGAGCTTGGCCATGACGTCACCGACCATGGCACGACGGGAACGTCGGCGGTGGACTACCCCGACTACGCGATCCCGGTCGCTCGAGCCGTCGCGAGCGGTGCCGCGCAGATCGGCATCATGGTCGACGGCGCGGGCATCGGAAGCTGCATGGCGGCGAACAAGGTGCCGGGAGTCCGCGCGGCGATGTGTTACGACGTGACCACGGCACACAACGCGCGGGAGCATAACAACGCGAACGTGCTCACGCTTGGTGGTGGTCTCATCGGACCGCGACTCGCGCTCGCCATCGTCGAGACTTTCCTGTCAACGGGTTTCGGCGGCGGGCGGCATGCGGCACGCGTCGCGAAGATCGACGCGCTCGACGCGCCCCGCGTGCAACGTTAGGGTCAGAGCTCCCCGTATCATTCTCCATCATGAAGCGCGAAGACGCCCTCGAGTACCACGCATTACCAAAGCCGGGGAAGATCGCCGTCGTCCCGACAAAGCAGCTCACGAACCAGCGGGACCTCTCCCTCGCCTATTCACCTGGCGTGGCCGAGCCGTGCATCGAGATCAAGCACCATCCCGACGACGCGTACCGGTACACGTCGAAGGGCAATCTCGTCGCCGTCGTCACGAACGGCACGGCGGTGCTCGGGCTGGGCAACATCGGAGCGCTCGCCGGCAAGCCCGTAATGGAGGGCAAGGGGAACCTCTTCAAGCAGTTCGCCGACCTCGACGTGTTCGACCTCGAGGTCGGGTCCGAGAATCCCGACGACGTCATCCGCTTCTGCCAGCTGCTCGAGCCGACGGTCGGCGGGATCAATCTCGAGGACATTCGCGCGCCCGACTGCTTCTACATCGAAGAGACGCTTCGGAAGACGATGAAGATTCCCGTCTTCCACGACGACCAGCACGGCACGGCGATCATCTCGGGCGCCGCGCTCCTGAACGCGCTCGAGATCGTCGGCAAGCGCATCGAGGAGGTGCGCGTGGTGTTCTCCGGCGCCGGCGCCGCCGCGATCGCCACCGCGTCGCACTACGAGCGGCTCGGCGTTAGGCACGAGAACATCATCATGTGCGATCGCGCGGGCGTGATCTACGCAGGTCGCGCCAGGGACATGGACCCGTACAAGGCGCGCTACGCGAACGACACCAACGCGCGGACGGTGGCCGATGCGCTCGTCGGCGCGGACGTGTTCGTCGGCCTGTCCGTCGCTGGCGCAGTCACAGGCGCGATGATCGCGACCATGGCCGAGAAGCCAATCAT
>JBKOYV010000466.1:0-15769 GCA_046725585.1 Gemmatimonadota bacterium | reverse complement strand
AGATGAACTTCGCCCAGGCGTGCAAGGGCGAAGCGAAGGCCAGCGCACCGTTCGACTACTCGGCCATGCTCACGGAGACGATGTTGTTAGGCATCGCCGCGCTGCGGGCGGGGCAGGGGAAGAAGGTGCTCTACGACGGCGCGAAGATGCAGTTCACCAACGCACCGGAGGCGAACGCCTATCTGACTCGGGAATACCGATCGGGTTGGGCGATCTAGGGAATCGGGAGACGGGAGACGGGAGACGGGTAGGAAGCGTAGAACCCTCGGGATGCCTCTCTACACGAGATGAGCCTCCCGAGGGTTTACGCTGTTTGCCCGCTTCCCGTCTCCCGTCTCCCGCTTCCCGGCAGTTCCGATTCCCGATTCCCGAGATCCAGGTTCGTGATGCCGGCGCGATCGCACTGGTCTCGCCACGCCTCGGCGGTCATCTCCCCCGACGCAAGGTCGCCTAACGCACTGAACGGCGCGATCGACACGTCGCCCCGTTCCAACCGTACCTGATGGCCCGGCAGAGCCCGGACGGCGAAGCCCCGCGCGTGAAGCGCGACGGCCATCGCCCTCCCGAGGGCGTGCGCGGATTGGATCATCACAGCGTCGTCCGTCGCGCCGCGATCCCGGACCAGGCCGAGCTTGACCGCCAGGCCGCCGCGATCAAGCGCGAGTGATGGGAGCATGTTCGGCGTGATCCCGACGAGCCGGTCCGCATAGGCGCGCGCCTGCTCGCGCCACACCGGCACCCACACACGCTCGCCAGCGTCCTCCCACGCGAGCGGCGCGAGCTTGCCGCGATGCTCGTCGCGCACGAGACAATCGATCAGCGCGAGCTCCAACGCCGCGACGTCGTCGAGCAGCGAGATCGCGAAGGACGAATCGTCGGCGGTGGCCTCTTTTCTGACAGGCGCCGCTTCGAGCGCGCGAATTCTGTCTCGGAGAGGCGGGTGCGTGTCGTACGGATCGACCTTCCCTTCGGCGATTTGCGTTTCGAGCGCCGTGGCGACGCCTGTCGCGATGGCTGGCGCCGCCACGAAATGCCGAAACCCGTCTGCGAGCGGAGGCCGGAAGCCTCGCTGAATCGTCGGCACCACCTCCGCATGCCAGTACGGCTCGAACGCCATCCCCGCTCCGTGCGTTGCCCTGAGCGCACTGATCGCGGTCGTTGTCCCGGTCACGCGCGCCGACAGCGCGTCTGCGGCGAGCTCCTGACGGCGAGAGATCGCATGCGTGATCCGGAGAAACGCCTTGCCGTACCACTCGAACGGCTTCATCAGGAACGGCGTGTGTTGCGACAGGCCGTGCAACGTCCGCCCGATTGCCGCGCGCGTTTTGTAGATCCATGGCCCGAGAGCGGTGTCACCGCCGTGATAGTGCCCGAACTCGTGCGCCAGCACTGCACGCATCTGCGATACCGTGAGCGTTTGAAGCAGCGGGAGCCCGACTCCCATGACCCGTCGACTGCCTAGCCCCATGATCCCACCGCGCTGTGCCACCCACGCGTTCATGTCCGGCACGAGATAGACCTCGCGCGGCATCGCCTGCTCGGCCGAGCGGGCCACGTCGTCGAGCGCGGCGAAGAGGCGCGGTTGATGCTCACGTGAGAGCGGCGGCCCCGGCGCGGTGAACCGGTCGATCCGTGGGAGAATCCCCCAGAGAATCGCGCCGGCTCCGACGATCGAGAACAGCGTTAGGCGGTCGATCCGATGGAAATAGACCACCTCAGCGTAGGGGACATAGAGCAGGCCGGCGACCATCGCCAGCGCGAGGACGTAGAAACCGACGAGCAGCAACAGCGCAAGGACTGCCCGGCCGGCGAGAGACGGCTGTGACATGACTGAGGCGAATTGGGGAGCAGAAAGCTGGCTTGGGAGCAGTCAGGATTTCCAGGTCCCGATCATGCGCGCAACCACGGCGAGAAGCGTGAGCGTCCCTGCCAGCGTTCCGATAATCGCGGCGGATACCCGCACGCCGGCGAGCGCGCGCCGGCCGCCGAAGTCCGGCCCAAGGCGAGCCACGCGCTCCGTCTCGGTGCGCTCCGCAATCCCCCAGACGCCGAACGAGCCCACGGAGAGGAGTGGCAGACCCAGGAACCACAGGTCGGGACGTACGAGGCCGACCAACGCGGCCGCGACGATCCCGATGGCAGCCGCGACGACGAGCTGACCATCCGACGCACGACGAGCGAGCTGCGCAACCAGCGCAAAGACACTCTCACCGTCCTCGTCGCGCCGTGCCGGCTCGTGATCGCTCACGGTTCCTTCGCGTTCGCTATCCGCTGACGTGCGTGGGCCCATCGAGAGTCAACTCGTCAGGCAAAACGGGCGTCACGTCCAGTCGACGATCTTCTCGCCTTCGCTATCGGTGAACGCCCCCACGACGATCATGATCATGTCGATGAGCGTCCAGATGCCAAGGCCGCCGAGCGTGAAGAGCTGGAGCAGGCCCGTCCCGATCTTTCCGGCGTAGAAGCGATGCGCGCCGAAGACGCCGAGCGTGAAGCAGAGCAGGAATGCGGGAAGGATCTTCTTCTCCGAACCCATCAGCGCCGGAACTCCCGACTGCATAACGCCGCACTTCGGACACACGACCGCCATGGCATCGATCACGTTGCCGCAGGCGTGACAGTACTTCGTTGGTCGCGTGATGGAATAGCTGCTGCCCATGGACGGCTCCGCAGTCAGTGGGTCGGCGGGGTTGTGTCGTGCTCGCATCCGCGCGTCGTCGATCGCGCGGCCATCAAGATATCAGGCCGACTCGCGGGACGCTCGGACAGGCTCGCGGTCGGAGAGGCGCACGGCCTCTGCCGGCTTCTGCCCCACGGGCAACGCGGGTCCGCTGCCTTCAGCGAGGAGTCGCGTCACGAAGCGCTGGCCTTCGGAGATGCGCTCGATCTCGATGGCGATCGCGTCGACGGCCTGCTCGAGTCGCTCCATCCGCTGCGCCGATTCCGGAGACGGCGTGGCGGCAGCAACCTGACGTGTCCCGCGTCGCCACATGTTGCGCGCGATCGCGAGCGCGATCGGGAACGCCACGAAAGTCATGCCGAGGATGGAGACGATGCTGATTCCCGTGACCTGATTGGGATTGAGGTTGAACGGAGCCGGGCGCGTCTCAGCATTGGCGTTGGCCAGTGCGCTGGCTGGCGCACTCGCGAGCAGACGCCCGTTCTGCGCGATGTCCCCCTCGATGCCCATGATCCGCTGGTCGAGTTGTGCGATCCGCGCCTCGATCCCGGTCTTGTTCGCTCCCTCGGCGTCCTCGAGTTGCGCCGCGAGCTGATCTCGCCGGTTGTTCACTGAATTGAGTTGCCGGGACAGCTCGCTACCACGCTGGCGGAGAGCGGCCACTTCGCGTCCGGTCAGGGGCCGCGTCGGCAGCTCGATCGTCATTCCGTCCGGGCCACCGATCCGAATCACCCGATCGGGCGCTTGCGGGATTGGTGGGGTCGGCGGTGTAGGGGGAGTCGGGAACTGCGCTTCCTGGGTCAATAGCGACATGGCCATCTGTACGAAGGGACAAACTGCGCGGTTACAGGGGGACGAACGTTCCCCGACATCGAATCGACGCTAGGCTCCGAGCTCCACCACCGCAATACCGGCGCAATCGCACGCGGCGACGATCGAATCCCTGCATTCGGTGGCCGGTGCTTGAGGTGGAGGGATTCGGGCACGACCGGGCCGCGCTCGTTTTCGTGACTCGGGGCGGGACCGTGCGTACACAGCCATGTGTTTCCAAGTGTTGCCTAAGTCTCGATGGCGAAAGCACCTAAGTCAACGTTCTCTTCGAGAAGGCACGAGGCCCTCAACACTCTTGGATCCTCTGTTCCGTTCTCAACGGGCCAGTTCCCGAATCTCGATGGGCGACGATATTCCGTCCCATGACGACCAACGCCGCCAGCACCGACATCCGCCCGATTTCTCACCAGAGCACGAACGACATGGTGTTTTCGCTCGTGCTTCCGTACCTGCGCGACGGCGCGCGGGTCGTCGACGTAGGGGCGGGAGAAGGGTACTTCTCGAAGATGGTCGGCGACCGACTGCAATCGGAGCTCCGGCGAGCTCCGGATTCCGTGCTCGCGGCGTGCGACCTGTTCCCCGAGTTCTTCCGCTACCCGGGAGTTCGCTGCGATCCGATCAACCCCGATGGGTCGTTGCCGTACGCGGAGTCATCGTTCGATGTCGCCTGCAGCCTCGAGGTGATCGAGCATATCAAGGATCAGTTCGCGTTCGCCCGCGAACTCCATCGCGTCGTCAAGCCGGGCGGCGTCGCGATCGTCAGCACGCCTAACGTGCTGAACCTCAACTCCCGCGTGCGGTACCTGCACTCGGGGTTTACCGTGCTCTTCGACCCACTCCTCCTGTCGAGCGATGACCCGCGGCACACCGCGGGGCACATCAACCCGGTGCCGTACTACTACCTGGCGTATCAGCTCCGCCGGGCGGGATTCCGGTCCGTGACGGTGCACTACGATCGCTTCAAGACTTCCGCCCGTGCGCTGCTGGCGGTGTGGGGTCCTTTCATCGCGATCGCGCACGCGCTGTTCCGCGGTCGGCTCGCCTCGAGGAAGCCGGACGTCACCGCCGAGAACGCCGATATTCTACGGGACCTGAACAGCGTCTCGATGCTCACGTCGCGCAGCGTGATCGCCGTCGCGACGAAATAGACGGCATCCGAGATGCCTCACGAGCGACGACCGATGCTACGTGGCGGCAGCCTCGA
This sequence comes from Gemmatimonadota bacterium, assembly GCA_046725585.1. Taxonomy (GTDB): domain Bacteria; phylum Gemmatimonadota; class Gemmatimonadetes; order Gemmatimonadales; family Gemmatimonadaceae; genus JAJKIV01. The sequence goes on along the minus strand of JBKOYV010000466.1, from coordinate 11,054 downwards.
TACTTGGCGTCGGGCCGCCGTCCCAGGTGAACTCGTACGTCGTCGCGCGCCGGACGTTCGCGACGAGAGCCGGCCGAAAGGACGCGATGCAGGTCCCGCCGCGATCCCGCACGCTCGGGTAGATCACGCCTAACGCGCCCGCATCGAGCAGCCGTTCGGCCAACAGCTGCGACGCGCGGTAGCTGTCGGGGTCCAGGCACTTCGCGAACGTTCTGTCCCCTCGCAGGTCGTGCAGCTCGGCACTCACGTCCGACACGTAGTCGTCGTACGTCACGCGGTCCTCGAAGCGCCCGATCTCCGCCAGGTCCAGCGTCTTGTGAAACGCGACTTCAGCCTGTGCCGTCTCGACGGCCATTGCCACGTACCACGCGCCACGCTCGGGTCCATTGAAACGGCTGCCGAGCGGGTGCGGATGCGTGAACGCGGCGTTGATGACGCGAAAGTGCGGCACGCCGAAGACGAGCTCGTGGATGCCGATACCCGGCGCAAGGTCGTGCTCCGCGCGAAGCCGCGCGTTCGTGGCGTGGTCGAGGTCGAAGATGTCCGCCAGGTGCGCGTCGTCGTCAGCGATGACGGCGAGCACGCTCTCGCCGCGCGGCCGGTAACGCGACGGGATCAGCCGGTGCGTGTCGGGCTCGCGGACGAGCGTCGTGCGAGGGAACCGGCGTCGCGACCGGGATGACGGCGTCACACGCCGCCGCGGCGGGCGTCGAGCAGGCGGCGAACGGTCTCGATGGCGGGGAGGCCGCCGGCGAGCATGTACGCGAGCGGGGACTTCCCGGCAAAGATCCGATTGGCGTTAGGCAGGCGGATCCACTCGTCGGCGAGCGGCTCGCTGTGCAGGATGTGCAGCGCCTTGAAGATCCCGATGAGATACGAGATCCGGAGCAGCGTGTCGGCGTCGAGCACGCGGTCCGGATCCTTCTTCATCTGGTAGTAGGGGCCGTTGGAAACGCCGCCGAGCAGCTGACGCGCATCCTCGTCGCGGATCTGCCACCGGGCCGCGATGTTGAAAAACGCCTTGAGCGCCGACGCGCTGAGGCGCTCGCGCTCGGCCCGCGCGGTGAGATCGACGAGCGGCGACGGGTTGTAGCGAGTGGCGGGGTAGGCGAGTCTCTTGGCGGCCACGGCATCTCTCCTGTTCAGGAGAAACTACTGCCTACTTCAGGAGGCGTCAATCGAGCGCTTCGGTGGCGGCGCCGACGGTAGCCGGGATTCGGGTGGGGCAGAACCGGCGCCCCGGTTTGTTCGGGCCCCGATTGTTTTAGGCCGCGTCATCGGGCATCGTGCCTTCACGACGGTGGCGTGGTCGTCGTATCATCGCCGCATGAAAGCTCATGTGCTCACGGACCCGACCCCTGCGTCACGCCGCTTCCGTCAATTTCTCCAGGAGGAGCTGGCGAAGCGGTGCGCACGGAACCCGAGGTATTCGCTGCGTGCGTTCGCCCGCTACCTTCGGTTCGATCACTCGACCCTGTCTCAGCTGCTCCGCGGCCGTCGCCGATTCACCGCGCGAACCATCGAGCGTATCGGTGCACGGCTGTCGCTCACGCCGGCGATGATCTCCCAATTCATTGAGCTCGAACGAACCCCGCCCGAGTCGTGGGCGACACGGGAGCTTCGGCAACTCTCGCGTGACGCCGCGCTGACGCTCGCGGAGTGGCACCATCATGCCATCCTCGAGCTCACACGGCTCCCGAGCTTCAAGGCGGACGTGCGGTGGATCGCTCGCGTGCTCGACCTGCATGTGGACGACGTGAACGTGGCCATCACGCGTCTTACGCGACTGGGGCTGCTCGCCATGCGCTCCCGGACATCGTGGGTAGACAAGGCAGGCAACGCCGAGGCGCGGATCGATGGCCTGTCGTTGCGCGCGATCAGTGCGCTCGCGGGCCGCGCGAGGGCACTCGTCGGGTCGAACGGCGGGCGGCCCGCGCACTACAGCGCGACCACCGTCGCGGTGCCGAGCCTAACGATTCGGCGCATTGCCGAGCGGGTCGAGCGGTTCCGTCGCGAGATGGGTGAGATGCTCGAGAGCGCGGATGGTGACCGCGATCAGGTCTATTGCCTGGAGATCGCGTTCTTCCCCGTAGCGGATCTCACACCAACGGAGTCATGACCGATGGGACAGCCGGTGATGCAGTGGCAGATTCTCGCGCGCGACCCGGACGCGCTGACGGCGTTCTACGGAAAGCTGTTCGGCTGGCGCGTGACCACCGACAACGCGATGGGCTACCGGACGGTAGACACCGAATCGGAACGCGGGATCAATGGCGGCGTGTGGCCTATCGGCCCGACAGAAGGCCATCCGCTCGTGCAGCTCTTCGTCGAGGTGGATGACGTCGCGGCGTACGTGGCGAAGGTCGAGCAGTTCGGCGGACAGATCCTCATCCCTCCCCAGACGCTGCCAGACGGCGATCAACTCGCGATCGTGCTCGACACGGAAGGTCTGTCGTTAGGCCTGATGCAGCGGCGCGCATAACACGCGGATCGTCCGTCCTCGAGTTCGTCCGCCAGCAGATCGATCATCACTAGCAGGAGATCATCGCCTCAAGATCTTCGGCGCGGCGAAGGACGATCTCAAGGACGACATCAAGCGCGCGACCCTGATGCTGGAGCGACACCTCGCACGCGCGCGAGCAGTAGCGGCGCAGCTCGGGATGCCTGCGGATACATCCGGCAACTCGCCGGCTGCCACGATCACCCCGAAGAAGCCGTAAGCACCTGAGCGCCGCGGGTCCCCCCCGCGGCCTCCGTCGGGCGCGTGTTGCAGCAGCAGTCAGTCGACCGAGAACGCTGTCTCGTAATGCACTGAGCGCTCGTCGTATCGGGTGAGGAGCGGTCGCGCGTCAGGCGCGATGACGGCACGCGTGTAGTCTTCACCCGCGAACGCGCGCACCGCGTCGAGGTCATCGAAGCGCGTGATGGTCACGAACTCCTCCTCGGTTCCATCGCGGCGGCGGAGCAGCGTCGCGCCGCGAAACCCAGGCACTCGATGGATCCCGGGCAGAATCTCCGAGCGCAGCAGCGCCTCATAGGCTGCCGCGTGCTCCGGCTTCGTCCAGCCGTGCCACACTCGACTGATCATCGTGCTGTTCCTCGTGTGACCGCGCTGCGGGGCGGCACTGGTCGGCTCCGCGGTGCAGTGAATTTGATGCAAATGGAGTCTGACCCCAATTGAATCAAACGAACGCGCGCGGGCATTCGAGATCTTGCCATCCCGGAGTCCGGATGACAACGCTCCTCTTGCTTACCGAGAGGTCGGGTTTTACGTTGATATCGGTAACCGAGAGGAGTCGCCGTGAGCAAGCCGAGCGATCTGGTGCAGGGTACGCTGGACCTGCTCATCCTCAAGATGCTCGCGATCGAGTCGCTCAACGGCTGGTCCATCAGCCAGCGCCTCACGCAGCTCTCCAACGATGTGCTCCAGGTCAGCGACGGGTCGCTGTACCCCGCGCTCCACAAGCTGGAGCAGGAGGGCTGGATCAGCTCCGAATGGCGCCCGAGCGAGAACAATCGCCGCGCGAAGTTCTACTCCCTAACGAGGCTCGGGCGCCGAGAGCTCGAGCGTGAAAAGGCGAACTGGAATCGGCTGGCCGCCGCCATCGCCATGGTGGTGCGGCTTCAGGAGGCGTGAGCGATGCGCATCGAGCGCTGGTTGTACACGCTGCCGCTGCGCATCCGATCGGTCTTTCGGCGAGGGCAGGCCGAACAGGAGCTCGGCGAGGAGATCCGCTATCACATCGATCAGCACGTCGCGCTGCTCGTCGTGCGCGGCGTACCGCCCCACGAAGCGCGGCGGATCGCGCTCGCGAAGTTTGGCGGGATCGAGCGACGCAAAGATGAAATGCGCGACGTGCGCGCCGTAGCCTTTCTGGACCAGCTCACGCGCGACGTCCGCTACGCACTCCGCGCGCTGGCGCGAAGCCCCGTCTTCACCGCGGTCACCGTTCTTTCCCTCGGACTCGGCATCGGCGCGACCACCTCGGTGTTCGGTGTCGTGGACGCACTGGTTCTTCGCCGCGTTCCGGTGCCCAAGGCGGAGCGACTCGTTACCCTGCGTGAGATGGTGCCGCCAGCGCGCATGAATGACGAAATGGCGTACGAGGAGTACACCCACCTTCGCGACGAGACGGGAGTATTCAGCGGGCTCGCGGCGATGAACATCTTCGACCGGTCGAACATTGGTCTGAGCGGCTCCGGAGGCGGCGTCGACGGCGGGCGCGCACGCGTCGCGATCGTGACCGGCAATTACTTCGACGTGCTGGGCGCCACCGCACGTATGGGGCGGACACTTACCGCGAGCGACGATGGCGCGTTCGGCGAACATCCGGTAGCCGTCATCAGCGACGCGTACCGCAAGCGCCGGCTCGGCGACGCGCGCGACGCGGTCGGCCGGAAGCTCACGTTGAACGGAACGGAGTTCATCATCGTCGGTGTCACCTCGCCTGGCTTCACGGGCCACTGGGTCGAGCGCCCGACCGACATCTGGGTGCCCTTCGCGATGCACCAGCAAGTGATCATCGAGCTGCCCTACGCGCTCACGCATCGCAACGACATGTGGCTGCACTTCATCGGCCGACTCGCGCGCGGCGTCACCATGGAACGCGCGCAGGTCGCGGTGCAGGCGGTCTATCAGCGCGTCTTGAAGGACTGGGCGGGCCCGACGGCCGAGGCTGATGACCTACGCGAGATCACCACGCGGCGCCTTACGTTGTCGAGCGCCGAACACGGGTATTCCCCTCGGCGGGAAGCACTCGCCAGGCCGCTGGCGACGCTCTCGGCGGTCGTCGGTCTCGTGCTGCTCGTTGCCTGCGCCAACGTCGCGGCATTGTTGCTCGCGCGCTCGGCCGCGCGCGACCGAGAAATGGCGGTCCGGCTCGCCATGGGCGCCGGACGCGCCCGCCTAACGCGGCAACTCCTCACCGAAAGCCTGGTGCTCGCCATCCTCGGCGGTGCGGCCGGTGTCGCGCTCGCGGTGTGGGGGACAGCCATGCTCGCGTCGGGGATGACGGCGGGGCCGGTGGAGATGTTCTGGGGAAGATCCTCGTGGGTCACGTTCGATGCGCACGTGAACGTGCGGGCACTCGGCGTCACGGCGGCCATCTGCCTGACGACCGGCTTGTTGTTCGGCCTGGCGCCGGCGTTTCGCGGCGCGCGTATCGGCCTCGCGGCTGCGCTCACTGGCCGAGGTGCGGCCACGAGCACCGCGACGCGGTTCCGTCTCGGCAAACTGCTCGTCGTGGTTCAGGTCGCGCTGTCCATCGTCGTCGTGATTGCGGCGGGTCTGTTCGTGCGGACACTTCGGAACCTCGACAATCGGGATCTCGGCTACGAGCGAAACGGCGTGCTCCTCGTGTGGACGCAGCCGAGCGCGACCGGCGGGAACCCTGCCCAGCTGCGCGAGCTGTGGCGCACCGTGCTCGATCGAGTCGCCGGCATTCCGGGCGTCGTCTCGGCGAGCGCATCGAACGGCGCGCTGCTGAACGGCGTCAGCCCGTCGGCCATGCGCGCGAGCAACATCATGACAGTACCGGGCCAATCGCCGAAACCCACGAATCGAATGGCGTGGCGCACGTTCATCGCGCCGAAGTACTTCGTCTCAATGGGAATTCCGCTCGTCGCCGGCCGTGAGTTCACGGAGCGAGACAACGACTCGGCGCCGAGAACGGTGATCATCAGCCAGTCGGTCGCGCGGCACTACTTCGGGAACGAGAGCCCGATCGGGCAGCGCGTCGCGTTCGGATCGGATTCCGTGGCCGACACGGAGATCATCGGCGTGGCGCGCGACGTGATCGAAGGCACGCCGCGACAAGGCGCGCTCGCACCCATGCGGACGTATTTCTCGTATCGCGACCGCGAGTCCGCGTTACGCATCGCGATCATGATGATCACCGTTCGCACGTCGGGCGATCCGCGTGCACTCGCGCAGCGCGTTCGACGGGACGTGCAGGCGGCGGCGCCGACGCTGCCCGTGCTCGCAGTCGACACGGTGGACGAGCGTCTCGCCGACGTGCTCGCGCAGGACCGATTGATCGCGGCGATGGCGACGTTCTTCGCGATGCTGGCTACGCTTTTGGCGTGCCTCGGGCTCTACGGCGTGATCGCGTACACGACGGCGCGCCGCACGAGCGAGATCGGTGTGCGAGTGGCGTTAGGTGCCACTGGGCAAGGCATTCTCGCGCTGGTTATGGCCGAGAGCACTCGCCTGACCCTGGCCGGAATCGCGGTCGGCGTGCCGGCAGCGCTCGTCGCGGCCCGCCTCGCGGCCGATCGCCTCTTCGAAGTCTCGCCGACGGATCTGCCGACGATCGCCGGCGCGTCGATCGCGCTGCTCGCCGTGACCGGCATAGCAGCGTTCATTCCGGCGCGACGCGCCGCGCGGGTCGATCCGGTGGTGGCGCTACGGGCGAACACCTGACAGCGCGTCAGGCGTCGTAGAGCTCGGCTGTCTCCGTCGCGTGCGAGAGTGGCATGCCATGGTCGGCGGCGATGTCGAGCACCTCGTTCGCCATGAGCACGCCGCGGTCAATGAGCGCGCGGGCAATCGCGTCCAGCACCGTCGCGTGCTCGCGGACGATCGACTCGGCGCGCGACGCCTGGTGCGCGATGAGCGTCCGAACCGCCGAATCGATCTCGCCCTGCAACTGCGCCGACGGGGCGCCGTTGTGTGCCGATGGATCGGCCGACACGAGACCCACCTCTTCGCTCATCCCGAACTCGGCCACCATCCGCCGTGCCACGCTCGTGGCGTGCACCAGGTCGCTGCCCGCGCCGGACGTCACCGCGTCAGGGCCGAGGAACACGAGCTCCGCCGCGCGGCCACCTAACGCTTTCGCGACGATCCCCTCGAGGTACCGGCGCGAGTGCAGGTGTCGGTCGGTGTCGGGCGCGAAGTGCGCGGCGCCGAGCGAGCGGCCGCGCGGTTCGATGGTCACCTTGTGGAGACGATCTTCGGGGCAGGTGATGAGACCCACAACCGCGTGCCCCGCTTCGTGCAGCGCGATGAGCCGCCGTTCCTCGTCCGACACCACGACGCCAGTTCGCACGCGCCCGAGCAAGATCTTGTCGCGCGCCTGATCGAGGTGAGCGCGGGTGATGACCGCGCTCTCGGCGTGGACGGCAATGATCGCCGCCTCGTTCAGGAGGTTCGCGAGCTCGGCGCCGGAGTAACCGACCGTGAGCGTCGAGAGCTCCCGGAGATCGACGTCGGTGTCGAGCGGGCGCTTTGCCGCGTGGACCTTGAGGATCTCGAGGCGATCGGCGGCCGTCGGCATGCCGACTTCGACCACGCGGTCGAACCGGCCCGGGCGACGCACTGCGGGGTCGAGCATGTCCTCACGGTTCGTCGCGGCCATCCAGACGATGCCCTCGCTGCCGGCCATGCCGTCCATCTCGACGAGCAGCTGGTTCAGCGTGAGGTCCTCTTCACTCGTGCGGTTCGGCCGACCGCGCTTGCCGCCGATGGAGTCGAACTCGTCGATGAAGATGATGCAGCGGCCGTGGTGCCGCGCCTTCGACGCGAGGTCGCGCACGCGTCGTGCGCCGACGCCAACGTACATCTCGCCGAATTCGGAGCCGGACGCCACTAGTACCGGAACGCCCGCTTCGCCCGCCACCGCGCGGGCCAGCAGCGTCTTGCCGGTTCCCGGAGGTCCGACGAGGAGAACGCCAGAGGGGCAGCGGGCGCCCATCTTCTTGAAGCGCCCCGGGTCCTTCAGGAACAGGATGACATCGTGCAGGTCGGCGCGCGCTTCCTTGGCGCCGCCAACGTCAGCCAGCGTGAGCTGACGGTCCTCGGCGACCTTCTCGAACTTCTTCCCACCGCTGACGACACCAGCGCGGAGTCGTGCGACGAGCATGAGCGTGACACCAATCAGCACGAACGAGACGACGAACGAGACCGGATCTTCCGGAAGGCGCCCCGGGCCTTCGACTTCCACACGCGCACCGCGTGCAGACCACCGTTCGAGGTCGGCGAGGCCGACGGCCCCCTTCGGGACCTCGGCGCGGACCTTCGTGGTGTTTGTCGAGCCGATCCGTCGCGGGGAGACGAGCTGAGCTACGAGGCGGGTGCCACCGTCTTCTACGGAGAGATGACGAACTTGCCGCGCATCGAGCGCAGCAGCGAGCTCCGAGTACGGAACACCCGGAACCGGAACGTTGGTCTTGCGGTTCTGGACCGCCTTGAAGACCACGAACGAGAGCGCGATCGAAGCGAGCGCGAGAACGCCGATAGCCCAGCGCGGCTGCCTGCCGAAGCGCTGGCGTAGCGAAGCGAGTAATGCGGAAATGCGGCGACGCATGCGTGAGAGACCGGCGGGAGATGAGCTCGCTTTCCCGCGTCAGGTAGCGCGAGTGTGAGGCTCGGTGTCCCGAGACGACGACGCGCGTATGGCGCCGTCACAACTATTGAATGAATGAACGGAAAGGTGACCTGCTTACGATTAGTTCCCGTCGGTCACCACAATGATCCACTGCGCCGACTGACTGGGCCGGCGGACATCAAGAAAAAAACAGCGGCCGCGGAACGTCTGAGCGGCCGCCGTCTACCTCTCCTACTATAGCAACGCGTCGTCATCGGCGCGAGTCGAATGTCGCGTCATCGCGCCATTGTATTGGCCGGAAAGCCTACCCGACACCAGCGAGTCGCCGGCGGTCGCGATCAGCGCCGGCGTTGTGACCTCGGTCACCATCGACCGACAGCGTCAATGAGGCGAGCGGAAGAGCTCGCCGGTCATCATGCCGCTCGCTAGGAAAGAGGCTTCCGCGCAACGTTGCCCCACGTGTTGTTGTCGCGATTCAGGTCGACGAGTCGCTTCTCCGGATCGAGCTCGATGCCCGTCAGCGTCTTCCCCACGAACCGATACCGCCTAACGTAGTGCGTAGTGTTCGTGCTCCACACCTCGGCCGGGTAGTCGAAGTTCTCGATCGACCCATCGCTGAACGTGAAGCGAGCGTGGATCGGCAGCACGCCGCGAGCGCGGTTGCCGTACATCACGGCGACGTCCATCGTGTCACCAGTGACCTTCGTGACGACCGTGTCGATCGCCTGGTCGAAGTGCGGGTTCTCGAAGAACCACTCGCGCCAGAACCAGTCGAGACGGCGGCCGCCAACGTCTTCCATCGTGCGGAAGAAATCCGTCGGCGTCGGGTGCTTGAACATCCATCGCCGCGCGTACGTGCGGAACGCGTCGTCGAACGCCTCAGGGCCCATGATCTCCTGCCGCAGCAGCTGCAGCCCGACGCTCGGCTTGACGTACGCTTCCAGGCCGAGGAGCGACGGGTTGATGCGGTCGGGATTCACCTCGATCGGGCCATCGACGTTGTGCTTCATCGCGGCCTCGACGTACTCGCGCTCGCCTAGAGCGCGGGCCATCTGGTCGCCCTTCTCCGGGTAGCGGCGCGCCTCGGAGAACGTGTTGATGAACGTGTTGAAGCCCTCGTCCTGCCACATGTGCACGCGCTCGTTCGAGCCGACGATCATCGGGAACCACATGTGCCCGATCTCGTGCGTGACGACGTTGTACAGGTCGTACTTGTCCTTGCTCTTGTTCTCCATCGCGACCATCGGGTATTCCATGCCGCTGATCGGGCCCTCGATGGCCGTGATCTGCGGGTAGGGATACTCGAGCCAGCGCTCGGAGTACTCCATGATCGACATGCGCGCCATGTCAGCCGCGTCCTTCCATGTCTCGACGGCGCTCGGGCGGTAGAACGCGTACGCCATGTGCCCCTTCCAGCTCGATGCATCCCACAAGAAAAAAGGGCTCGCGCCCCACGCGACATCCCGGACGTTCCTCGCGTGGAACTTCCATGTGAGCGTGCCGGACTTCCCCTCGCGGTTGCTCCCCCCAAGCTTCGGTCGCGCGGCGCCGCTCTGGAGCTCCGCGGCCGAGATGATCTGGACGGTCGAGTCACTCTTCGCGGCCTTGGCGAGGCGGGCGATCTGGTCTGCCGTCAGCACCTCGCGTGGGTTCGTCAGCTCTCCGGTACCGGCGACGATGTAGCCCGCTGGAACGGTCACGGCGTAGTTGAAGTCGCCGTACTCGAGATAGAACTCACCCTGGCCCAGGTACGGCTCGGTATTCCAGCCGCGGACGTCGTCGTACACGGCGACGCGGGGGTACCACTGCGCGATCTCGTAGAGCGCGCCGTCGCGTCCCATGCGGTCGGCGCCGTGCTCGGGGATGAGGAAGTGCCATGCGACGTCGAACGTCGCGGTCTTCCCTGGAGCGAGCGGCTCGGCCAGGTCGACCTTCATCATCGTGCCTTCGACGCGGGTTTTGAGCGGGATCCCTCCCCTCGCTGCGCTCGGGGCAGGCTGCTGCGCTCGGGATGCGCGAGCCTCTCCGTTCCGCGCCACGCCTTCGCGCACCTGCTCGAAATGCTCGACGACGTCGCCGCCTTCGAAGCCGCGGGCGCCGAAGCGCGACTCCTGCGGAAAGATGAATGAGTTGAGCGACTTGTCCTTGAAGGCGTTCTGCTCCATCTGCATCCAGATGAAGCGGAGGGTGTCGGGCGAGTTGTTTGTGTAGCGGAGTCGGAGCTTGCCCGAGAGCGTGGTCTTCGCGGTGTCGAGCGTCGCCTCGAGGTCGTAGTCGGCGCGGTTCTGCCAGTACTTGGGTCCTGGAGCGCCGGAGCCGGTGCGGTAGATGTTCGGGGAAGGAAGGTTGAGCGGCGCGAACAGGGACGTGTCGCCTACGCCGGTGGTGTCGAACGCTCGCGAGCCGGCGGGTCCTTGTGCGGCTGCGGGCAACGCGAGCGCGGCGGTCGCGAGCACAACGCTCGCGGCACGTGAGAAAGCTTGCATGGAGGTATCCAGGGAAGTCGTTGAAATCCAAAGCGCATGAAGCGCTTCGGAGTCATACACGACAAGGGCCAGTTGGGTTGCCTGGCCCATACAAGCTGGCGGGCTGCACCTTAACTGACGGTGATTGGCCCCACAACGAGATCAACTGAAAACTGGATTACTCAGAACTGCCTACTCAGAACTCTTTCAGGGTAGCCCGACATCGGACCCCACCAGGCGCGACCGCGTCGGTTGGTCACGG
>JBKOYV010000269.1:0-21343 GCA_046725585.1 Gemmatimonadota bacterium | reverse complement strand
GATCGCGCCGGAGCTGGTGACAACGGCGCGTCGATGGTATTGGGGATGACGCGTGATGAATTGTTCGACGCATTCTCGCGATTCCTGAGCGCCCGCCGCGATGTCGCTCGCTCTTCCACGCCGCCACCGGCGGAGCTCCCTAACGGAGCTCCGCCGGAGCCGGACGTCGACGAACAGGCGGGAGATACAATCGTCGCTGAACGCGCTCAGCCGGCGAAGGCGCACGCGAAGGCGAAGTCGAAGAAACGACGCTAGCATTCTGGCCCGTCGCATGGCGGGCGTCACGACCCGATGCCGCGCCGAGCGGCGCGAGCAGACGAGGAGAGGATATGCGTAGGGTGGACTATGACGACGAGCCGGCAGTCATCATCGAGCGTCACTCGGGAGGAATCGGGTCGTTCCTCATCGGAGTCGCCATCGGCGCGGCCGCCGCGCTGCTGCTTGCGCCGCAGTCAGGCGAGGCGACGCGTCGAGACCTCCGCCGCGGCGCGCGGCGCGCGCGGCGGGCCGCGCAGGACATCGCCGGCGACCTCAGCACGAAGGTCTCCGATACCTTCGACCAGGCGCGTGATCGCGTGGAGCAGGGAATCGACAACGCTCGTCAGGCGATTGACCTCAAGAAGCGGCAGGTCACCCGCGCCATGGAGGCCGGTCGAGCCGCGGCGCAGCAGGCACGCGAGGAGCTCGAGCGACGCATTGCCGAAACGAAGGCGGCGTACAACGCTGGCGTCGATGTCGCGCGGTCCAACAAGGCTGCTTCGCTCCCGGCGCCCGACGTAGACCCGGACGAGTCGCCCGGCCGCTGACGGAAGTCGTCACCCCGGTTCGCGTGCCGTATCGTCCGCTCTACGTCCGTATCGCCTGGACGCTGCGCGACTACGCGAAGCGCGTCTGGGACAACGCCGGCGAAGACAACATCTTCTTCCTCGCCGGCGGGATTGCGTTCAACATCCTGCTCGCGGTGGTGCCGTTCGTCCTGTTGCTGGTCTCCGGATTCGCGACGCTGTTGAAACACTCCGCGGACCAGACCTTCGCCGACGTCACGACCATCATCGACAGTTTGCTGCCGCCGCACGCGGAGACGAGTGAGAGCCCGGTTCACACGCTGCTGATCGACATCATCCGCGCCCGCGGCGCGCTCGGTGTCTACAGCGCCGTCGGCTTCGTGTGGTTTTCGACGCGCCTGTTCGGGTCCTTGCGCAGTGTGCTCGCTGATGTCTTCGACATCGAGACGGATCGCGGGATCATTGCGGGCAAACTATTCGACATCCAGATCACGATCATGGCGACGCTCCTCCTGGTCGCCTATACGGCGCTGAGCGCCTATCTCGCGCTCGCCACGACGCGAGGCGTCCAGATCTTCGAGCGACTCGGAATCCGCGCCGATGTGATGGGCACGGTGGAGTATGCGTTCGGCCGCCTGGTCGCGTTCACGTTCGTGGCCTTGATGTTCTTTTCACTGTACAAGTTCCTGCCTAACAGGAAAATCCGCTGGCCGACGGCGCTGCTCGCGGCGGTGTTCACGAGCAGCATGTTCGAGATTGCGAAAAACGTGTTCACTGCCTACGTAGCCGAGTTCAACCCGGGGTCGATCTATACGGGTACGCTCTACGCGCTCGTGATCGTGGTCTTCTGGGTGTATTACGCCGCGATGATCTTCATTCTCGGTGGCGAGGTCGCGCAGGTGTATGAACTGCGGCGCGTGAGGCGACTACAACGGGAGACCTTCGAGGAGTAGGACGCGACGCAGAACTAAAAGCCATCAGCTATTGCTGACGCAGCCATCAGCTATCAGCCATCAGCCATCAGCCCAGAGGCGGAAAGCAAACGCCGGAACGTCCAAAGGCGCTGCGCCGTTCGAGCTGATGGCTGATGGCTGATGGCTGATGGCTGCCGCCACGCGGCGCTATGGCTGATGGCCGAGGTAGATATACAAGAGCCTGACGTTGGCCCAAAGGTTGCCTTACGAGGGTGTGTTCGCACTCTCAACGGGAGGCCAACCGTGCGAAAGACTGCTTTGACCCTCGCGATCGCGGCACTGACGGCGGTGGCCGCGTGCAAGAAAACGGGCGAGAACGAGTTCCAGGTGCAAACGCCTGACGTGGACGTCAAGACCGATACGACCACGATCAAGACTCCTGACGTCGATGTGGTGAAGGACACGGCGACCGTTACCGTCCCGAAGGTCGACGTCCGCAAGGATAGCGCGAAAGTGACGGTTCCCAAGGTCAAGGTGAAGAAGCCGTAACCACGCACTCGACGCCGGCCAGCCTCTCAGGCCGGCGTCTTTGCGGTTCGGGGCCGCGCTGCGCGGCGCGCCGACCCGCTGACGGATCGGCGTTAGGCGCGCACGGGCGAGGCTGCCCGTCGCGCGCTCTTCCGATTCGGCGCTCAGGGCGCGACCTTCCGCGCCATGCCCATCGATCTTCGCAGCGACACCGTCACGCGTCCCACCGCCCCGATGCGCCAGGCGATCGCGGCTGCCGACGTCGGCGACGACCATCTCGACGGCGACCCTACGACGCGCCGCCTCGAAGCGCGGGTCGCCGCACTCCTCGGAAAAGAAGCGGCGCTTTTCTTTCCCACCGGCACGATGGCCAACCTCGCCGCGATCATGACGCACGCGGCGCCCGGCACGGAGATCCTGGTGGACGCCGACGCACACGTGGTCAACCTGACCGGTGCCGGCATCGCGCTCGCTGGAGTCCAGCCACGGTTTGCCACGGCGACCGGTCGCACCATCAACGCGGCGGACGTCAGACGCGCGATCCGTCCTCCGTCTCGCTACTCGCCTCGGCTCTCGCTGCTGTCGGTCGAGAACACGCATAACGGCGCGGGTGGCGCGATCACGTCCCTCGCAGAGCTCCGTGAGATCGCTGCTGTCGCGCGCGACGTGAGCGTCCCAGTGCATCTCGACGGAGCGCGGTTGTGGAACGTCACCGCAGCGACGGGCGTTGCGATGAGCGAATACGCCGCATGCGCCGATAGCGTCATGGTGTCGTTCTCGAAGGGACTGGGCGCGCCGGTGGGTGCCGCGCTTGCGGGAACCTTACAGTTCATGGACGCGGCGTGGACCGCCCGCAAGCGACTCGGTGGCGGACTGCGCCAGTCCGGCGTCCTTGCTGCCGGCGCGTTGTTTGGCATCGAGAACCATCGCGACCGCCTGACCATCGACCATGCGAATGCCGCGCGGTTCGCGAACATAGTGACCGGCGCCGGCGGAGCTCGCGTCGTACCGCCGGATACGAACATCGTCATGATCGACCTGCCGCCGTCGCTGGCGGCGGAACAGGCCGCGCGCCGAGTGGCGTCGCGAGGGCTGCTGGTGAGCGTTTGGACGGCCAGCCGCATCCGGGCCGTCACACATCTCGACGCCTCGGCCGAGGCGATCGAGGAGGCCGGTCAAATCATGCTCGAAGTGCTCGAGCGCGGTTGAATCGGGTTGCGCCGTCGGCTAGCTTTCGCGGTGCTCCAGGTCCCGGAGGGCGTAAGCCCGCTAACTCCGTCAGGACCCCGAAGGTAGCAGCGGCATGTGGTGTCTTACGTCGCTTCGTCAGACCTGGAGTATTCGCGGTGAAGCGGAACGAGCAGCCGGGAACTGGAAACCGTGCGTCGGTTCGAGGTTCGCTGTCGCTCGTGCCGCTCATCAGGCGAAGGTCACGCGATGGCGCGACTGACGCGCGTGCGGTTCGGAGCCTTGTTCGAGTGCCAGCGCGGCGTCGAGCGAGGCTCCGTCGCATTTGTGCCCGGTAGGCCCGGCTCCCCGTTCCCGGTTCCCTGTTCCCGTCAGTAATGCTTGCTCTCGCGCGCAAATACCGTCCTCGAAACTTCGCGTCGGTCGCGGTCCAGTCGCACGTCTCGAACACGCTCAAGGGCGCCATCGCGCGCGGACGAGTCGCGCACGGCTATCTGCTCTGCGGGCCGCGCGGCGTCGGCAAGACGACGCTCGCTCGCGTGCTGGCCATGGCGTTGAACTGCGAGAATCGCTCGCTTGATGGCGAGCCGTGCGGTGTGTGCCAGTCTTGCCAGCGCATCTGGAGTGGTGGCGCGAGCCTCGACGTCATCGAGATCGACGCCGCGTCGAACCGCGGTGTCGACGACGCGCGCGAGCTGCGCGAGCGCGCCATGTATGCGCCATCCGGCGACGATCGCTACAAGGTCTACATCGTCGACGAAGCGCACATGCTCACGCGCGAGGCATGGAACGCCCTCCTCAAGGTCCTCGAGGAGCCGCCACCGCGCGTCGTGTTCGTGTTCGCCACGACCGAGCCGCAGAAGATCGCACAGGCCGCGGCGCCCGTGCTGAGCAGGCTGCAGCGCTTCGACTTCCGTCGCATAGGGCCTGCCGACGTGCGTGCCCGCCTCGAGAGCGTGCTGGCCGCCGAGAAGATACCGGCCGAGCCGGAGGCGCTGGCGATGATCGCGCGTGCCGCCGACGGGTCGATGCGCGATGCCCTCAGCCTCACCGACCAGTCGCTGTCGTTAGGCGACGGTCCGCTCACCGCCGACCGGGTCCGCGACGCGCTCGGGCTCGTCGCCGAGGACGAGTACCTCGAGGCGCTGGCGATCATCGCCGACCGTCGGGCCGGCGACGTCTTCCCGATGATGCAGCGGCTTGGTGAGGCGGGCATCGACTTTGGCCTGTTCCTCACCGGCCTCGCCGACATGCTCCGCGCCCAGCTCGCTGTCACGTTAGGCTCGACGTCGGTCGAGGTGTCCGAGCGCGCTCGCGCGACACTCGTCGAGCGTCGCGATCGACTGGCGGCGACGGACGTCCTGCGGATGCTCGCCGCCATCGGTGAGCTCGAGCCCCGATTTCGAAAGAGCGGCCAACAACAGCTGCTCCTCGAAACCCTGATGGTTCGATTTGCGCTCCTCGATCGCTCGGTCGCCATCGAGGACGTGCTCCGAGGCTTGGGCGATGGCGGAAGCGCGCTCGGTCCGCGCTCCCCGGGTCCGTCGCCAAGTGGTACGAGCGCGCGAACGCCGACGATGGGCGGCGGCCCGGTGTCGGGCGATGCGCCTCGGCGAGGCGCCGCCGATTCGGGACAGGCGCCGCCGGACCGGCCGGCACCGCCGCTCATGCGGGATCAGGCACCTCGATCGCGCGGCGATGCGTCGTGGAGGCCACCGTCTTCGGGAAGCTCTCCAACCGCCAGCGCGGGAGGCCAGGCCGTCGCGACGGCTCCGCCCCCGTCACGTCCCACAGCGGTCGAGACGGCATCGGTGCCGAGCATCAATGTGATCACGGAGCGGTGGGACGATGTCGTCGCGTCACTGCGCTCAAGTCGCATGCTCCTCGCTCCGTTCCTCGAGCAAGCGACACCATCGGCAATCTCGGCCGCCGGGTCGCTGACGGTCCAGGCCGACGATGAGGCGGCTGCGGACGCGCTCGAGATGGCCAAGGCCGACATGTTAACGGTGGTGAAGAACATTTTCCCGGCGGTCGAGCGCGTCATCATTGTTCGGCCGAACGGCCCATCGGTTTCGGGCTCGCACAAGCGCGTTACCGAGGAGGAGATCCGCGAGCAACGCATCACATCGCTTCGGAAGCGAGACCCCGTGCTCGGCGCCGCAATCGACGCGCTCGACCTCGAGCTACTGGACTGATTCTTCCAGCGCTCGATCGTGTTGTAAGGCCCTTTCTCTTCCGCTTGCGACTCGCCGCGAGCGACGGGTACCTTTTTTGGTCTCTCCACTAGCGACGCGTGGCACCGATGCCCGACATCATGAAGATCCTGCAGCAGGCGCAGCAGATGCAGGGTCGGCTGAAGCAGATCCAGGATGAGCTCGAGGCTCGAACGGTCAACGCTGCTTCCGGCGGCGGAATGGTGACGGTCGAGGCCGATGGGAAAGGGCAAATCCGGAAGATCAAGATCGATCCCACCGTCGTGAATCCGTCCGACGTCGAGATGCTCGAGGACCTCATCCTGGTGGCGGTCGTTGAGGCGCAGAAGAAGGCGGCCGATCTCGCCCAGGAAGAGATGGGAAAGCTGGCGGGAGGCATGAATCTCCCTTTCAAGCTCCCGTTCTAGATCGAGCGACTCCCGCATTGTCTGCGATCGAAGACCTCGCCACGGAGCTGTCCCGGCTTCCCGGCATCGGTCGGAAGACGGCGCTTCGCCTGACCTACCACCTCCTGCGGCAGCCCGCGGATCACAGCCAGAGGCTCGCCGCCGCGCTCATGACGTTGGCAGAGCGCGTGCGGCCCTGTGCCCGGTGTTTCAACCTCACGGAAGACGAGTTGTGTGCGATTTGCCGTGATCAACGGCGTGACGCCACACTCATCTGCGCAGTCGAAGAAGCGTCGGACATCGGCGCGATCGAGCGCGCTGGTGAGTTCAGGGGCTTGTATCACGTTCTCGGAGGCCGACTTTCGCCGCTGGACGGCGTCGGACCCGAGGACCTCACGATCGATCGACTGGTGGACCGTGTGTCGCAGGGTGGGGTTCGCGAGGTGATCATCGCCACAAATCCGAGTCTCGAAGGGGAGGCAACGGCGTTGTACGTGCAACGACAGCTTGCACCCTATCGCCTTGCCGTCACGCGCATCGCGCGTGGGCTCCCCGTAGGCGGCGACTTGGAGTACGCCGACGGAGTCACCATCGCGCAGGCGCTTTCTGCACGACGGGAGATGGCCTGACCATGTCGATCGCCAATCGATCGCGTCTCATGACGCTCGGATTCGTCGGTGGATTCGCCGCGGGTCTCGTGTTGTGGAGCCGGGAACAGCACGCGCGAAAGCGCGACCTGTTCAGCACGCGTCCGATGCGTCGCTATGCGGCGCTGAGCTACCTCCGCGGGCAGCGTACGCCGGAAACGGCCAGCCTGCTCAAGGACTACATTCGCTGGGAGCAGCGCGCCGATTTCAGGCGCCGCGCCCGCCGACTCCTCGATCGGGTCGAGCGCCAACTGGCCTGACTTCGGCCCAACCACGATAACCATGCCCGTAGGTGCTACGAGCTGGTCGTTCACCGAGGACGATTTCGGCGCGATCAACCGGCTGCTGCAACGATTCCTGTACGATAGCAACGCCCGCTGCGCGCTCCTCGTCGACCGCAGCGGACAGCTCGTCACGACGGTCGGCGAGAAGCCGAACTTCGACGCGACGGCGTTCGCCACGCTGACCGCCGCGGATTTCAGCGCGAACGATCAGTTAGCGAAACTCATTGGCGAAACGGACTTCAACACGCTTTTCCATCAGGGCGAACGAGAGTCGATGCTGCTCGGAGACGTGGCGCGGCGCGTGATTCTCGTCATCCTGTTCGACAACCGAACGACTCTCGGACTGGTACGACTCAAGATGCGGCAGACCGTCGATGATCTGTCCAAGCTGTTTGACGAAGTGTTCAGCCGGGGCCAGTCAGGCGCCGGCCAGCCTAACGTTCTCGCCGACGCCGACGACGAGATCGACCGACTGTTTCAGTAACGCGAGGCCGACGCCATGTCGATGATCAACTACGCCTCGCGTGAGATCAACTGCAAGATCGTGTATTACGGTCCCGGGCTGGGCGGCAAGACGACGAATCTCGAGCACGTGTACGGCAAGGTTTCACCGAGCACGCGCGGGAAGCTCATTTCCCTCGCGACGGAGACCGAGCGCACGCTGTTCTTCGACTTCCTCCCCGTCGACCTCGGAACCATTCGCGGCTTCAAGACGCGTTTCCACCTGTACACCGTGCCGGGTCAGGTGTACTACAACGCGAGCCGCAAGCTCATTTTGAAAGGCGTCGACGGCATCGTATTCGTCGCCGACTCGCAGATGGAGCGCATGGAAGCGAACCAGGAGTCGATGCAGAACCTGTACGACAACATGGCCGAGTATGGGTACGACCTCACGAAGATGCCCTTCGTGATTCAGTACAACAAACGCGACCTCCCGAACGCCGCACCCATCCGGGAGCTGCAATCGCAGCTCAATCCGGGTTGGGAAGTGAGCGATGCCGCTCGGCAGCGCGTCGCGCCCGACCCCTACCACGCCGGCGAGAATCTCGTGGAGCAGATTCCCTCCGGTGA
Source organism: Gemmatimonadota bacterium (assembly GCA_046725585.1). Classification (GTDB taxonomy): domain Bacteria; phylum Gemmatimonadota; class Gemmatimonadetes; order Gemmatimonadales; family Gemmatimonadaceae; genus JAJKIV01. The sequence goes on along the minus strand of JBKOYV010000269.1, from coordinate 13,327 downwards.
GTGGGTCGAGCGGGCGACGTACTTCGAAGCGGTTGCCGTGAGCGGCGACGGCGTGTTCGATACGCTGAAGGCCGTGAGCAAGCTGGTCCTCAAGTCGCTCGCGTAGCGCGACCGCTTGCGGAGCGGACGGCGAGCGTCGGAATGACGTCCATCGGGTCAACCGGGTCAATGTCCACGTGAACCTGCCTAACGCGATCACCGCTGCCCGCATAGCCGTCGCCCCGGCGGTTGCGTGGATGATCGTGTTGCCGTCGTGGCCCCTTCGGCTTGCGGCGTGGGTGCTGTACCTCGCCGCCGCCGTGACGGATTACTACGACGGCAAGCTCGCCCGTTCGCGTAACCTCGTGACGGACCTCGGTCGGCTGCTCGATCCGCTCGCCGACAAGATGCTGCTCGTGTGCACGTTGGGGCCCATGTGGTGGCTTACGCGCGGGCTACCGCTACTGTCACCGCTCCCGGGTCCCGATGACTGGGCGGTGCCTAACATGGTTGGCCCGGTGATGTCGGGAGCACACGAGGCATGGCCACTCGTGACGCCGTTCGGCCTCGTTGCGTTCCCGCTGTGGGTGGTGCTGATCGTCCTGGGTCGCGAGGCACTCATGACGGTCTTCCGGCAGTTCGCGGCGCGACGCGGCCTCATCATCGCCGCCATCGGGCCCGCGAAGTGGAAGACCGGGTTCCAGTCGGTGTGGGCTGGCTCATCGTTCTTCTGGTTTTTCGCCGCCGCGCTGGCCGTTGAGATGCATTGGACCGGGACCTGGTGGCGCTACTTCGCGATGTTCAACGGCCTGGTGAGCGTCGTCACCATGGTTGGCGCGGTCGCGCTGACGTTGTACTCCCTCTGGCTGTACGGGCGGCGCTACGGCTATATCCTCGGGAGCTCGGCGAGAGAAGCTGGCCGGTAGCCGATAGCTTTCGTTCCATGAACGTGGAACTGATTACCATCGGCGATGAGCTGCTCCTCGGCTACACCCTCGACACGAACGCTGCGCACCTGGCGCGAGAGCTCGCCTCGGTTGGCGTCTCGATCGTCCGACGAGCCACGGTCGGTGACGAGGCCGGCGACATAGCCGCCGCCGTCCAGGATGCGCTCGATCGCACCGGCGCCGTGATCACCACCGGCGGCCTTGGCCCCACGAGCGACGATCGCACGCGGCCAGTCATCGCCGCGCTGTTCGGTAGAGAGCTCGTGCCTGACGAGGAGCGGTGGGAGGCGCTTCGCGCGCTCTGGAAGGAGCGTGGCCGCGGCGAGATCCCCCTCACGAACCGCAGCCAGATCATGATCCCTGTTGGTGCGACGGTGCTGACGAATCGCCACGGCACCGCTCCGGGTATCTGGCTCGAGGATGATGGCGGACGCTGGTGCGCCATGCTCCCGGGAGTGCCACGCGAGATGCGCGGCATGCTGGCCGACGAGCTGCTGCCGCGGTTGCAGGGTCGGTTCGGCGTTGGCCAGAGCGTGGTGAAATCGCGAACGATTCGGACGACCGGGATCGCGGAGTCGAAGCTCGCCGAAGCGCTCGGGCCGCTGGCGTCGGGAGTCGACGGCCTTTCGCTGGCCTACCTGCCAGGTCAGGAGGGTGTCGACCTGCGCCTAACGTCGCGTGATCGGAGCGCGGCGGACGCCGATGAGGCACTTCGTGTGGCCGCGGCGAAGTTGCGCGAGTGCGTTTCGCGTTATGCATACGGCGAGGACGGAGACGACCTCGCCGCCGTCGTCTTGACCGCGTGCGAAAAGCACGGTCTCCACATTGCGGTGGCCGAAAGTTGCACGGGCGGGCTGCTTGGGGCGCGCCTGACCGCGATTCCCGGATCGAGCTCCGTCGTGCTCGGCGGTGTCATCGCGTACTCGAATGAGGTCAAGCTTGACCTGCTCGGTGTGGGTCGCGAGACGCTCGACGCGCACGGAGCGGTGAGCGAGCCGGTGGCGGTCGAGATGGCGGCAGGCGCGCGACGTCAGACGGGCGCGCAGATCGGGATCGCGATCACCGGCGTGGCGGGGCCCGGTGGCGGTACGCCGGAGAAGCCAGTAGGGCTCGTCTGGATCGCGGTAGATCTGTCGGGCACCGTCCGCACGCACGGCTCGCGCTTCATCGGCGACCGCGCGGAGATCCGCTTCCGATCGACCCAGGCTGCGCTCGAGATGGTGCGTCGGATGCTTTGAAGCTCGAGGGGTCGATACCCAACTGAACGACGCCTGCCGCATCGGCAGACCTCCGGGGGCACGCGCGTTGCCCGTTAGCGTCCGACCCGCGTACCGTTCGGTGTGCCACTCGGTTGCACGCCGCTCGCGACCCGAAGACATTTCACCGCACACGAGCAGCGTTCAATGAACGATACGAAACGAAATCCCGATCCGTCCGATTCCGAGGACTCCTACGACCGCGGTGCGCGCAGTGGCGCGTCCGTGAATGGTGAGGAGGACCAGGCGCCAACTGAGCAGGCTCCCGTCACCGAGCAGGGTGATGGGAGCGGCGCGCCCGACACCGAAAGCGACGTGGCTGAGCTGTCGACCCGAGAGGAGTGGCAGCGCAAGGTCGACGAGCAGCGCGACAAACATCTGCGGCTCGCTGCTGAGTACGACAACTTCCGCAAGCGCGCGGTCAGAGAGCGCCAGGAGGCCGGCTGGCGCGCGCAAGGCGAGATGGTGCGCGGCCTCATCGACGCGCTCGATGACCTGACCCGGTTCGCCCATGTCGATCCGTCTACGGTCGACGCGGCGACCGTCGTGCAGGGTGTGGACATGGTCGAGCGCAAGATGCTCAAGTCGCTCGCCGGACACGGTCTGGAGGTGGTCGATCCGATCGATCAGCCGTTCGACCCGAAAGTGCACGAGGCGGTTGGAACCGAGCCCGCGCTCTCGCCCGAAGACGACCACATGGTGGGGAAGGTCTATCAGCGTGGCTATGTGTTCAACGGCCAGCTGCTGCGCCCCGCACGCGTCGTCGTGAAGCAGTGGAACGGCTGAAGACCTGCTGACCTGATCCATGGCACAAACCAAGGACTTTTACGCAGTCCTCGGCGTCTCGTCGTCGGCCTCACAGGACGAGATCAAAAAGCAGTACCGCCGACTCGCTGCCAAGCACCACCCGGACAAGAACCCGAACGACGCGAAGGCCGCGGAGCGGTTCAAGGAGATCTCCGAGGCCTATACCGTCCTGGGGGACGTCGAAAAGCGGAAGCAGTACGACGACATGCGCCGGCTCGGCGCGTTCGGTGGCTTCGGCGGCGGCGCGCGGACTGGACCGAGGCCCTCCGGTGGACCTCGGCCCGGCGGTGGCGCGGGTGCGGGCCGCGAGCAGGAGTTCCGCTTCCAGGACTTCGACATCGGAGGCATTGGCGGGCTCGGCGACCTGTTCGCGTCGATGTTCGGCGGCGGATCGGACCGCGGTGCAGGGGCTCGCCAGCGTGAAGAGCAGCGCGGGCAAACCGTCGAGACGACGCTCGAAGTCCCGTTCCGAGTCGCCGCGACAGGCGACAAGGTCTCGGTTGAGCTCGAGGTGAACGAGGAATGCGACGTCTGTAACGGCTCGGGCGCCGCCCCGGGCGCCACACTGAAGGTGTGCCCGGAGTGCAACGGCCGCGGCGTGATCTCGTTCGGCCAGGGAGGCTTCGCGGTGAACCGTCCGTGTCCCATGTGTCTGGGGCGTGGACAGATTCCGTCCGAGCGCTGCCCCAAATGCGGCGGCGCGGGAGAGGTGCGCAATCGCAAGAAGGTGATGATCACCGTTCCGGCGGGGTCCGACACCGGTACGAAGATTCGCTTGAAGGGGCAGGGCGGCCGAGGATCCGCCGGTGCGCCCCCGGGTGATCTCGTCATCACCCTGCAGGTGCAACCGGATCGCTTCTACAAGCGCGACGGGCTGGATCTCATCGCGACGGTACCCATCAACATCGCCCAGGCGACGTTAGGCTCGAAGATCAGCGTGACCACGCTCGAAAAGAAGCGCGTCGCGATCCGGATTCCGGCGGGCACCGCGTCGGGCAGGCGATTCCGCGTCCGCGGCCAGGGAATCGCCAAGGACGGTCAGCGCGGTGACCTGATCATCGAGGTGCAGATCTCCGTCCCGGAGAAGCTGACGGAGGAGCAGGAGCGGATGATGAAGGAATTCGCCGAGGCGGGTGGCCTGAAGTACTGACGCAAGTCATCCCGAGCGCAGCGCTCGCCTTGAGGAGCGCCAGCGACGAAGGGAGGATCTGCCACGGGCCCCGCAGGGGGCCATTCGGCTAAGCCGCCAGCACCGGCAGCGCGGTTCGTGCCGCGGCACCGCCGCGCTCGATGAAACCGCCGCCAAGCACGCGCTCCCCGTCGTAGAGCACGAGTGACTGGCCGGGCGTGATGGCCGAAACCGGCTCCTCGAGCGCGAGCTCGATCTCGTCGCCATCAACCCTGACGACTTCCGCCGGCGTCGCGTGAGCGCGATGCCGGACCTGCGCCTGGACGCGCGTCCCGACCGGCACGGGCTCGACGAGCCAGTTCATCTCGCGCGCGACCACACCCCGTCCGAGCAGGGCCGCGCGCGGGCCAATCACCACGGCCCGGTCTGCAGGGCGAATCGCGACGACGTACATCGCTTCCGGGAACCCGCCCGGCACCCCCCGGCGCTGACCGATCGTGTAGCGCGCGTAACCGTCATGCTCGCCCACCACGGTGCCGTCGAGCAGCACGACGGGACCTCGCGCGAGCGCGGGCGTCTCCGCACCGAGGCGTCGCGCGATGACCTTCGCGTGGTCGCCGTCAGGGACGAAGCAGATGTCCTGGCTTTCGACCTTGTCGGCAACGACGGTGAGCCCGAGCGCGCGAGCGCGCTCGCGCGTCTCCGGCTTCGTCATCTCGCCGACCGGGAGCACCATGCGCCTAACGACCGAACGATCGATCCCCCACAGGAAGTAGCTCTGGTCCTTGGTGATATCCCGTCCGCGCAGCAGCTCGCCGGAACGAGTACGCGCATAGTGCCCGGTCGCGATCCATTGCGCGTCCAGCGCGTCCGCCTTGCGAAGCAGGTCGCGGAACTTGGTGAACGTATTGCACCGCACGCACGGGATCGGCGTCCGACCGGCGGCATACTGCGTCACGAAATCGTCGATCACGTCGCGGCCGAACGCGCTCTCCAGGTTGAGCACGTAGTGCGGGATGCCGAGCCGCTCGCACACGCGGCGCGCGTCGTTGATGGAATCGAGCGAGCAGCATGGGCGGTCGGGGACGTCGTCGCCATAGCAGAACAACTTCATCGTGGCGCCGATGACGTCGTAGCCCTGCTCGACGAGCAGGGCGGCGGCCACGGAAGAATCCACGCCGCCCGACATCGCGACCAACACCCGCTCGCCCATTGTGCCGTTAGGCAGCCCCGGACAGCCGCCGGGCCTTTGCGATGAGGGCGGGGAAGAGCTCGACCACGCGCGCGATGCCCTCCGGCGTCGTGAGCGATCCGAGGCTCATGCGCACAGCGGCGACCGCGAGCTCGGGGCGGACCCCCATCGCGAGCAGCACGTGTGACGGCGTCACGTTTCCGCTTTGACACGCCGAACCAGCCGATGCCGCGACGCCTGCGAGGTCGAGCGCCATGAGCAGCGATTCGCTGTCCGTGCCGGGGACCGACAGGTTGAGCACATGCGGCGCGCGGCGGGCACCGCGGCCATGCACGATGGCGTCGGGTATGCGGGCGAGCAGACCCTGCTCGAGAGAATCGCGCAGCGCTTCCAGTCGCGCCCACTCCGACTCGCGCTCCTCGACGGCAAGCTCCGCCGCGCGTGCGAGCGCCACAGCGTACGCAACGTTCTCGGTACCGGGACGTCGGCCCCGGTCCTGCGTGCCGCCGTGAAAGAGCGGGTCGATCTGCGTCCCGCGTCGGATGTACATCGCACCAATGCCCTTCGGTGCGCCAATCTTGTGGCCCGAGATGGTGAGCAGGTCGATCCCAAGCCTGCTGACGTTGATGTCGACCTTGCCGAACGCCTGCACGGCGTCGGTATGCATGATCCCACCGTGTGCCTTCACACGCTCGGCGACCTCGGGAACCGGCTGAATCGTGCCGACCTCGTTGTTCACCCACATGACCGTGCATACCGCGACCGAGTCGTCGATCTCGTCGTCGCTGCCCGACACGTCGACCACCCCGTCGGTCGTCACGTCGAGCATCCGCTCCGTGACGCCGCCGTGGGCCGCGTGATGGACGGTCGCGAGCACCGCCTTGTGCTCGATAGGTGTGGTCACGATGACGCTGCGGCCCTTCTCGCGCTGCGAGCGGAGCGGGCCGAGGATCGCGAGGTTATCTGCTTCTGTACCACCTGAAGTGAAGCAGACCTCGTCCGGGTGCGCGCCGAGACAGCGGGCAACGCGCTCTCGCGCTTCGTCCAGCGCGGCGCGCGCCTCGCGACCCCACCGGTGAACACTCGAGGGGTTTCCGAAGCGCGGGCCGTAAAACGGCTCCATCGCCTCGAATACCTCCCGGCGCACCGGGGTCGTCGCGGCGTGATCGAGATATACGGGCTGTGGCATAAGTGAATATATCTGTTAACGATACCTCTGGAAAACCCGTCGAAGGTTGGGGTCAGTCGAGGACGAGCTTCCCTCGCTTGAACCTCGCGAGCGCCCCGCCGATCACAATTCCCGACAGGAAAACCAGGCCGGCCACCACGTACGCCTCGATTCGCGTTTCCCCGACGCGGCTGAGGCGGAGGATCAGAGCGGTGCGGGTCTCGAAGCTCAGGGCGTTGAACAATAGCAACGGCCCCATGGTGAGCACGATGATGGCGATCCCAAAGGCCTGCTGGGCCTGTTTCACCGTCGAGGCACGCAGCGAGATGAACACACCGATGCCTGCCATGAGCAGCGACGCGAGGACCGTGAGCACGACCGTCACGATGAACCGCTGCGCGGCGAACAGGATCAATCCGTTCTCACGGTGCGCCACGTTTACCGCGACGAGGCCGATCAGCAGGTTCACGACTGCGAACCCCACGCCGTACAACACTGCGGCGATGATCTTCCCGACCAGAATCGCGGAGTCCGAGAGGCGGCTCGCCAGCAGCGTCTCCAGGGTGTGGCGTTCTCGCTCTCCCGCCACGGAGTCGGCAATGAGCGACGAGACCATCGTCGCCGCCAGGAACGGCCAGTAGCCGATGATCAGTTTGGACTCCACCCACTCGACACCGAGCTGCACCGGCGCCACGACCCCGAGAATCAACGCGAGTATCAGCGCCGAGAGCCCGCCGCGCCGGAGCGAGAGCAGCTGATCACGGAACTCCTGCCACTCCTTCCAGACGACGGTCCAGATGTCGTGGATCACGCCGAGCCTCCCGCGCCATCGCCGTCACCCGATTCGGCGCCCATCAGATCGAGGAACGCGTCTTCGAGCGTCGCGCGTGCCTTCCGCACTTCCTCGATCTGGATGTCGTGCTGCACGAGCCATGCGACGATCGGTGCCACGCTCGCTCCGTCAATCAGCGAAAGCGTCAAATCCGCGCCGTTGGCGGTCACCGACCGAACGTCGGTCCGCGCCCCAAGCTGCGCGACGAGATCGTCGCTGAGACCGCGAGCGACGATGTCTACACGTCCGGAATCGCGCCGTGCGCGCAGCGAAGCCGGGCTGCCCACGGCGAGCAGCTTCCCACCACGAATCACGCCGACCTGCGCGCAGAGCCGCTCCGCTTCGTTGAGATTGTGCGTGGTGAGAAACACCGTGACGCCCTCCTGTGCCGCCAGCGCGGCGAGATCCTCGCGAAGCCCCGCGGTGGCCACCGGGTCGAGGCCCGATGTTGGCTCGTCGAGAAACACGAGATCCGGTCGGTGCAGCACGGCGCGCGCGACGGCGAGCTTCTGCTTCATCCCTCGGCTCCATCGCCCTACCGGGTCGTCACGACGTTCCCAGAGGCCGAAGCGCGTCAGCAGCTCGTGGATCCGCGCTTGTCGCGCGCGTCGTGGGACTCGCCACGCGCGACCGTAGAAATCGAGGTTGTCGTAGGCCGAGAGTCGCTCGTAGAGCCCGGGATGTTCGAGCAGCGCCCCGCACCGGGTTCGAATCGCCGAGCCCTCACGCCGGGTGTCTAGCCCGAGCACGTCGGCACGCCCGGCCGTGGGGTCGATGAGCCCGAGCAACACGCGAATGGCCGTGGTCTTCCCGGCCCCGTTAGGCCCGAGAAACCCGAACACGATACCCTTGGGGATCTCGAGCGAGAGCGAATCGAGCGCGCGAACCGGCCCGAAATCGCGCGTGACTCTTTCGGTGCGAATCGCGAGCTCGCCGCCGTTAGGCACGAAGCCCCTCAGGCCTGTGTGTCCCGCAGCACCGCCCGCACAGGCGCCGCATCCAGCGCCATGTACTTGAGCGGCAGGGCGATCAGCTCGTACGGCCCTGGTGCCACCCGCCGGAGATCGAGGTTCTCGAGGATGTACGCGTTCGCGGAGAAGAGCATGTGGTGCACCGGAAGGGTCTTGCTCTCGCGCGGATCCACGGAGGGCGCGTCGACGCCGAGGAGCCGCAGGCCGCGGCCCAGGAGCGTTCGCGCGCAGGCTTCGCTCAAGCACGGCCACTCGTCAGGAAACTGACCGCCGGCGATCGTGCGACCCGTCCGCAGCAGCAACCGCTCGCCGTGGACGTCCGGATCGTATGCCAGCGCGTCCGCCTCGATGAGGCCCGCGACCGTGCTGACGTCGACCACGCTCGCCGGGCCAACGAACGCGTCGAGCGGGAGCTCGTGAGACCCCGGCCATCCGTCCGTGACGTGCAAGGGAGCGTCCGCGTGCGTGCCAACATGGGGACTCCCGATCACGGCCGACACGTTGACGCTCTCGCCCTTGGCGATGAGCGACGCCCACCGACACGCGTACGGCGTGTCGCCGGGCCACTCCGGCGTACCTTCTCGGAGCGCGACGCTGATGTCGCGAATCACCGCGCCCCTTCGCGATTCGAGGTGGGGGCATCCGCGGCCACCGCCGCCCGCGACGGATTGAAGAACTCGGCGCGAACCCCCCAGAGACGAGGCAGGAAGCGCTGGGAAACCGTCCGCTGGAGGTAGCGAGCGCCTAACGTGCCGCCGCTGCCTGCGGTTATGGGGCCAATGATTCGTTCGACGAGCTGCACGTGCAGGAATCGCCACCTCGCGAATCCGGAGTCGTATTCCAGCAGGCCTTCCGCGAGGAGGAAAAGAGGCGTCGGTGCGGGACCCGTGTACAGCGATTGCACCGTCACGCCCTCGCGCGCCACCAGCCGCTCGAACAGATCTTCGAGCGTCGGGCGCTCGAGTGCGCGCTGGACGAGCTCCGGAACCGGTCCGTGCTCCTGGATCACCTGGATGAAATGCGGGTCGCGAGCGCCTGACGCGGCTTCGAGCGCGCGAAACTGCACGCTCTGCGAACCGCTCGAGCTGCCGAGATACCCACGGAACTGTGCAAAATGCTGCGGAGGCATCGTCTCGAGCGCCGCGAGCTGCGCCGCGACAATCCGCACCAGCGCGTTCAACCGTTGAACCGTGAGCACGGCATACATAACCTCGCCTCGCTCCATTGCAGCGATCAGCCGATCCATCTCGTGCAGCATGCACTTGAACCACAGCTCGCTGGCCTGGTGCACGACGATGAACAGGAGCTCGTCCGGGTGCTCGGGCACGGCCCGAGCGCGCTGGAGCGTGAGCAGCTCGTCGAGTGCGAGGTACGACCCGTACGAGATCGACTCTGTGCTCGATGGGGTGGAGGTGGTCAAAACGTCGCTACCTCGAGTGTAGTGATGTCGTCGACTCGCATCGTCTCGGTCGTGAAGAATGGCTCACCATAACGCGTGCGGATGAGCGACCCATAGTGCGCGGCCTGATGCCGAACGATCTCGTAGAGCGGGTCCCCGTTAGGGTAAACCTCACCAGCCTGCGTCACGCTGTCGAACTGCGACGCGTAGCAGCGGATCGCCTCCAGCTTCCGGTCGAATTCCGCCGAGATGTCGACCACGAACGTCGGGCGGAGGCCGTCTTCGCGGTAGGTGAGGCAGTGAATCACCTTGCGCGGTCGATGTTTCGGCAGGTCCGGCTCGATCTTCGCGAGGCCCGACACGAAACACGCATCACGCACCAGCTCCGACGTCACGCGATGGTCGGGGTGCCTGCCCTGTTGCGCGGGCGCGATCACGATCGACGGACGAAGGCGGCGAATCACGCGCGTCAGGCGACTCCGCGTCTCGGGTGTGTTCACGATACCGGCGTCGGGCAACTTCAGGTTCTCGCGCACCGCGAGGCCCATGACGGCCGCCGCCCGCTCGGCTTCGTCTGCCCGCAGCGCCGCCGAGCCGCGTGTTCCCATCTCACCTTCGGTAAGATCGAGGATTCCGGTGCGATAGCCTTGCGAAGCCAGCTTGATCAGCGTTCCGCCGCACGTGAGCTCGGCATCGTCTCGGTGGGCGAAGATCGCCAGAACGTGCAAATCGGCCATGCGGAGAAGCTAACGGGCTCTATTCGTAGCGCAGCGCTTCGACGGGGTCGAGGCGCGACGCCCGCCGTGCCGGAAGTAGGCCGAACACTACGCCGATGCCGACCGAGACCATCACCGCAATCGCCGTGAGCGTAGCCGGGGGCGCGGCGTCGACCTTCATGAACCTCGTCACGGCGCCACCCATGCCCAGTCCGAAGACTATGCCGATCGCCCCGCCGATTCCGGTGAGCGTCGAGGCCTCGATGAGGAACTGGAGCATGATGTCACCACGCGTCGCTCCGAGCGCCTTGCGCACCCCGATCTCCCTCGTGCGATCGGTAACCGACACCATCATGATCGCCATGACGCCGATGCCTCCAACCATGAGCCCCACCGAGGAGAGGACGATCATGACCAGGAAGAACGCACCGGTGAGCTTGTCGAAGATATCGAGGATCTGGTCCTGCGTTATGAAGTCGAACGTGTTCTTGTCGGCGGGCCGAAGGTGTCGCAGCTCGCGAAGGAGCACCATCACCGCCTCCTGCGCTTGATCGACCGTTACGGCCGGCCGCGGTTTCACGCAGATGTAGAGGCCGCCCGTCTTGTCGATCGTGTATTGATGCTCGAGCAGCAGATACGGCGTGATGGCACCCGTTTCCGTACCTGGCGGCGCGAAAATGTTCTCCGGAGGTACGTAGAGGCCGATGATCTCCACCGGACGACCACCGAGCCGAATCATCCTGCCGAGAGGGTTCACTCGACCGAACAGCCGACGCGCCTTGTCCTCGTGCACGACCACAACCGGAGCGCCCGACGCGAGCTCGGCCCGCGTGAACCAGCGCCCGGCGATCAGTTCGCCACCCTGGATCTCCGTGAATCGGTCATCCGCACCGATGATCGTCGTCGGCTGTGTGCGCTGACCTTCGTACTCGAGCCGCCCGAGGATCTGCGCCCAGATCGCGCCATAGGCGACCTCCGGAAGCTGCGCGATTCGATCAGCTTCGTACTTCGTCAGATTCGGCCGAACTCGAACCCACTTGGGCAGCGCGTCGGGATTCAGCGGCGTTTGCGAGTACACCTTCATCACATAAAACGTGGTGGGACCGGCGATCTCGATCGTTTGCACGATCTGGCGCTGGATCCCTCGCACGATGGCCGCCATCGACATTACCGTCGAAACACCAATCACGACGCCCAGGATCGTGAGCGCTGAACGGAGCTTGCTCGAGCGCAGCGCGTCGAAGGCAATCCCGAGGTTCTCGCGAAGCTGATCGCGGAGCTTCATGACGTCCCGACGGTGAAGGGCACGACGGCGCTACTCGGCTCGCAACGCGGCGATGGGGTCCAGGCGCGCCGCCCGGCGCGCCGGGTACACCCCGAAGATCACGCCGACGGTCCCGCCTAACGCGAGGGCCACGAGCACCGACCAGGAGGTCACGCGCGCCGGCAGCGGCGATGCGAGGGCGATGAGCAGAGCGAACACCCAGCCGCCCAATACTCCGATCGCGCCGCCCAGGCTGGATAGGGTGATCGTCTCCACGAAGAATTGCCGGCTGATGTCGGAGCGAGTCGCACCGACCGCCTTACGGATGCCGATCTCGCGCGTGCGCTCGTTCACGGCCATCAACATGATGTTCATGATCACGATCCCGCCGACGACGATACCGATCGCCACCACGGCGGGGATGACGCTGAACAGCACGCGCGTGAGGGTCTTCCAGAAGTTGACGAGCGCGTCGGCGGTCTCGACCGAGAAATCGTTGTCCACGCCCGGCCGCAGACCGTGCGCGATCCGCATGGCCTCCTCGGCGCGCGCCATCGCCGGCGCAACGTCGACCGCCTCGTTCATCTTCACCGAGATGGTCGTCGTGCTGCGGCGGCCGTAGAGCATCTCGAACCGCGGGAGCGGCATCAGCACGAACGCGTCGAACGACTGACCGAGCACGCGTCCCTTGGGTTGGATCACGCCGACGATCGTCAGGCGCTCGCCCAGGATGCGAACGTCGCGACCGACAGCCTCCACGTTTTCGAAGAGCTTGGTGGCGATATCGGCGCCCACGACGATGACAGGCTGGCGCTGCGCAACGTCGAAATCGGTGAGCGGACGGCCGGCGGCGATGCGGTAATCCTGCACCTCCTGGTACGACGGGGTGACGCCGAAGATGGGCACGTCCCCGAGCGTCTTTTCGCGCCAGACAACGTCTGCCTGAGGCGTGGGCCAGCCGGACTGGATGCTGATCGCCTTCGCCTCCGGCAGCGCCGCAGACACCGCCTCGGCGTCACGTTGCGTGATGCGGGGTCGACGCCGAATGCGATCCATCTCGTTGTCGCTGATTGGAGCGAGCTGCAACGGCGTGCGGCGGACCTGGAACGAATTGGCCCCCACAACCGCGCCGGCGATGTTCTCGCGAACGTACGCATTCATCCCCTGAATGATCGCCACGACGGCGACCAGGAACGCCACGGAGACGATGATGCCAAGTAGCGTGAAGAACGAGCGAAGCTTGTTCGCTCTGATCTGGCCGAGGGCGATGGCGAGAACGTCGGAAAAGCGCATGGCGTGAGCGGCCGGCAGTCCAGCCCGGCGGTCGTTTCTTGTGAATCCGTTCACAAAAAGATATGCCTCGGCCGAACACGGACCAATGTGAGTCTATGTAAAATGAATAGTTAGGGTAGACTAAATCGTCCGGAGCAAAGTTGCCAGCCCCGAGCGGGCCACTCAGCCCTCCCTGCCACGCAATTACTCGTATCTGAGCGCTTCGATGGGGTCCAGTCGTGCAGCGCGAGCCGCGGGCATCATGCCGAAAAGGATTCCGGTGATCGCGCTCGCGGCGAGGGCGGCCGCAATCGCCCCCGGCGGGATGGAAGCAGGGATCGGGGTGAACCGATCGACGAGCTGCGCGACGACACCGCCGGCGATGAGGCCAGCGA
>JBKOYV010000170.1:0-5826 GCA_046725585.1 Gemmatimonadota bacterium | reverse complement strand
CGGCAGCACGACGCGCGCTGTGCCGAGATGTTCTGTAGGATCTTCGGCAGCGACCGTCGACCCGAGACGCTCTCGCGCCGCGAGTGGGATCGCTTCATCGCCGATCGGCGTGCGGGACGCGTGGCGCCGAAAGGGGTGGAGCTCGGAAAGCCGGTCGGGAATCGGATCATCGCCTATGACCTGCTGACGCTGCGTGCTGTGCTCAATTGGGGCACGATGGCGGGAGATGGTGAGGGCGGAATGCTCCTCGAACGCAACCCGCTCAAGGGCCTTCCACTGCCCCGCAACGAAAGCCCTGCGCGGCGCGTGCTGACGGCCGAGCAGTACGCGGCACTGCAGCTCGCCGCGACGACGTTCAAGAACGCCCGCGTACTCGTGTTCCTCACGCTCGCGCACGAGACGGGGCACCGAGGTGCCTCGCTCCGCCAGCTCCGCTGGTCGGACGTCGACCTCGAGCGACGCACCGTGCGATGGCGCGCCGAGAACGACAAGATCAATTACGAGCACACAACGCCACTCACCGACGAGGCGGTGGCGGCGCTCGAGCGATACCGCCAGAAGTCCCGCGCCATCGCCGACGCGTGGGTATTTCCAGCGGAGCGCGGGCGACCAGGCTCGCTCACACGAGACGGCGCCGCCCATCTGTGGAAGCGCCTGGCGGCGAAGGCAGCCAGCCGGGAAGCGCTACGGCTGGCATTCCGTGCGACGGAAGTTCGCGAGTGAGCTCAAACAGACGAACCTGAAGGACCTGTGTGAGCTTGGAGGCTGGAAGGCGCCGCAAACGTTGCTGGCGTGCTACGTGGCGCCTGACGAGAGCACGCAGCGCGAGGCCCTGAAGCAGCGGCGCCAGATCCGTTCGCGGTAGCGTTTTTGAACCAACGGACACCACGAACGGACACCATCGCACGAAGGGGCGTAGATGCACCTCGCCCCGCCTGTGCGCTAACACGAAGCGGGGCGAGACGTTAGGATCGGCGGGGGGCCTGGCGATCCTACGCTACCACCGGTAATGGGCGAACGCCTTGTTCGCTTCGGCCATGCGGTGCGTGTCTTCCTTTTTCTTCACCGCATTGCCTTCGCCCTTGGACGCCGCGACGACTTCAGCAGCGAGCTTCTCGGCCATCGACTTCTCGTTGCGATCGCGAGAGTAGCTGATGAGCCAGCGCATCGCGAGGGCCGTACGACGCTCGGGGCGCACTTCGACCGGAACCTGATACGTGGCGCCACCGACTCGGCGGCTCTTCACCTCGACCACCGGTTTCAGATTGGCCAGCGCCTGCTTGAACACGTTCACGCCCGGCTGGCTCGTGCGAGACTCGACGAGATCCATCGCGCCGTAGAAGAGGCGCTCGGCCGTCGACTTCTTGCCCTGCAGCATGAGGGCATTGATGAACTTCGAAACGGTCTGGCTGTCGTAGCGCGCGTCAGGGAGCACCGGGCGCTTCACCGACTTCTTTCGGCGGCTCACTTCTTACCTCCGGCGGCGGCCTTGGGTTTCTTCGTGCCGTACTTGGACCGGCTCTGGTTGCGACCGTTCACGCCCGAGGCGTCGAGCGTGCCGCGCACGATGTGGTAGCGAACGCCGGGGAGATCCTTCACACGGCCACCGCGAACCAACACGATCGAGTGCTCCTGGAGGTTGTGTCCCTCACCAGGAATGTAGGCCGTCACCTCGATCTGATTCGTCAGGCGCACACGAGCGACTTTCCGGAGCGCCGAGTTAGGCTTTTTTGGAGTCGTGGTGTACACGCGCGTGCACACGCCGCGGCGAAACGGGTTCGCCTGCAGCGCCGGCGCTTTCTCCTTCTTGATGACATCCCGGCGTGCCCGCCGGACGAGCTGGTTGATAGTCGGCATACCCTCGAGGTCTCGCTGATCCCCCGACCAGAGCCGGTCGAGGCAGACCCGTATGATACCGGGGCGGTCAACATGCGTCAAGCCGTTGCCGCGTCATGCCCTAGCGATCGATGTGTGTCGACTGTCGCGAGTCGACACTCAGGTCAAAAAAAATCCCCCGAGAGCCAGAGTTGGCTCTCGAGGGATCTTCAGTTTCGGTTCCCCGTTCCCGGTTCAGTCTTCCCCGAGCCCGCCTGCGGAGAATCCGGTCTCCGCCAGCGATGAGCTGAAGTAGCTCGGGAGCGACGTCTCCGACGGCAGGCCCTCCGGCATCGGCGGAGCCTCGGCTTCGACATCCACCTCCTGATACCGGTACATGCCGGTGCCGGCGGGGATGAGGTGACCGATGATGATGTTCTCCTTGAGGCCAAGGAGATCGTCCTTCGCTCCACGAATCGCCGCGTCGGTAAGGACGCGCGTCGTCTCCTGGAACGAAGCCGCCGAGATGAACGACTGGGTCGTCAGGCTCGCCTTCGTGATGCCGAGCAGCAGCGGCTCGGACGTCGCCGGGGTGGCCTTCTTCTTCTTCGCCCGCTCGTTCTCCTCGCGGAAGCTCTGCTTGTCCACGTGCTCGCCCTCGAGGAACTCCGTGTTGCCCGGATCCATGACTCGGACCTTCTGGAGCATCTGGCGGACGATCACGCCGATGTGCTTGTCGTTGATCTTCACGCCCTGGAGCCGGTAGACCTCCTGCACTTCGTTCAGGAGGTACTCCTGCACCGCTCGGGGGCCCTTGATCCGCAGAATGTCGTGCGGATTCACCGGACCCTCGGACAGTCGGTCACCCGCGCGCACGCGGTCACCTTCGTGCACGCGCAGGTGCTTACCAGCAGGCACCTCGTACAGCTGCGCCTCCTGGGCCTCGTCCACCACGACCATGTTCTCCACGGTCTTGGCCGGCGCGACGAAGATCTCGCGCTTGCCGCGCTTGATCTCGCCGAACCGCACGATGCCATCGATCTCCGAGATCGTCGCCGGATCCTTCGGGCGGCGAGCCTCGAACAGCTCGGCGACTCGCGGCAGACCACCCGTGATGTCGCGCGTCTTGTACGCCTCACGGCTGATCTTCGCGATCGTCTGGCCGGCGAAGATCGCCTGTCCGTCATCGACGATGAGCTGTGCGCCCACCGGAATGACGAAGTCTCGAACGCGCTTTTCCTTCCCGCCCTTCGCCTGCCAGATCTCGATGTGCGGGTGGAGCTTCTTCTCGCGATCCTCGATGACGACGCGCTGACGGAGGCCGGTGAGCTCGTCGAGCTCCTCGGACACCGACTCGTCTTCCACGAGGTCGACGAAGCGAATCGTGCCTTCCGTGTCGGCGATGATCGGGTTCGTGTACGGATCCCAGGTGAAGATCACCTGGTCGCGACGCACCTCCTGAGCATCCTCGACCATCAGGATCGCGCCTAACGGCACCTGCAGCCGCGCCGCGATCGCCGCGTTCTTGTCGTGCGACGCACGGATCGAGATGTCGCCCTCGTACGAGGTGACGATGCGCTGTCCCTCGGGGTTCGTGACGACGACCATGCGCTCGCCGTACTCGATGACGCCGGCGACCTTCGACTTGCGCTGCGTCTGCTCGGCGATACGGGCGGCCGTACCACCGATGTGGAACGTGCGGAGCGTGAGCTGCGTGCCCGGCTCGCCGATCGACTGCGCGGCGATGATACCCACGGCCTCGCCGAGGTCCACCATGTCCATGGTGGCCAGGTTACGGCCGTAGCACATCCGGCACAGTCCGCGCTTCGCCTCGCAGGTGAGCACCGAGCGAATCTTGATCGTCTCGATACCCGCCTCCTCGATCGCGCGCGCCATGTCTTCGTCGATCAGCTGACCCGCCTCGACCAGGAGCGTGCGACGACCCGACTCGTCCATCTCGTGCGGGTCCTCGACGTCGTCGGCGGCAACGTTGCCGACGATGCGCTCCGACAGCGGCTCGATGATGTCTTCACCTTCCTTCAACGCGCCGATCTCGAGGCCGAGGATCGTACCGCAATCCTCCTCGCTGATCGTCACGTCCTGCGCTACGTCCACGAGACGACGCGTGAGGTATCCGGCGTCGGCCGTCTTGAGCGCCGTATCCGCCAGACCCTTACGGGCACCGTGCGTGGAGATGAAGTACTCGAGCACCGAGAGGCCTTCACGGAAGTTCGACTTGATCGGGCTCTCGATGATCTCACCGATACCACCGGTCAGCTTCTTCTGCGGCTTCGCCATGAGGCCGCGCATACCCGCCAGCTGGCGGATCTGGTCGCGGCTACCACGCGAGCCGGAGTCGAACATCATGAACACGGGGTTGAACCCGGCCTTGTCTTCGCGCATGGCCTTCACCATGGCGTCGGCAATGTCGGAGTTCGCGTGCGTCCACGTGTCGATGACCTTGTTGTACCGCTCGCCGTTCGTGATGTTGCCCGTCTGGTACGCGCGCTGGAAGCGCTCGACGCGCTCGGTCGCTTCGCCGAGCAGCGTCTCCTTCTCCGACGGGATGTGCAGGTCCTCGATACCGATCGAGACCCCGCCGCGCGTTGCGTTGAAGAAGCCGAACTCCTTGAGCCGATCGAGGAACTCGACGGTCGCCGCGAGACCGGCCTGGCGGTAGCTCTCGAACACGAGCTCGCCTAACGCCTTCTTCTTCATGTCGCGGTTCTGGAACGGAATTCCCTTCGGCACGATCGCGTTGAACAGCGCGCGCCCGACCGTCGTCACCACCCAGTGGCGGCGGCCGTCGTCTTCGATGAGGAAGCGGATCGGCGTCTGCCGCTGGACGAGGCCGTGGGCCATCGCCATCTCGAGCTCCGCGGTGGCCGCGAACTTCCGCAGGCCGGTCGCCGCCTTCTCATCCTTCTCGTACTTCGCGAACTCGGCCGGCGCCTTCGTCGCGACGTAGCAGCCGAGCACGATGTCCTGGCTCGGCTCCGCGACCGGACGGCCGTCCGACGGCTTGAGGATGTTGTTCGAGGACAGCATGAGCAGACGGCTCTCGAGCTGCGCCTCGAACGAGAGCGGCACGTGCACGGCCATCTGGTCCCCGTCGAAGTCGGCGTTGAACGCCGCGCACACGAGCGGATGAATGCGGATGGCCTTGCCCTCGACGAGCACCGGCTCGAAGGCCTGGATGCCTAACCGGTGCAGCGTCGGCGCACGGTTCAGGAGCACCGGGTGATCGCGGATGATCTCCTCGAGGATCTCGTACACCTCGGGGCTCTCACGCTCCACGATCTTCTTGGCGCGCTTGACCGTCTCGGCGATGCCCTTCTCGACGAGCTTGTGGATGATGAACGGCTTGAACAGCTCGAGTGCCATCGCCTTCGGCAGCCCGCACTGGTGCAGCTGGAGCTCCGGGCCAACCACGATGACCGAGCGGCCCGAGTAGTCCACGCGCTTGCCTAACAGGTTCTGGCGGAAGCGGCCCTGCTTGCCCTTGAGCATGTCGGAGAGCGACTTGAGCGGACGCTTGCCGCGGCCGCGAATCGCCTTCGAGCGACGCCCGTTGTCGAACAACGCGTCGACCGCCTCCTGCAGCATGCGCTTCTCGTTCCGGAGAATGACCTCCGGCGCGCGATGCACGATGAGCTTCTGCAGACGGTTGTTGCGGTTGATCACGCGACGATACAGATCGTTCAGGTCGGACGTGGCGAAGCGGCCGCCGTCGAGCGGAACGAGTGGACGCAGGTCCGGCGGAATCACCGGCACCACGTCCAGGATCATCCACTCCGGACGGTTACGGGTTTCGCCCGAATCGCCCGACGTGCGGAACGCGTCGACGATCTTGAGTCGCTTGAGCATCTGCTTCTTGCGATGCTGCGACGACTCGTCGATCACGCCGACGCGAAGCTCCTCCGCCAGCTTGTCGACATCGATGCGGCGAAGCAGCTCGCGCACCGCGGGCGCACCGATGTCCGCGAGGAACGCGGCGTCGCCCTCCTCCTT
>JBKOYV010000242.1:0-4660 GCA_046725585.1 Gemmatimonadota bacterium | reverse complement strand
GCCAGGTCATGCCCTGGCGGCCATCACGTTCCTCGCCCGGGGCTGGCCATTAGCCTAACGCGGTGCCGGCTTCCTCCGCAGATCGATCGGCTTCGCGACGATCCCGATCTTTACTTTGGCCATGAGCGCGTCTCGGGCTGGAGTGCGAAATGTTGTCATCCTGAGCCGTCAGCGGTTGTTGTCATTCCGAGCCACGGTGCCCGCGTCAGCGGGCAGGGCAGGCGCTTCGCTCGGGATGACAGCGAGGGTTCGCTCGGGATGACAACGCTATCCTGGTTTCGGTAAGGATGTCGATCCGGGCCACGCTCGTTCGACGTCAGAATGAAGGCGCAGCGATCGCCGCGTCCGCGCGACGGGAGAGTACTCCCTCCTCGCACTCCAAGCTTATAGGGCACCGGGGGACTTGTGGCAAGCCCCGGGTGGTGCGGTAGGATCGTGGGCCGAAAATCCTCGGCCAAAAACCGTCCGGACTGTCATTGACGACCGGCAACCCGCGGAATCGCCATGGCTCTTTCTGTCATGCTCGACGCGAAGTACACGATCCGCTCCCTCGCGAGGAGGCCCCTTTTCACGGCGGTGATCCTCCTTACGCTGGCTCTGGGGATCGGCAGCAACGTGGCGATCTTCAGCGTGGCCAACGCGGTCCTGTTCCGCGCCCTGCCGTTCAAGGATCCCGAGGAGCTGGCGTTCGTGTGGACGCGACTGCCTGCCACAAACGTCGCGCGCTCGCTGGTGTCCGGACCCGACTTCCGGGACTACCAGCAGGAGACAACGAAGTTCGAGGGCTTTGCCGGGGCTGTCGCGGTCCCCGGCACGCTGACGGGAGACGGACCCCCGGAGCGGATCACGAACGCCTATGTAACCTGGAACCTCTTCAACCTCCTGGGCGTCCGGCCGGTCCTCGGTCGGGCACACGTCGCGGAGGACGCGTTTGTGATGGACCCAAAGGCGTTTGGCAACCCCAACCCCGATCTGCCGCCAGGGAAGGTTGTCCTGAGCTACGAGCTGTGGCAGCGGCGGTTCGGAAGTGATCGATCGGTCATCGGCCGTACGATCCAAATGGACGGCTGGGGCTCGGTCGTGGTCGGCGTGCTCCCGCCGAACTTTCGCATCTATCTCCCGGCGGACGCCGGGATGCCCACCAACATCGATGCGTGGGGTGTCCTGCCGAGCAACATTGGTGACTTCGAGCGCGAAGCCGCCTGGCTCACGGTGGTGACGCGGCTCAAGGACGGCGTCAGCCTGGAGCAGGCGCAACAGGACATGGATCGGATGGCGGCGCGGCTGCGCGAGAGGCATCGATTCCATGCGACGCAGAAACTTCAGATCGTAGTCAACGGGATGCATCGGGACGTGGTCAATCACGCACGGCCCGCGCTGCTCGCACTCCTCGGCGCGGTCGGTTTCGTCTTACTGATCGCGTGCGCCAACATCGCGAACCTGCTCCTGGTAAGGGCGTCCGAACGCGGCCGCGAGATTGCGGTGCGCGCGGCGATCGGTAGTGGGCGCGGTCGTATTGTGGCGCAGATGCTCACGGAGAGCTTGCTGCTCTCCACCGCCGGCGCGTTCCTTGGGGTGCTGCTCGCGTGGCAGGGTATCGGGATCATCAAGGTGCTCAGCCCGGGCGACGTGCCGCGGATCGAACGCGTGTCGATCGACGCGCGTGCCCTCGTGTTCGCCGTCGGGGTCAGCATCCTTGCAGCCATCGCGTTCGGACTGGCGCCTGCACTACGGGCGGTCGGCGGGAAGCTGGTCGACGCACTCCGCGACCGCGGGAGCGACAGCGGTGGCGTCCGCGGCAACAAGCTGCGGACGGCGCTCGTGGTGAGCGAGGTGGCGCTCTCGCTGGTGCTGCTGATCGGTGCGGGGCTGATGGTGCGCAGTTTCGCCAAGCTCCAGAAGGTCGATCCCGGGTTCGACGCGCGCAACGTCGTGACGTTCAACGCGCCGCTGCAATTCCTGAAATACCTAACGACTCAGTCACGGGCGAACTTCGCCAACCTGCTCGGCGAGCGGCTGAAGGCCATCCCGGGCGTCGAAGCCGTGGGCGGCGCGACTCCGCTGCCACTCGCCGGCGGTGAGCAGTACTCGGTCGGCTCGTACGGCCGGATCGGCGAGGCGGATGACGTCTATCGGGCAAACAAGGCGGACTATAAGTCGGTGTTGCCTGGTTACTTCGAGGCAATGAAAATCGGGCTCGTTGCGGGCCGCACGTTCACCCGGGCGGACAACGAAGAGCAGGCGCAGGATGTCGCCATAGTCGACGTGAAGTTCGCCAAGCGCCTCTTCGGCGACAAAGACCCGCTGGGAGCGCAGATCCTGGTCGATCACTTCAACGACAAGACCTTCACGTTGGAGCGGCTCCCGGTGACGATCGTCGGCGTAGTGGCGAACGTCAAATCGAGCTCGCTGGCGGCCGAGGGCCGCGAGACGGTCTACGTACCGTACGTCTTCAGCTCGTTTCTGCCGCTGACGTTCGTCGTGCGCACCGCCACGGCTCCCGCGAGCCTGATCACGCAAATCCGTGCCGCGGTCAACGCTCTGGACCCCGACGTCCCGATCGCCGAACTAACGACGCTCGAGTCCTGGGTCACCAAAGCGATGGCCCAGACGAGGTTCCTGGTTGCACTCAACGGCACGTTTGCGGGCCTGGCGCTCGTCCTCGCGTCGCTTGGTCTGTATGGGGTGATCTCCTACTCGGCGCGCCAGCGGACCCGAGAGATCGGCGTGCGCGTTGCCCTGGGCGCGAGCAATCGGGACGTGCTGCGGCTGATCCTCGGTCAGGGAATGATCTTGGCAGCGATCGGCATCGTGCTCGGGCTCGCCGCATCTGCGGCACTGACCCGAGTGGTGAACAGCTACCTCGTCGGGGTCAGCAGCACGGACCCGATCACGTTCGCCGGCGTGCCGGCGGTCCTGTTAGGCGTCGCGGCGGTGGCAGCATACCTCCCGGCTCGGCGCGCGACCCGTGTCGACCCGTCCCACGCGCTGCGCGACGGGTGAACGAAGCCGTCGGTGACAACTTCCGACCTCGTTAGGCAACCGCCGTCGGATACTAACGACCCTCATCGTGAATCACTGCCATGCCGCGCTACGGCGCCTTTCTTCGAGGTGTGAGTCCGATGAACGCCAAGATGCCGGAGCTGAAAGCGGCATTCGAGGCGGCGGGATTCGAGGACGTGAAGACGGTCCTCGCGAGCGGCAATGTGCTGTTCACTGCGCCGGCGTCGTCGCAGGCCCGTCTCGAGAAGAAATGCGAGGCTGCCCTGACGAAGCGACTCGGCAAGTCGTTCCCAACGATCGTTAGGCGAGTCGATGCGCTTCGTGCGCTGTTGGACTCCGATCCCTATCGAGCCTTTCGGCTCGCGCCCGGCTCCAAGCGCGTCGTCACATTTCTTCGGGCTCCCCTGAAATCGAAGCTCACGCTCCCGGTAGAGGTCGACGGCGCGCGCATCCTCACGGTCGTCGGCACGGAAGCGCTGAGTGCTTACGTCCGAAGCCCAAAGGGCCCCGTCTTCATGACGCTCATCGAGAAGACGTTCGGCAGGGATGTGACGACGCGAACGTGGGAGACAGTGCGGAAGATGGCTGACCGCGGCGCCTAGCCCCTTGTTAGGCTCCTTCGTGCTCTCGAGCAACGCGTCCATCCGATACACGCCGAGATTGAGGAAGCATTTATCCATGTCGGCCGCGACGACGTGCAGCTTCCCCACGAGCTCGGGCCTAACGTCTTCCAGTTCCGCTCCGCTGCGCGCATGGCGAGCCCTCATTGGCCCGCGGAGGGCAGGGTCACTCAGGAGACGGACCTGCAGCGGATCGACAGGATATCGTTAGGCGTGATCCGTATTATAACGATATTCGGCGCCAGGGGCACTGGCGCAGGCGACCCAAGGGGGTGTCGGGCGTCGTGCATGCCTGCTCGCTCTTCACCGAGGCCGACATCGCGCGCATCACCGGACGCGTGGTTCGAGTCAAGTTCCCGGCTGACACGTCCACGCTCCCGAGCGGCCACACCGAGTGCCACTGGGTCACCCTCGGTGCGGCGCTCACGCCGAAGGTGACGCCGCAGGCGTTCCCGGCTACGCGGAAGCAACAGGAGGCCGCGAAGAACACGACGATCGAGCCGGTCTCGGGCGTCGGTGACGAAGCGTACTTGTGGGAGCGACGGGCGGGTGGCGATCAGTACGTCGGCATCGTGTTTCGCATGGCTCAGTATCAGCTCGCGGTGAGCGATATGCTCCCACCCGACTCGGTGGCGTGGCTCAAGCCGAAGCTCGTGGAGCTCGCCAAGTTCGCCGCCCCGAAGCTGAAGTGACCCGACGGTGACACCACCAACTAAGCGCCGGGTGGTCGGTAGCGAATCTGCCCGGCCTTCCGGAGCGCGTCCACTGTGTCCTCGACGCTCAGCAGGACCGTCGTCTCGAACGAGCTGAGCGCCCCACCGGCGCTGATCGCCAGTGCGACCGCGGCCATGGACACGTTGTCGGGAGCTTCCCAGAGGTTGTAGCCGTCGTGCGTACCGAAGGCATACCAGAACCCGTGGAGTTTGCCACCCACGGACTCGATGTACGCCGTCGCCGCCGCTCGACGGTCTTCCGGTTTGCCAATGAGCCGCGCCCATGTCTCCGGCGTGTAGCTGAACTTCGTCAGGTAGAGTGGC
>JBKOYV010000267.1:0-13071 GCA_046725585.1 Gemmatimonadota bacterium | reverse complement strand
GATGCCACGTATCGCCGCCGAACTCCCCGTGTGCCGTGTAGCGGAACAGCATCGCTCCCGACTCGGGGCCGGCGATCATGAGGACCACGTCCGGCACGGGAAGCATCTGCGACGGGTCGATCGGAAACCCGGTCGTCTGAGCGACCCGCCGCTCGCCGGCGAGCGGCCCCACGAGGGCAAGGCAGCGTGTGCGGTTGGGCTTCGTCATAGGAAAGCCTTCAACTCCGAGTGGACACCATGACTTGGAGCAGGTGAGGACCGTGCGCAAGGCACGAGGCGCCTGACGCCTACCAGTCGCCTCTGCTGTTCAACCGCTCGGCCGCGTACTGCACGGCGTACGCGTGGGCATCCTCGACCCCCTCCGGCACGGCGACCCAATCGCCAAGCGCGTCGCTGTAGTCGTAGATGGCGTGCTCGCGCGCGTCGTCGACCGATTGGTGCCAGGTGTCGCCGCCAAACTCGCCGTGCACGGTGTAGCGGAACAGCATGGCGCCCGGGGTGTCATCGGCGATCAGGAGGATCACATCCGGTGCCGGCGGGATTTTCGACGGGTCGATGGGAAACCCGGCGGTCTGCGTGACACGCCGCTGACCTTCGAGTGGACCCACGAGTGCCAGGGCCCGTGTGCGGTTGGGTTGTTTCATAAGAACGAGAGGCAGAACTACATCTAGCCTATCGCCTGAACGGTCTCGGCGTCAGGGGACCGCGCACGGCTCGAAACGGCGCACGACTCGAAACCGCGCACGACCCGAAGAGCGCAGGACCCGGACAGCGCAAGACCCAGACAGCGCAAGACCCAGACAGCGCAAGACCCAGACGACGCAGGGCCCGAACGGCAACGGCGCAACGGCAAACGGCGCACTCAACGGCGTGACGCCGTTTGGCTTCTCACGCCGTTCGGGTCCTGCGCTCTTGCCGTCTGGGCCCTGCGTCGTTTGTGCCCGCGTCGTTCGGGTCTTGCGTCGTTAGTGCCCTGCGTAGTTCGGGCCCTGCGCCGTTTCGCGTCGTGCGTGGTTCGGGCCCTGCGCCGTTGCATGCAGTGAAACCACCTAACGCGGCATGACGCAGTCTGACAGTGCTTTTTCCGGTCGGGCATTCGCCCGACCATGTGTGGAGAGCTTGCCGTAGATCATGGTGGACCGTTCGGAGAGCGTCCGCGCACCGTCGCAGTCACCATTCTTCGCGAGCACCGACGCCAGCTCGAGCAGATCGCTCGCCGACTGCGGATCCCACATCCACATCTCCTGGCCGCGGAACCCGACGACCTGCCGCGCCAGCGTCACGGCCTCGCGGGCGTCACCGCGCTCGTGCCGGAGAACCGCGAGATCCTGGACGAGCGGGGCGACATCGGTCTCTGCGCCCGTGACCCGGCGATAGATCTCCATGGAGCGGCGCGCCATCGCCTCGGCCTCCGCGAGGTCGCCGCGCTGGCGCGCCATGCCTGACAGGTTGCGTATGCTGCCGGCTACGTCTCGATGATACTCACCGTGCAGTCGCCTCCGGCCCGCGAGCACCTCGCGCTGCAGACTCTCGGCCGCCTGCAGATCGCCCTTCTTCTGCAGCAGGAGCGACAGCTCCGACGCGGCAGACAGCGTTACCGGATGGTCGCGGCCGAGCCGCCGCTGCCCGATCGCGACTGCCTGACGAGCCGCCTGGAGGGCGCCGTCCACGTCGACGTCGTGCAGCACGCCCGCGAGACGCGCGAACGCCGACGCGACGAGCGGGTGGTCGGGTCCGAGCACGCGCGTGCGAATCGCGATCACCCGCCGTACCAGAGGTTCTGCGCCGCTCAAGTCGCCCGTCGTGATGCGCGCTTCGCTGAGCCGGTCGAGCGTCGTCGCCAGCTCACTGGTTTCTCCCCGCTTCTCCTGTATGGCGATCGCCTGCTCGTACAGTCGGATCGCCTCGGCGTAGTGACCCTGCGTCCGTCGGACCGAGCCCAACTCGCTCATCGCCGACGCCACGTCAGGATGGTCCGGTGGCAACACCGCCTGTCGCATCGCCAGTGCACGACGAAGCCACTCTTCGGCCGCCGGGTACGAGCTCTCCAACCGCAGAGTCCAACCGAGCTCGTAGTAGAGGGTCGCCAGCCCGCGGTCGGTCGTGTCGTTAGGCGCGAGCACGCCGCGGCGATCGTCGATCGCGCGGCGGAGCAGCTGCTCAGCCTTGTCGTAGCGTCCCAGGTTGCGCTGGATGACGCCGAGCTGGTGCAGCAGCTCGCCGCGCACCTCGGGCTGGCCCGCCAGCTCGCGCTCGATGCGCTCGGTTGCGGCGTCCAGTGCAGCGCTAGTATTGGCCGTGCCCCCCTGGTACGGGTCGGCGTCACCGAACGTCTCGACGAGGAACCGTGTGACATCGCGGGCCTTTTCGGTCTCCGCCTCGGCGCGGCGGAGCGCACGCGCCGTCTGCGCCTGCTGGTAGGCCATCGAGCCGGCGAGCCCGCCGAGCAACAGCACCACTGCCGCGGTGGACGTAACGAGCACGCGGTGACGGCGGACGAATGTCCGCACGCGGTAGCCCACCGTGGCCGGCCGCGCCGAGACCGTATGCCCCTTTCGGTGTCGCCACAGGTCGCGCAGCAGCGCCTCAGCCGACGGGTAGCGACGCGCCGGCTCCTTCTCGAGCGCTTTGGCGACGATCGCGTCGAGGTCCCCCGCGAGCTGCCGGCGCTCGCGCGGGTTCGTCACCACCGTGGAGAGACGAGGCGGTTTCGCCTCGAGCACCGCGCGGGCGATCTCCGCGAACGACGTGGCGCGCAGCACATATGGCCGGCGGCCGGTGAGCAGCTCGTAAAGGACGACGCCTAACGCGTACACGTCGGTCGCCGTGGTGATGTCCTTCCCGCGCACCTGTTCCGGCGCGGCGTACTCCGGCGTCATGACCCGCGTCGCGGTTCGTGTCAGTCCCGCATCGGCCCCGTCGTCGAGCAGCTTCGCGATGCCGAAGTCGAGCAGCTTTGGTACTCCCGGCTCCGGCGTTCCTGGAGCGGACTCGACGACGAGTACGTTCTTCGGCTTGAGGTCGCGATGCACGACCAGGTTCCGATGCGCGAACTGCACCGCCTCGCATACCCGCTCGAACAGCGCGACCCGTTCTGCGATGCGGAGCCCGCGCGCGTTGCAGAACTGATCGATCGGCTCGCCTTCCACGTATTCCATGGCGAACCAGGGCGTGCCGTCGTCCGTCACGCCGACATCGAGCATGCGCGCGATGTTCGGGTGCTCGAGACGGGCGAGCACGTGGCGCTCGAGCAGGAAGCGCTTCACACGCTCTGACGCGGCGAGGCCGCCGCGCACCAGCTTGAGGGCGACGCGCATTGGCACGTCGTCGCGTTCGGCAAGGAAGACCACGCCCATACCGCCGTGGCCGAGCTCGCGGCGGATGCGATACGGCCCAACGGTGGGTCCGATCGCAGGCGCCGGCTCGCTCTTGTGCTCGCTGCCATCCACGAGCTGGGCCGCGTGTTCAGCCGCCGGCGTGTCCAGGAGCGGTGAGGCGGTGGCGTCGGCATCGAGCAGCCGGCGCACGGCCTCGCCTAACGAATCATCCCCGTCGCACGCGGCGGTCACCATCCGCTCGCGCTCGAGCGGGTCGGCGATCGCGACCGCGTGGTCGAACACGGCGAGCGCCCGCGCCCACGTCGCGTCGGGCCCGGTCGTCATGCGTGCACCACCGCCGCCGCGCCCTCGCCGAGCGCCTGGACGAGCCACGCGCGCGCCGCTCGCCAGTCGCGCTCGACAGTCGACACCGACGTGCCGAGGAGCTCGGCGATCTCCGGCATGGTGAGGCCGGCAAAGAAGCGATAGTCGACGACGCGAGCGCGACGCGCGTCGAGCGCCCGCAGCCGGTCGAGCGCCTCGTCGAGGGCGAGCAGCGCTTCGGGCCGCACCGGGTTCGGGGCGTCATCGCCCAGCGTCACCGGCCCGACGCCGCCACCCCGCTTGCCGGAACGTTGGCGTCGTGCGGCGTCCGACAGAACGGCGCGCATCGCCCACGCCGCGACGGCGAAGAAGTCCGCGCGCCGCTCCCCAATCAGTTCCGCCGACGGGTCGAGCTTGAGGTACGCCTCGTGGACGAGCGCCGTGGTCGAAAGCGTGGCGCCGGCTCGGCCCGACCGTATGCGGCGCGCGAGCCGCCGCAGCTCATCGTAGAGGCGCGTGTACAGGGCGTCCCAGGCGGCCGGGTCGCCGCCGCGTGCCTGCATGTACAGGTCGCGGGTCACCGCGCCCGCAGGCGCATCGGGTGAACCCCGTGCCGGGTCCTCGTCGGCCGGCGCGCACATGTGACGGATTCTCCTGCTTTTTCGCGATAAACGGTATACGCGGGTTGATCCCCGCGTGCCGTGTTCCGCGACGCCCAGATATAGGGCCCCGCACGCGGCCGAACAATCCCGGTACCGGCGCGGCGCGCCGGCTGGGCGGCTCCGTTACACCGATTGCGGGCGACGATGTATTGACGCGCTCGCTACGCGTGGGCGGAGCTGCTACGGCTGAGCCTGCGCCGGCCTTTGCTCACCTCGACCATCGTTAGGTTCATGCGCCCGCAGTTTCACATCGCAAGCCTCTTCACGCTCGGCTCGACATCCCCCTCCGGCGACCGCGATCAGTCGGCCGGGGTCGCACCGCCCGCGGACCGGGCGGTCGCGATCCCCGCCGAACCAGTGGCCGTAAGCACACAACCCAACGACCACTCAGACGAAAACGCCTCGCCGCAGGCGCACGCAGTGCTCGCGGCGATGGACGAGCTCAAGCAGGCAATCGTCGCGAGCGACACGCCGCGGCTCGCACGCATCTGGACCGACGCCTACACATTCGTGAACCCGCACGGCGCGCTCGTGCCACGCACGCAGCGCCTCGCGAACTTCGTGTCGGGCATCACGCGCATCGACGTCATAGACGGCGAGCGTGAGACCACGGTGCGCGTGTACGCCGAGATGGCGGTTGTGCAGAACCTCTTCATGCTCCGCGGTCGCTTCAGCGGCGTGCCAACGCACACGGACCTGCGAGGCACGTTCGTGTGGGTGCGTCGCCTCAACCACTGGCGACTACTCACCAACCAGCTCACTCCGGTACGCTAACGGCAGAACGGCGCAGGACCCAGACTGCGCAAGACCCGAACTACGCAAGACCCAGACAGCGCAGGACCCAGACGACGCCGGGCCCGAACGGCAACGGCGCCACGGCGAACGGCGCAAATGCCCCACGCCGTCTGGGCCCTGCGCTCTTGCCATTCGGGCCCTGCGTCGTTTGTGCCCTGCGTCGTTCGGGTCCTGCGTCTATGGGCCCTGCGCCGTTAGGGCCCTGCGTGGTTTCAGCGGTTCAATCCGGGTGACGATAAGGAGACGTTTGGCTAACGAGGCGGCCTTACGGTGCGGTCAATCAGCACATGTGTGGAGGCTCCGGATGCGCCGCTTCTTCCCCATCTCGCTATTAGTGTTGGCCGTCGCCCTCAACGCTTGCGGAGCGGCAGACGACTCCCTCGGCCCACGAGATGCCAACCCGCAGTCGCCGCCACCGGTGGCGGGCACACGGCTGGTGCTGAGCCTGAATCCGAACGCCGTCTACGTCGGCATGAAAAATCGGCTCACCATCGACGCGTTCGATGGCCGAGGGGATCGAAAAGACACCGATGCGGCGATAGTAACGTCGTCTGACCCCTCCGTCGTCGCGATCGTCGAAACCCCTGTATTCACTCTGTCGGATTGGGGTGTGAACGGCCGGGTTACGCGGCAGCGGTGGCCTGACCTTCAGCTCCTCAGCCCCGGGACGACGACGCTGAGAGTGACATTGGGAGATGTCAGCGACAGCATCGCCCTCCACGTGGCCGCTGTCTTTCCCAGCACGGCGCTGGCAGTCGACTCCTTCACGGTGATCGAGTACCGCGTCAAGTGTGCGTGGGCATGCCCGTACCTGGCGTACGCGCCGCTCCTCAAGCTACGGGAACCCACGGGCAAGGATTCCGTCGAAGTGATTGGCGTGGAGGTCACTGTCCCGACGAAAGCGGTCACCTGCGCCGGCTCCCTGTGGTATGCGCCGTCCGAGTCAGCACACGTGAACAGGATCGACCCGTACCTGTGGGCGAACGACCTGATCTTCGTGAGCCTGGACGGCACGCCGCTGCCTAACGGGCCTGCGTACGCACGCGTCCTGGTGCGGGAGACGAGCGGCAAGGTCGGTTACATCGAGGCAACGGGCTCGATCGAGCGAATGGTCCCCGACCCGCTGTTCCCGAGGATCGAGTCCAGTAGCCAGAATTGGATCTGCTGACCTTGTGGCAAAGAGCGAACAGATGAAACGGCGCAGGGCACGAACCACGCAGGACCCGAACGGCGCACGACCCTGACGACGCAGGGCCCGTAAGGCGCAAGACCCAGACGGCAAGAGCGCAGGACCCGAACGGCGTCACGCCGTTGAGTGCGCCGTTTGCCGTTCCGCCGTTGCCGTCTGGGCCCTGCGTCGTTTGTGCCCTGCGTAGTTCGGGTCTTGCGTCGTTAGGGCCCTGCGCCGTTCGGGTCTTGCGCCGTTACGCAGTTACTTGCCGGTCCCTGTCCCTGCCGCCCCACCTTCCGGCGTCAACGCGTCGTGGGTCATCCACCACTGCTTCGGCATCGGACGCTGCCGCGGCCAGATCTCGTTGAGGGTGTTGCCCTCGTAGACCCGGCCGTTCTTCATCACGTACCGAATCGTGTTCGTGTTCTTGATGTCATCGAGCGGGTTCGCATCGAGCACGATGAGGTCGGCCAACTTCCCCGTCTCCAACGATCCGATCTGCTTGCCCAACCCGATCGCCTCGGCACCGAAGATCGTGCCGACTCGCAAGGCATCCATCGGCTTCATGCCACCGCTCGCGATATTCCACAGTTCCCAGTGCACGCCGAGTCCCTGCAGCTGGCCGTGGCCGCCCAACCCGACGCGACCACCGGCCTCCACGATCTTCTTCGCCTGCTCGGCGAAGAGCTTGAACGAATACTCGCTGTCCCGGAACCACTGCGGTCGCCTGAGGGCGCGCCGCTCGAGCTCCGAGAACGGCGTGAAGTGCGTGAGCTTCGGGTCGTTCAGAATGTCGTAGTGCTCGTACCACCAGTTCTCGGCCCATGGGCCGCCGTACTGCACGAGCAGCGTCGGCGTCCATGTCGTGCCACTCTTGGCGAAAAGCTCGACGGCATCCTTGTATTGTGGCGCGATCGGCAGTGTATGCTCGATGCCGGCGTAGCCGTCCATCGCCTCGGTCATGTTCTTCTTGAAATCGAGCCCACCCTCGAGCGTCGGCGTAATCTTCTGCTCCTTCGCGGCCATGATGATCCACTGGCGCTGCCGCCGGTCGCCCGCCATGTACTGCTTGATCGTCTCCGTGAGGTAGAACTCCGAGTAGCGCTTCATCACTTCCTTCGCGTCATCGGCGCTCGACACGTTGTCCCAGTTGAAGATCCCGGGGCCCGTGGCGTAAATGCGCGGACCGATGATCTGTCCGGCGTCCACCGCGTCGCCGTAGGAGATGACGTCGGCCGTGGACGTCTGCGGGTCGCGCGTCGTCGTGACGCCGTAGGCGAGGTTCGCCGTGTACATGTACGGCTGTGGCGAGTGGATGCCCCACTGCGGCCACATGTGCGCGTGCACGTCCACGAGCCCGGGCATGATCGTCTTGCCGGACACGTCGATCGTCCGTGCGCCGTTAGGCACCGTGACGCTGCCCTCCGCGCCGACGGCCACGATGCGGTTGTTCGTGACCACGACGTCGCCACGCGGGATCACCTCATCACCCTTCATGGTGATGATCCGCGCGCCGCGCAGCACGACGGTTCCGGTCGGCCGGTCCTTCGTCGCCGTGATGGTGATGTCGGTGCGCGTCGGCTCGTAGATCGGCTTGCCGCGCGCGACGTTGGCGTTGGCCGTATCCTGGCGCGCCGGACGCGGCGGCGCCTTGGCCGCGGAGTCCGCCGCGAGCGAGTCGGCGCGCGCGAGGTCGTACTGGAAGAACGAGCGGCCTAACGAGTAGAACACTCCCTTCGAGTCGGCATTCCAGCCGAGGAAGTCGCCGCCAATGCGGGAGAGCCGTCGGAACGGCACCGGGCCGTTCGCCGCCTGCTCGACCGAGACGGTGGGGGTCTGGCCGCCGGTCATCGGGAGCGGCAGGACGAAGACCTTGTTGTCCACCAGGGCGAGCACGCGGTTCCCGTCGGGCGAGACCTGCAGCTGCGCCGCGCGCCGCGGTCTCGCGTTAGGCCCGGCGCCCGGCTGCTGGAAGCCCGTCACGATGAGGTGCGCCTTGCGGTCGGTGCCGTCCCAGCGCATCGACACGAGGCCGTCCTCGTCGTCGTAGATCCAGACACGAGTCGAGTCGTTGCTGAAGTGCGGGCGCTCGGCGTTCGTGAGCGGCGCGATCAGCGTCGCGTTGCCGCCAGCGGCCGGAATCCACACCAGGTCCGTGATGATGAGCTTCGGGTTGATCTCGTCGTTCATGATGGCGCGCTGCTCCCGCGGCGCGCGCACCGCGACAATGCGGGACCCGTTCGGCGAATAGGCGAGGTCCTCGTAGAACGCCGACGCTCTCGTCAGCTTCTCGGGCTTGCCTCCGGTGGCCGGAATCCGCCAGATGTCGCCACCGTCCTCCGTCCAGCTGACGTACGAGATGTACTTACCGTCCGGCGACCAGACGGGCGAGTGCTCTCCTTCGTCGGCCGTCGTCAGGCGCTTCGGCGTGCCCGAGGGCAGGTCCATGACCCAGAGGCGATCCAGCGCCGTGAAGACGAGTCGCTTGCCGTTAGGCGACGGGCGCGCGCCGCGGACCTGGCGGACCGTGAGCGTGGTGTCGTTCACCGGATAGTCGAACCGCGCCAGCTCGCCGAGCATCTGGTCGACCTCGGCCGTGAATGGGATCTGCGTCTGCTGGCCCGACGTCGCGTCCACTCGCCAGATGTGGCCGTGGTGGGCGAGCACCAGGGCCTTCGAGTCCGGCATCCAGGCGTAGCCCGGCAGCAGGTCGCGCGATCCGCGCGACTCGATGTCGTCGCGCTGGATGTCGTTCGCGAGCCACCTCTCGTCGCCGGACGCGAGCTCGCGCAGCTTGAGACCGGTCACCGCCATGCGTCGCGAGCCGTAGGCGAGCCACTTCCCGTCTGGGCTCATCGCGGGGCGGAAGCCGGTGCCCAGGTTCAGAGTGCGCCGCTCGAGGCGCCCCGTCTGCCGATCGTACATCACGACCTGCGTTGTGCCCATCATCTGGTTGTAGCCGGCCGCACCGGTGCGCGCGCTCGCGTAGATGTAGCGGCCGTCCGGCGTAACCGACGCGCCCATGAAGTTGTTAGGCGCCTGACCTCCGGGCGGTCCGGGCTGCTGCTGCGCCCCGGGAGTGGTCTGGCCCGTCAGGCGAAGCCCACCGCCGCCGTCCTTGTGGTAGAGCCACAGGTCGTTGCTCTTCGAGACGACGACGTACTGGCCGTCGGGCGTGAAGTCGGGCGAGATGAACGCGTTATTGGGCCCGCGGGTCAGCGGCCGGACACGCTGCCCGTCGGGGTTGACGAGCCACAGGTTCTCGCTCCCGGAGCGGTCGCTCACGAAGACGATCGTCTTCCCGTCGGGCGAGAAGCGCGGCTGGCCGTCGAAGCCGGTGCCACTCGTTATGCGCGTGGCCGAGCCGCCGGTGATCGGCAGGGTATAGAGGTCGCCGAGAAGATCGAAGACGATCGTTTTCCCGTCGGGCGAGACGTCGAGGGACATCCACGTGCCCTCGTCGGTCGTGAACTTGAGCGCCCGCGTGGGGATGAGCGGAAGGTCGCTGTTGGGCGCCGTGCGGGGGCGGGTCGTGTCGGCTGCGGGCTGCGCGAGCGCCGACGTGGCGACGCCAAACGTGAGAGTGACGCTGAGGACGCGGCGGACGAACGAAGCGCGCGACATCATGGTGGCTCCTAAAAACGGTAGATCGCTGACTTATCCACCGTGACCACCACTTCGCAAGTGTCACCCCGGGGACCGCGTCATCGAATCTTCTTCGCGGGTCTGTCTCGGCCGTATTGGTGAAGGACGAGACCCGTCACCATGCCGCTCGCATCGCGAGTGAAGGTCATCTGGGCGTCGGCTTCCTTCACGAAGAAGTTGGCATTGCTCTCCGGCCAGACGCGAACCGGGTCGCCACCCGTGCTCGATCGGGCGTAGAGCGCTCCGTCACGCAGCGTTATTGCGAGCTGCACTCCCTGGGCGAGCTCATACACACCTACGTAAGGCGACAGCGCCGTGGCAGGCAGGTCGATCGCGGTTCGCGTCTTCGGCGGCAATGCCGAGGGCGGCACGAGCCCCAGCAGCCGCATGTAGACCGACAGCTGGCTGTAGTGTTCCGCGAGATCGGTCTCGAACGCCAGCAGGGTGGTCGCGAGGGCGGGCGAATCGAGTTTCGGCACGCGCTCCATGGCTTCGTCGCAGAAGCGGAGCGATGCCTCGAGCCGCGCGATGAGCGTGTCCT
Source organism: Gemmatimonadota bacterium (assembly GCA_046725585.1). Lineage (GTDB taxonomy): Bacteria > Gemmatimonadota > Gemmatimonadetes > Gemmatimonadales > Gemmatimonadaceae > JAJKIV01. Next base: position 2,616 of record JBKOYV010000267.1, on the reverse strand, counting down.
TCGGCCACCGCGCCTTGATCGTATCCGCCAGCGAGTCCTTGGCGGTCCTCGGCCTCTTGAGGTCGCCCGCTCCCATGCGCTCGCACAGCGAGTAGTTCGCGTTTTCGAGGTGCTGGGCGATGTAGCCGATGGTCTGCTGGACGGGGGTCGGCCGGTAGTCGTACCGAGAGGCCGGGATCGAATCGAAGGCGGTCACGAGTCGGCTGCCGAAGATGTCGGCAAACCGCACGAAGCTGAGCATGACGCCGTCCGGCGTTACCCGAGTGGCCGGTGTCTGCGCCGCAAGCGCGGTGGGAACGGCGAAGGCGGTGACGAGCACGGCACGACGGCGCATAGGACCTCCTGGCGGAAAACACAACGGCCCGCTCTCGAGAGCAAGCCGCCTGTTGTACCGAACGGTGGAGAGTTTGTTTCGAAGCCTTCTGTGGTCGTGCTCGGCAACCGATGCCCGGTTTGTCGGGTCAGAATTGCTCCGGGTAAAGCACACTACTCTGGTCCATATCGCCGGTCTCCGCGTACGTCATAGGCACGGCGTTCGGGTCGACGATGCGCCCGTCGACGACGCGCCCGAGCACGAGCTCATGATCGCCGGCGGGGAGGTGCTGCGTCACTTCGCATTCGAAGTACGCCAGCCCGTCATCCAGCACCGGCGCTCCGCTGCGCCCCGGATGCCAGCGGACGGCCGCGAGCTTGTCCTCTTGCCGCCCAGACCGGGTGCCGAATCGCTGCGCGATCTCGAGCTGACCCTGCTTCAGCACGTTCACGGTGAATGCGCCGCTGTCGCGCACGAGTGCGTAGGAGGCGTTCTGCGGGTTGATGCTCACTGCCAGCAGCAGCGGGTTGAACGAGACCTGCATGACCCACGCGGCGGTGAATGCGTCACGCTGCTCGTTATGCGCGGCCCCGACGACGTACACGCCGAGGGAGAGTTGGCGGAAGAGCGCCTCGATCGGATTCATGGTCGCATCCGGAGGTGTTGATAGCTGGCGGGGTGGGCCGATATGGCAGAATTGCCATGACCGAAATCGGCCTCGCTCGTTAGCGGAATGCACCCATGGCAATTCTGCCATACAGGCTGATCCCGCCAGCTATCAACACCTGGGGCGTACTTCATCAGCCCCGGTCCGCCGCAATCACCGCGTTGAGCAGCACGTCGGCGCCGTTCACCACGTCCTCCGGCTTCGTGAACTCCTTGGGCGAGTGACTGATGCCCCCGACGCTCGGCACGAAGATCATCGCCATCGGCGCGATGCGAGACATCTCCTGCGCGTCGTGACCGGCGCCGCTCGGCATCCGCTGGCGCGTGAAGCCTAACGAGGCAGCAGCGCCGTCGATCCAGGCCATCACCTGCGGGGTAGATATGGCCGGTTCGCTGTCCACGGTTCGCTTAAAATCGAACTTCGTCTTCGTCGCCGCGCCGATCTCCTGACCCAGTTGCTCGAAGCGCTCGGTGAAGTGGGCGATCTTGCCGGCGTCGAGGTCGCGCAGGTCCACGGTGAGCACGACCTGTCCCGGGATGACGTTCGTCGTGTTAGGCGTCACGACCATCCGGCCGATGGTGGCGACGGTCCGACCCGCCACGCTTCTCACCGCTTCGTTCACCGCCACCGCGAACTTCGCGGCGGCGAGCATCGCGTCCTGTCGCTGGTCCATCGGCGTGGTGCCGGCGTGATTGGAGAAGCCGGTGACGGTGACCTCGAACCAGCGAAGCCCGACGATGCCTTCCACCACACCGATCTGAAGTCCCGCCTTCTCCAGCAGACCGCCCTGCTCGATGTGCAGCTCCAGGTAGCAGGCGAGGTCGCCCTTCTGCATCACCGCTTCACTCAGTCGCGCGACGTTCCCGCCGACCAAGCCGATCCCCTCACCAATCGTCTTTCCGGATCGAGCGACCTTGTCGAGATCCTCGGGCGTGATGTGGCCGATCGCGCACCGGCTTCCGACCGTACCCCCTTCTTCGTTCGACCAGACGACGACGTGGAGCGGGTGACGCAGACGCACGTTCTGTTCGCGCAGCGATCGAGCGACTTCGATGGCGCCGAAGGACCCGAGGGGCCCATCGAAGTTGCCACCATCGGTGACGGAATCGACGTGCGAGCCGATCAGGATCGGCTTGAGGGAGCGGTCGGTGCCTTCGAGTCGTCCGAAGATGTTTCCCGCCGTATCGATGCGCGGATTGAGCCCCGCCTCGCGGAAGAGATCGAGGGTGAAGGCTCGGCCGGCGAGGTCGGCTTCGGAGTACGCGACGCGATTGATCCCGCCGGGCGTGCGGCCGATGGCGTCGAACTTCGCGAGCCAGCCGTTGAGGCGCGCGCCGTTCACGCGGAGGGGAGCCGGCGGCGCGGCGAGTGCGAAAGCGGCGCTTGGCGTCGTGCGCACGAGCGGAAGGGCGGCGAGCGCGGCGGAGCTTCGGAGAAAAGTGCGACGTTGCATGGGATAACCTATGGCCTCACACGCGTCCCTCGCGCTAGCACCTTTTCTTCGGCAATGCCGCGGACCTCGAAGCCGATCACACGGTCGCGCTCGAACTGGAACGTGATGACTTCGTCGAGCTCGTCGCCGATCAGCGTCCCGTTCTTGTATTGCCGAGGGTGAAAGTCATCGTCGCCAACCGGC
>JBKOYV010000228.1:0-18038 GCA_046725585.1 Gemmatimonadota bacterium | reverse complement strand
GAACCACGGCGCCGCCAGCTGCGACGTGGACGCGGCGAGGCTGGCGTCATCGATGTCGATAACGGCGGGCTCGAGCGGCTGGGATCGGTCGCAGCCGAGAAGCAACAGGACCGGAGCCGGGACGGCGACCAAAGTCGATATGAGCGCTCGGTGGGCGACTCCTGACGGCAGTGAGTCTGGAGCCGAGTGGCCGCCGCCTGGGCGGCCCGGAACCAGGACATGCCTTATGGCACGGATATCGAGCGTCCGATTGCTCCGCCGGTGCCGATCGAGGCGTCAAGGCCGCCCGCGCCGGTCCCTCACGATCAGAGACGCCGAACGCAAAGCGTCGACCGTTGGGTCGGAGTATGACAACGAGCCGGCGGGCGAGCAGGCAGCATCAGCGGCACGGCGATGACTATCCGCTATCCACTACGCGCCGGGTCGGAATACCGGCGCGGAGATGTTCATCGCCGTCAGCCCCCTGAGTCAGCGATCGCGTTAGGCCTCGTAAGGCTACGCCCGCACCAGTTTCTTGTATGCCACACGGTGCGGCTGGTCGGCATCCGGACCTTTGCGCTTTTTGAGGTCCTCGATGTACGACTGGTAGTTCCCCTCATGCCACACCGCCTCGCTGTTCCCCTCGAACGCGAGGATGTGCGTCGCGATGCGGTCGAGGAACCAGCGGTCGTGCGAGATGACGACCGCGCACCCGGCGAAATCGAGCAGCGCCTCCTCGAGCGCTCGCAGCGTATCGACGTCGAGGTCGTTCGTCGGCTCGTCGAGGAGCAGCAGGTTGCCGCCGGTCATGATCGTCCTCGCCAGGTGCAGGCGATTCCGCTCGCCGCCGGACAGCGTGCCCACCTTCTTCTGCTGGTCGGTGCCCTTGAAGTTGAAGCTCGAGAGGTAGGCTCGGCTGTTGATCTCCTTCTTGCCGACCATCACCTGCTCCTGGCCGCCCGAGATCTCCTCCCACGCCGTCTTGTTCCCGTCGAGCGTGCGGCTCTGATCTACGTACGCGAGCTGCACCGTTTCGCCCACCTTGAGCGTACCGTCGTCCGGCGTCTCGTTCCCGATGATCATCCGGAACAGCGTCGTCTTCCCTGCCCCGTTAGGCCCGATGACGCCAACGAGACCGCCGCGAGGAAGGCTGAACGACAACCCCTCGAACAGCAGCTTGTCGCCGTACGCCTTCTTAAGGTTGTCGGCGATGACGACGTCGTTGCCCAAGCGCGGCGCCGGCGGGATGACGATCTCGTTCTGCGCGATCTTCTCGAACTGCTTCTCGCTCACCAGCTCCTCGTACTGCTGGATGCGCGCCTTGCTCTTCGCCTGACGCGCCCGCGGCGCCATGCGCACCCACTCGAGCTCGCGCGCGAGGGTCCGCTGCCGTGCCGACGCCTGCTTCTCCTCCTGTGCGAGACGCTGCCGCTTCTGATCGAGCCAGCCGGAGTAGTTGCCCTCGTACGGCACGCCGCGGCCGCGATCGAGCTCGAGGATCCACTTCGCCACGTTGTCGAGGAAGTACCGGTCGTGCGTGATGGCCACCACCGTGCCCGGAAACGCCTCGAGGTGATGCTCGAGCCACGCGACGCTCTCCGCATCGAGGTGGTTCGTGGGCTCGTCGAGCAGCAGCATGTCGGGCTCCGACAGGAGCACCCTGCATAACGCCACGCGGCGGCGCTCGCCACCCGACAAGTTCGTCACCTCTGCATCAGCCGGCGGCAGCCGCAGCGCATCCATGGCGACCTCGATCTTGTTGTCGAGGTTCCAGAGGTCGTGCGCGTCGATCTGCTCCTGCACCTTTGCCTGGCGGTCGAGCAGCTTCTGCATGGCGTCGTCGTTCATCGGCTCCGCGAACGCCATGGAGATCTCCTCGAACTCCTTGAGCAGGCCGCGCTGGGTGGCCACCGCTTCTTCGACGTTGCCCTGCACCGTCTTCGCGGGATCGAGCTGCGGTTCCTGCGGCAGGAAGCCGATGCGAGTTCCCGCGTGCGGCCACGCTTCGCCCTGAAACTCCTGGTCGATGCCAGCCATGATCCGGAGGAGCGAAGACTTCCCCGCACCGTTGGGACCGAGGACGCCGATCTTGGCGCCGGGATAGAACGAAAGCCAGATGTCGTCGAGGATCACGCGCGAAGGTGGAACTACCTTGCGCAGCGCTTTCATGACGTAGATGAACTGCGGTGCCACGACGTTCGGGGACTGGAGACCGGGAATCGGGAAACCGGCAGACTGCTACCGGGTTTCCTCGGCGGAGCGGAAATGTAAGCTTTGAAGGTGCCGTGTCCCTAGAGCGGGTGAACCCCGGAGAGAGATCGCATGTCAGCCAGGTCAACAGGCATCGCAGTCGCGGTCGTGTGGATCGGCGTCGTCTGGACGGGGTGCTCGCGTCAGCCCGCCACCGAGAACAGCGCGGCGACCCGCGTCGATTCGACCGCACCGAAGCTCGGAACCGACTCGACCCCCGCGGCGTCACTCGGGCTTCGTGGTACGGACTGGAGGCTCATCGCGGTGGGAGACAAGCCCGTGACGGTGGCCGACAGCGCGCGAGCGCCGCACATCATCCTGCAGCGGGACTCCAAGCAGGTGGCCGGCTCCGGCGGGTGCAACCGGCTCTTCGGCGTCTACGAGCTGAACGGGGACGCTCTGCGCTTCAGCGGCGTGGGCTCGACGAAGATGGCGTGCAAGGACGGCATGGATACGGAGGCGGCGTTCCTGCCATCGCTGCTGCGTGTCGCGCGCTGGAAGATCACCGGCCAGCAGCTCGAGCTGAGTGATTCGTCCGGCGTGGTGTTGACGAGGTTCGAGGCGCGGAAGTAGTCATCCCGAGCTGCGTTTGTCATCCCGAGCCGACACTCAGCTGTCATCCCGAGCCGACAGGCTGTTGTCATCCCGAGCCGTCAGGCGAGGGATCTTCATCCTCGTGATAGAGGGCTCTAACGGGAACCTGAGGATCCCTCGCTCCGCTCGGGATGACAACCGAGCTCCGCTCGGGATGACAATACCGCGAATGTCTTACGGCTTCCCGGCGTTCTTGACGCGCCCCTTGTCGTCGAGCGACTCCAGGCCGCTCCGGATCTTGCGCACGTAGCCTAACGTTTCGCGATAGCGCCAGCGAGGAACCTCGGGGGCTACCGTCTCGACGCTCCGCCACGATCGCCGGTCCAGCGAGCGCTGCACACACGCGCGTTGCGCGTTCATGATCGTGCCTTCGCCCGCGTTGTAGCTCGCGAACATGAACTCGCGACGGTCCACGTCGATGGAGTCGCGCTCCCATCGACGCCACAGCGACCGATCGTGCATGATGCCGGCGGCGATGTTCCACTCGGGATCATCGATCGAGCCGAAGACCGACGCGCGCGACTGGATGTCCTTGTACGTCGAGGGCATGAGCTGCATGAGCCCGCGCGCGCCCACCCAGCTCCGCGCGTTGGGGTTCATCTCACTCTCGGCCAGCGCCTGGGCCTTGAAGACGCGCCAGTCGTAGCCGACCCCGAAGTACCGCTTGCTGTATTTCCGAAAAGTCTGGTCGTACCGGTCGGCATCGCGCTGTCCCTGGGCGGCCGCGAGACGGGCGCCGCCGATGGCGAGGAGAATCCCGGCCGCCACGGACGCGCGACGTGTCAATTCAGCGCTCCGCCGATGATGATCGCGATGGCGAGGAACAGCGCGGCGATGAAGATCGCGACGGCCACGTTGCCGTTCTTCAACTCGGCCTGAAAGTCGACGGACGGCGTGAGGATGTCGATCAGCCGATAGGAAACGAACATAAGCACGACACCGAGACCCGCGTAGAGGAAGTTCAGACCGATCACGCGAAGTTCCATTTCAGAGAGATCCTGGTGTGAGGGAGGTTGCTACGAACGGCGAGCTAATGATGGTCAGCCCAGATCTCGGGCTCGTACAGATTTGCGTGCACCATCCAATTGAAGACGACGGGGAGGAACTTTCCGTTTACCGCGTCGCACGCGGCGTGCGTCGCAATCGGGCTTGCGGGGCCGAATACCGGCTTGCCGTTGCGTACCTCTTTCCAGCGTGCGTTCTGGGTCAGCCTCGGCACGCACATGTTCGTGTGCAGATGCCACTGCGCGATCCCGAGCGGTACACGCGCGTTGAGCTCCTCCGGCGTCGCATCTTTCGGTGCCGTGTACATCGCTCCGACCAGACGAAGCGATCCGTCGGGATTCTGCCTGTACAGCAGCGACGAGGGCTGCGCCGGGTCGAACTTGAATCGCTCGCGAATCGCGAGGCGCAGGTTCGTGAAGTGGTAGACGGGCTGGTTCTTGATGTTGGGTGCGAACATGCGGTAGCCGTCGCGCTCCGCGACCCGAACGTCCTTGTATTTCGCGAGCGCCGCCTGTGCCCGGTTCACGATCTGCGCGGCGCGCGCCGAGTCCCCAGGCGAAGCAGAGCGCATGGGTGACATCCGCATGTGCGGATTCGCGCTCATCGCACCACTCATCGACTCGTGAACCGCCCGAGACGGGTCTGCCGCGGCTTCGGTGTCGTGATTCGTATGCGATCCGGCCTTCGCGGACGGCGCAGCGTCGTGACGGTGAGCGGTGCCTGTGGATTGCGCGGAGGCGCGCGAGGCAATTGACGCCAGCGCGAGTACGACCGTGGCGCTTCGAGCGAGTGCGAGGCCCAACCTGCCAGCCATGGGATACTCCGGAAAGGTGCGTGGAATCCCTACCCCCGCAGTGGCAGCGCGGTTTCGACAGCCGGGAAGCGGGAGGCGGGACTGCCGGGAAGCGAGAGACGGGAAGCGGGAAGCGAGGTAAAATCGAGAACCCTCGGGAAGCTTCTTGCATCAAGACGCTTCCCGAGGGTTTTTCGTCTCCCGTCTCCCGTCTCCCGTCTCCCGGCAGTTCCCGCCTCCCGGCTATTTGGGCAGCGCCGACACCGGCTCGATCTGCGCGCGAATCTCGCCGTTCTTATGGAGATCGGTGTGGACATTCACGTAGGTGCGCCCGCCCCGCATGAGCACCAGCAGCGAGTCCATCGAGACACCCGGCAGCTGGATGTTCGCCGCGGAGAAGCTCCCACTGGCGAGTGTGCCGGTCAGCAGGCCGGTAGGAACCGCCGACGTGAACAGCGTCACCGCGATCGGACCCGCGGAATCCGCCACCGCGGTGTGAATGTGCGCCATCGTCGCACCAGTGAGCCCGGCGACGTTCACCTGGAATCGGACCGTCGAGTCGCTCCGCAGCTCGAACGTCGCCGATCCCGTAGCGGTCGTGACCACCGGGTCCGGGCGCTCTTTGGCTCCGGTCAGAGAGGGAGCAGCGAACAGATCGAGCGGTGGCTCCTGTCCCTTTTTCGTGAGCTGGCCGCGAACGATTCCGAGCGGGTTTGCCGGCGCGTGAATGTCGACGTACGCCGCTCCGATGCTCATGAGCACCGCGAGTGAATCCAGGCTGAGGCCCGAGAAGGCGCTCTCGGGAATCGTGCCTGCCACGAGCGTCGCTGCCGTCAGCGCCGTGTCCGCGGAATTGGTGTACAGCGTGGCGAGGATGGGCCCGAGGCCGATGGCCGCGCCCCCGAGATGGATGTGCGCCGAGGTGGCGGAGGTGAGGTTGGTCGCGACGATGGCATACGTCAGCTGACGCCCTATTTGCCCGACCTCCGGGTCGCGAATGCTCATCTGTGCCGTTGCCGTGACCGTCGTGGCCACCGGAACTGGACGGACGTTTCCCCCCGACAGCGTCGCCGTGAACACGTCCCGACTGCTGTCGGCGAGGCCGAGCGTGTTGTCTTCGTTACAGGCGACGAGCGCGGGAACAGCGAGTGCAATGAGTGCCACAGAACGTATGAGACCCATTAGTTGCTCCAGCATCGTTTTTGTTGTGGAATTAGCCGCGGTGCAGAAACCCCGCAAGAATCGGGCGGACTGAAGCGTGCATCTTTCGCTGGAACTGTCGTTCGTTCCGCACGGCGCCGCCGATCAATAGCTTTAAGCGCTCAATGGACTTCTCCAACATCGCGAGCACGCTCTCGGGGCGGCCTCTCGTGGCGGTGCCCCTTTTGTTCGTCGCCGGGGTGCTTACGAGTCTCACGCCCTGCATTTACCCGATGATCCCGATCACGGCGGCGATAGTCGGCGGTCAGACCGCCGGCCAAGTCCGCGGTGACCGGTGGCGTCCCCTGCTGCTGTCGCTGACGTACGTCGTCGGGCTCGCAACGGTTTACTCGGCCCTGGGACTTTTCGCCGGGCTCACGGGTACTTTGTTTGGGACGGTAAGCACCAACCCGTGGCTCTACTTCGCCATGGCGAATTTCCTGGTGCTCGCCGCACTGGCAATGCTCGATGTCATGCCGCTACGAATCCCCTCGTCGTTGGTTGCGCGCGCGTCGAATGCCGGCACGGGAGGGCGGTTCTCCGGCGCGTTCATCATGGGCGCGATGTCGGGTCTCGTCGCCGCACCATGCTCGGCGCCGGTCATGGCGGCGGTGCTCACGTGGGTGACCACGACCAGGAGCGCGTGGCTGGGGTTTGCGTATCTGTTCGCTTTCTCGCTCGGAATGTGCGCACTGCTGGTCGCCGTGGGCGTTTCGAGTGGTACGCTGAGTCGCATGCCGCGGGCGGGAATCTGGATGGTTCGCGTCAAGCGCGTTTTCGCGTTTGTGATGCTGGGCGTCGCGGAATATTACCTGATCAAAATGGGTCAACTGATCATATGAAATACAGCCATCGGCCATCGGCCATCAGCCATCAGCGCAAGCGGCACGCGCGGCTGGCCGTCGCTGCGCTTGCTGTAACGGCGTTGGCGCCGCTGCTTTCGGTTCCCGGTTCCCCGTTCCCGGTTCCCGGCCTTCAGGCGCAGGAGACCGGGCTTCCCGTCGGTGCGAAGGCGCCTATCTCCACGATCGTTGAAACGCTCGACGGGAAATCGTTCGACATCGGGCAGTACGTCGGCAAAACGCCGATGGTCATCGAGTTCTGGGCGACCTGGTGTCCGCTCTGCAAGCAGCTCGAGCCCACGATGATCGACGTGGCCAGGAAATACGGGAACAAGGTCAAGTTCATCGGCGTCGCGGTGTCGGTGAACCAGACGCCCGAGCGAGTGAAGCTCTACGCCGAGAAGCACGGGCTGCCGATGGAGGTGTACTTCGACCGCAAAGGCACCGCTACCGACGCGTACGACGCCGCGGCGACGTCGTACGTCGTGGTCGTCGACAAGACAGGGACCGTCGTGTACACCGGCCTGGGGGGAACGCAGAACATCGAGGCGGCGGTGAAGAAGGCGTTAGGCACCTGAAGCGCTCGCCTCTCCGTGGCAGCGCTCAGATGGGTTTCGCCGCGCTGCCGTCGCGCTTCGTGAACAGCAGCGTCTGGCGCCGCGCGCCGATGGCGCACTGGACGATGTTCACCTGATCGTCCCATCGATCGAACAGGACACGCATCGTTAGGTGCGTGCCCGGCGACGGGCGCGCCCCCGGCGCCCGAAGCGTGATCCAGACGAGATCTTCCGTCCGGCGCATGGCTGTGACGACCAGCGGCACTCGACGCCCTGCGCCATCCGTCAGCAGCACGGTCTCCGCGAGGTATCGCGCCGCCGCTGAGTCGGGAGGCATCGGGATCGGCGTACCGGCAGTCGGCGTACGACGCGTCACCGCTGCCGAGAAGTCGTCGAGGAACACGCGGGTCACGATCTGCAGACTGCCGTCCGGCAGCGTCGTGAGCTCCGTCAGCGTCGTGTGGAGCGGATGTGCGGTCGCGCTTGCCGCGAGCGCGCCCAGCCCGAGCATGACGACACCGGCGCATACCACCCATCGCCGTACGGCTACCACGGGTACCGCTCCAGCATCCAGCGCGCCGCTACCGACATCACCACGACCGACACCGCGAGCGTTCGGATGCGCAGTGGTCGATCGACGTGCCACCGCTGCGACGTAGCCGCCACCACGGTTATCGCACGATCGATCGCGGCAAACGAGATGAACGCGAGCGCGATCACGATGAGCTGGCCGGCCTCGAGCCCCAGATTGAACCCGAGCAGTGGCACAGCGATCCGGTCCACGAACAAGCTGCGCAGATAGTTCGCGAACCCGGCGCCGTGCACGAGCCCGAAAACGCCCGCGAACATCGGACGATATCGCCGGCCCCACAATGCGGCGGATCGATCGCGAACGATCAGGTTCTCGAGCGCCGTCGCGACGATTGTCACCGGAATCAGAAACTCGATGACGCGCGACGGCAACACGAGCGCGCCGGTGACGGCGAGCGCCAGCGTCACCGAGTGTCCGACGGTGAACGCCGTCACGACCCAGACGCACTCGCGCCAATCCTTGAACCGGTAGATCGCGGCAAGCGCGAGAAGAAAGAGAATGTGGTCGGCGCCGCGCGGGTCCGTGATGTGCCGGAAGCCGAGCGTTCCGAAGGCGAGGAGCTCAGACACCGGGGGTACCTCCCGAAACAGTGGCGTGCGCGCGCGCGCCCGCCCATTGGCCGAGGGCGTCGATCGTCCGGCGCGCTAGGGCAGCCTGCGTTGGACTGAACGAAGCGTTGAGCTGGAGCGCCTTCGCGAGCAGCGATCGGCCAGCGGTCGAATCTCCCGCGGCGGTCGCGATCATGCCGGCGTGATAGAAGAGCGTCGCGTCCTCGGTGCCCTGCGACAGCGCCGCCGTCGCTGCCCGACGGGCATCATCGATGCGACCTGCCTTGTACGACGCCCAGGCGAGCAGATCGTAGCCATACACGTCCCGACGGTTCGCGATGTCGGTACGGGCTTCGCGGAGAACGCGTGAGATGTCGCGGTCGTGGTCGAGCAGAAAGAGCCCCCACGCCCTGTGGATCGCCCCGGGCTGACTCAGTGCCGCGAGGGCCATCGCGTCGGCAAACGACCGCGCTTGCGCGGTGTCGCCGAGCGCCGAGTACGCGTCGCTCATGGTGCCTAACGTCGCCGGGTCGAGCTGCACCGCGATCGTCCGGGAGCCGTAGTCCAGCGCTGATTTCCAGTCGTTCCTGGCCGCCGAAAGGCGCGTGAGACCGCCGAGCGCGCGGTAGTCGGTCGGCAGCGCCGCGAGCGCGCGGTGGAAGGACGAGTCGGCCGCGCCGTGCTGGCCAGCTCGGAGATACAGCTCACCCAGCCTGTAATGGAACCACGCGAGCTGCTCACGCGGCACGTCGCTCGATCTTGCCATGCGAGCCGTCGACTGACGGAGGATCGCCTGCGCTTTCTGGAGTCGGCCGGTGACCTCGTACCATCGCGCCAGGCGCGCCGCTATGGACGGCTTGTCGGCGTCGCGGGACACGGCGCCGAAATGCGCTGCGGCGCCCGTGTAGTCCCCGACCTCAAGCTCGACTTCCGCGAGCAGCGCGGTATGGCTCGCGTCGGTGGTGTCGGACGCGTACAGCGCGCGTGCCGCGCGAAGCGCCGCGGTGAACTCGTGCTTCGCGAGCAATGCCGACGTGAGCGGAACGTACGCTTCGGTGTTGTGAGACTCGCGCAGCTCCAGAGAGCGTTGGGCGAGTTGCGCGGCGCGCTCGTAGTCGGGGTAACTGCCCGTCTCGCGCCCCCGCTGGAGGTAGAGGCCGGCGAGCCGGGAGCGATCGGCGGCGCTGAACGAGTCTTCGGCAATGCGGCGCTCGTAGAACTCGATGTCGAGCGAGCGGATCTCCGATTCGGTCTTGCCCGGCCCCGATGGCGCGGCTTTTACCGGGTGCGGGCGCCCGTGAGCGAGCACCGTCGTGGCAATCGCGACCGCACCGATCACGGCCCAACCTTTCCGTCTCATCGCCCATTCTCCTCGTCGGCTCTGACGTCATGTACGCCGGCCGTGGGCGATCGGATTGCGCGAGTCAGGCGGGCAGGCCTGTCCTCGCTGAAGGGGTGGATCGCCGTTCGTCGAGAATCGTGGCGGCCACGGCAAGGAGATTCTCCACGAGCGCTCGAATGTGGGCCGCGGTCGAACGCGGATTCATCATCGTTACGCGAAGGACGCGCCGCCCATCGAGCAGCGTTGCGGTGATCCAGCCTGCGCCCGACTTGTTGTATCGCTCCCGGATCTCGCGGTTGATCGCGTCCAGCGTCTCGTCGTCCGCTCGCGAGTCGCCCACGTAGCGGAAGCAGAGAATGTTCGAGTCCGGCGCGTGAAGCACCTCGAACTCCGAATGCCTCCCGAGCTCCTCACGCACCTGCACCGCCAGCTCACACAGATGATCGTGCAGCGCGGCGATGCCCCGGCGCCCCAGACGCTGAAGGACCACCCAGAGCTTGAGCACATCGGCGCGGCGCGAGCACTGGAAGCTCCGAACGCCCTGATCACGAACCCGCGTCGCGTCCTCGCCATCGCGGAACAGGTACGGCGCCCGTTGGGCGAACGCCGCCTGCAGATCCCGCTCGGATCGAACCAGCAGCATTCCCGCAGGCAGCGGAAGCAGCATCATCTTGTGCGGATCCCACGCGATCGACCGCGCCTGCTCGATGCCTCGGACGCGATGGCGGTGGCGCTCCGAGAGCACGGCGGTGGCGCCGTGCGCACCATCGACGTGCAGCCACATCCCCTGACTCTCGCACAGCGCGCCGATCGCGGAGAGATCGTCGAACGAGCCGGTCGCCGTATGCCCTGCAGTGGCGACGACTGCCATGATCGGGATCGCACGCTCGCGAAGGCGCTGGACCTCTCGCTCGAGCGCACCCACATCCATGCGGTAGTCCGCCGACGGGATGACGATGGCGCTCCGCATCCCGAGCCCGAGCTCCGCGACCGCGCGCGTGACGGCGTAGTGGGTGTGCTCGCCGCAGAGCACGACCGGTCGTGGCTCGCTGATTCCGTGGATCCAGGAGTCGGGGAGCGCTGCCGCGCGCGCGGCGAGAAGCGCGGTGAACGTCGCCTCGGTGCCGCCCGACGTCAGCGTTCCACCGCTTCCCGCCTGAAAGCCCACCGCGTCGCACATCCAGCGGATCACGCGATGCTCGAGCGATGTGAGCGTGGGTGACATCTCCTCAACGGCCACCGATTGGTTGAGCGCGGAGATCACGGCATCGGTCCAGACAGCGGTCGACAGCGGGAACGACACCTGATGGCCCATGTACATCGGGTGGGCAAGCCGGTTCGCGTCCGCGAGGACGTCGCGTTCGATGCGCGCGACGATCGTTGCGAGGTCGGCCCCTTCCTCCGGCATGGGCTCGTCGAAGCGCGCCGCGATCTCGTTAGGTGACCGACCGGACGACACCGGCCCCTCGCCGCGGCGCGTCGTCTCGAGGTACGTCGTTGCCAGTGAGATCACCTGCGCGGCCGCGTCCGGGGTCGCGTCGTGGTCGAGGATGGCCATAAGCTGCGCAACATCTTCCATCATGGACCTTGTCGAGAGGGCGTTGCCGTGAGCGGGAGGGTGAGGAGGTGACGGGCGGGCTGCGGATCGTTGCTGAGCGAGCATTCGATCTCGGTGATCCGGACCGGCTCATCGATGCGGAGCGAGAGGAGCGCCCGGCGCTCGGCGGCGTCGAGCTCGCGGTAGAAGCTCAGCGTGATGTGCGGCGTGAATGCGAAGCGAGGCCGCGCGTACGTCACGCCGCTCCGCTTGATCCGCTCGTGCAGCTCGCGCAGCGGTCCGTGGGGGTTCAGCGGCAGCACGATGATCTCGGTTTGCATGAACCTAACGGGACGGCCCAGCTGAAGCGTGAGCGGTGGTGTCGAGCTCGCGATTGGCTCGAGAATCGACCGGAGCTCCGAGATCGGTGTTGCGGGAGCGATCGGCCCGGCGCCGGACGACCCGACGATCGTGATGTGCGGCGGCATGAGACGCGCGAGCTTCGGATCGAAGCGACCCTGAATCTCTCCTATCAGGCTGGCGAGCGAGCGCTGGAGCAGGGCGACGACGTATATGCCCGTCCCCGGCCGCCAGCGACGGGGCGGTGTTGCCGGGGGCCCGCCCGGCTCTCCCTTCACCGTATGCTCGGTGCCATGGCTCCGGGTAATATCGACATCCGAAAGGCTGGACCGCCATGTCCTGGCGCGTGATCGACCCGCGGCGCTCCTGCCTTGGCGCTGGTGGCTGTCGGCGGCATCATTAACGGACCGTGACCACGACCCTCGATGCGTCGGCCGCCGTGCGCCGCGCGAATGAGTTCCCGACCGTGGCGCTCGGCGAGCTGCCGTCGCCGGTCGAAGAGGCAAACCGCCTGCGAGCGGCGCTCGGCAGTCGTGCGCGTATTCTCGTCAAGCGCGACGATGCGATTCCGTTCGGCTTCGGCGGCAACAAGGTTCGGAAGCTGTCCGTGGTTGCGGCGCAGGCTCTCGCCGACGGCGCCGACACGCTGATCACGGTTGGCGGAGTTCAGTCGAACCATGCGCGCGCGACGGCGGCAACGGCTGCGAAGCTCGACCTGCGCTGTCATCTCATCGCGAATGGGAGCCCGCCCGAAAAACTCACAGCGAACGCGTTGCTCGACTCGCTGCTCGGGGCCGAGGTCGAGTATGTCGCCGAGCGCGCGGAACGGGTGCCCGCGATGCGGCGCGCGGCCGAGCGCATTCGGGCAGCCGGCGGCAAACCGGTCGAGGTGCCACTGGGCGCCTCGACTCCGATCGGCGCGATCGGGTTCGTCCGAGCGGTTGCCGAGCTGCTCGAACAGGGCGTGCGTCCTGACGTGATCGTACATGCGACGTCGTCCGGGGGAACGCAGGCCGGCCTCGTGGCCGGGTGTGCGCTGCATGGACTTTCCACTCGCATCATCGGCGTCAGCGCGGACGATCCGGCGGCCGACATCGAGCGACAGGTTCGCTCGATCATCGACGGCATGAAAGCGCCGCTCGGCCCGGTGCTGGTGGATATCGCACGCGACGCGCGGATCGAGGTCGATGACACCTTCGTCGGCGGTGGCTATGGGGTGCCGACGCCGGCATCGACGGAGGCGCAGCGGCTGGCGGCTCGAACGGAAGCGCTGTTCGTCGATCATACGTATACCGCGAAGGCGCTCGCCGCGCTCGTGCAGTACGTGCGAGATGGGCGAATCCCGCGCGACGCGACGGTGCTGTTCTGGCACACCGGTGGGCAGGTGGGCCTCTTCGCCTAACGAGCCAGGGTCGAGAACGCTCCGTCCTACCAGCTTCCGCGTTCCCCCGTCGCGGCGACCACCGCGGCGAGCCGTTCGGCGGCGTTGCGCCAGTTGGTTTCCACGGCAGCCTGCGCCGCCGGGGCGTTGCCGGCACGAATTGCCCTGATGATCGCGCGGTGCTCCACCACGGACGTGTGGAGCTCCGACGTGAGCATGCTGACGTAGAGTCGCTCGTAGCGCTCGGCCTGAGGCTTGACGGTGTTGTGGAGCGAGCGCACCCGGCGGCCGGCGGCTTTCATGTAGCAGCGGTGGAAGCGCTCGTCGAGCTCGAAGATGCGGGCGTGGTCGGGGCGCGCGGCCGCCGCGGCGACGCGGAACGCGTCATTGATGTCGGCCAGCTCGGTGGCGAGCGCAGTGCGCTCGGCACTCGCGCCTAACGCCGCCCGGAACGCCGCCAGGCCTTCCAGCGCGCCGACGAGGAGGAACAGCTCGTGCGCGTCGTCGCTCGTGAGCGGAGCGACGGTGGGGCGCGTCTGCTGGAGGGTTGGCGAGTCGACGACGTACCCTTCCTGCTGCAAGCGCTGGAGCGCGCCGCGCACAGGCGTGCGACTGACCCCGAGCCGGGTCGCGACGTCCGTTTCGACGAGGCGGGTGCCGGGCGCGAGCCGTCCGTCCACGATCAGCGCGCGGAGCCGCTCGTACACCTCCTGTGGACGGGCGCGCTTGCGCGGGTTGGCTGAGGTGCGCATAATTGTATCGTAATTTGTATACAAATTTCGCGCTATTTACCAGCCCAGTGCCCGCAGTGCAAGAGTCGCTCGACCCACGCCCACGCTTCGAAGCGGACGGGACCGTCCTCCGCTCCCTGGCAACCCACGCCGAATACGACGAGGCCGTCGCCCTTCAGGATGAGATCTGGGGCGCCGGCTTCACCGACCGCGTTCCCGCATCGATTCTCCGCGTCGCTCAGAAGGTCGGCGGCGTCACCGCGGCGGCGTTCGACCCGCGGGGCCGAATGCTCGGGTTCGTGTTCGGCCTCACCGGTGTGCGCGACGGCCGGCTGGTTCACTGGTCCGACATGCTCGCCGTCCGCGAGGAGGCCCGCGGCAAGCAGCTCGGTGAGAAGCTCAAGAACTACCAGCGCGACCTGGTGCGCGCGATCGGCGTCGAGACGATGTTCTGGACGTTCGACCCGCTCGTCGCGCGCAACGCACACTTCAACCTCAACAGGCTCGGCGCCCGCATCGCCGAGTACATCCCGAACTTCTACGGCTCGAACACGGGAAGCATCCTCCACGGCGCGCTCCCGACCGACCGTTTCGTCGCCGAATGGGCGATTGGGTTGGCCGACCGCGGAGACCGCGGCGACGCGCGTCCGCAGCGTGAGCGGCCCGCCGCAGACGTCGCCCGCACCGCGGTCGTCGAGAACGGACGGGTCCGGGCGGTCGAACCGCTGCCGGATGCGACGCGGGTGCTGGTTCCGATCCCTCGCGACATCGAAGCCGCCCTCGGCGCCAGCCAGGAGGCGGCGCTCGCATGGCGTCTCGCGACGCGTGAGGCGATCATGCATTACCTGGCGTTAGGCTACCAGGTCACCGCGTTTCATCGCGGCACCGATAACGAGCTGCCCGCCTACGAGCTCACGCGCTCTCCTTCCCTACCCGCATGATCACTCTCAGTCGCATCCGGTTGCGCGAGATCCGTCTCCCGCTGAAGGAATCCTTTCGCATCTCGTCCGGCGTGATCTCCGACCGGCGTATTCTGCTCCTCGAGCTGACCGACGTGAACGGCGTCACGACGTGGAGCGAGTGTGTCGCCGGCGAATCGCCCAACTACACGCCGGAAACGATCGATACGGCGTGGACGGCTATCACGCAGTGGGTTGCGCCCCGCGTGCTGGGTACGGCATTCGAGCAGCCGGGTGACGTGCACATCGCGCTGGACAAGGATTTCCGCGGCCACAACATGGCGAAGGCAGCCGTGGAGATGGGCATGTGGGGCCTGGCCGCAACGGCGGCCGGACTTCCGCTCAGCCGGTTCATCGGCGGGACCCGCTCGTCGATCGCGACCGGGATCTCGCTCGGCATCGAGCGGACGCCAGCCGCGCTCGTCGCCAAGGCGCGCGCCGCGGTGGCGGAAGGGTACCGCAAGGTGAAGATCAAGATCATGCCGGGGTCCGACGTCGAGTTCGTGCGGGCGGCGCGCGAGGAGCTCGGCCCCTCGGCGCCGCTCATGGCCGATGCGAACAACGCCTACACCCTGGATGACATCGATCGCCTCGCACAGCTCGACGCCCTCGACCTGATGATGATCGAGCAGCCACTCGCCTGGGACGACATCGTCCGCCACGCGGAGCTGCAGAAGCGCCTCGAGACGCCGGTCTGCCTCGATGAGTCGATCACGTCGCTGGACCGGGCGATCGACATGCACACGTTAGGTAGCGGCCGCATCATCAACATCAAGCCGGGCCGGGTCGGCGGGTTCGGGCCCTCCATCGCCATCCACGATTTCTGCGAGCAGCACGGCATCCCGGTCTGGTGCGGCGGTATGTTCGAGAGCGGCATCGGCCGCGCCTACAACGTTGCCCTCGCGTCGCTCTCGAACTTCACGAAGCCCGGCGATGTCTCGCCGAGCGCGAGGTACTGGGCGCGTGACATCGTCACGCCGGAGTGGACGATGGACGCGACGGGGATGGTCAAGGTTCCGCTCGAGCGTCCCGGCATCGGTGTCGACGTGGAGTTCGATCGCGTAGACAACCTCACTGTGCGCAGCGCCCTCATCGAGCAATAAGAAGCCACAACTAATACATGTCCGTCCTTCTCCCTGCCCTCCGTCGCCTGTTCAGCGATGAGGATGTGACTCTCCTGGTCGAGCTGCGACGCGAACTGCATAGACATCCGGAGCTCTCGTGGAAGGAGAACCGGACGTCGGCGCGGCTGGCGCAAGCCGTCACGGCGTTAGGCGCGGTCGACGTACAGCGAGTGGCGAACACCGGCATCGTCGCCAGGTTCGCCGGGCGCGATCGGCATGCGCCCGTCGTGGCGGTCCGGGGGGACATCGATGCGCTCCCGATCGAGGAGGCAACCGGCCTCCCGTTCACATCCACCTCGCCTGGAGTCATGCACGCCTGCGGACACGACATCCACGGCACCTGGGCCGTTGGCGCCGCACTGCTGCTGGCTCGGCAGCCGGCGGCGGGAGACGTACTCGTCGTGCTTCAACCCGCCGAGGAAGTCGGCGAAGGCGCGAAAGCCATTCTCGACACCGGCGTGCTCGACGACGTGAAAGCCATCTTCGGCGGACATGTGGACCGTCGTTTCACGGTCGGCCAGGTCGTCGCCGATGCGGGACCGCTCGCTGCGTCCGCCGACTCGTTCGAGATCGAGCTCCTCGGCAAAGGGGCCCATGGTGCGCGTCCGCACGAATCGGCGGACCCGATTGTCGGCGCGGCCGCGGTCATCACGGCGCTGCAGACCATCGTCGCTCGACGCATCGACCCGGCCGCGGCCGCCGTGGTCACCGTCGGGTCAATCCACTCGGGGACCGCTCCGAACATCATCCCCGAGCGCGCGGTGCTCACCGGAACGCTCCGGGCGACGACGCCCGAGACGCGGGCCGCGATCGGGAACGAAGTGCGCCGCATCGCCGAATCGGTCGCCGAATCGTATCGGCTCACAGCGCGGGTCAACGTCAACCTCGGCACCCCGCCCATCGTCAACCCGCCCGACGGCGCGAGCTGGGCGCGTCAGGCCGCGGCCGCCGTGCTCGGCGAAGCGGCAGTGGTGCCGTTCGGGCTGACGAACATGGGCGGCGAGGACTTCGCGTTCTACCTCGAACGCATTCCCGGGTGCTTCATGCGAATCGGTGCGCGAGAGGACGGTGGCGAGCGTACCGCGGCGCATTCGCCACGATTCACGGCGGCGGAGGAAAGCATCTTCGTGGGCGCCGCCGTGCTCGCCGAGTCGGCGCGGGTGGCGTCGGCGGCGCTGTCCGCCGCCTGACGCACCCACGGGCCGGTCGCGCCTAACGCGCCTGCCGCCAGCGCGCGGCGTCTCGACGAACCGCCTCGAGCAGCGCCTGCGGCAGCACCAGGTTCACCGGCGTCCGCTCGTTGGAGCCCACGACCTCCACCGAGTACGCGCCCGCCTTCGCGAAGTCGTCGAGGCGGAAGACGAGGAGTCGCTCCTCCCGGATCGGCCGCTTCTTCTCCTGGTAGTCCTTCGGGTTGACGACCGCCAAGATCCGGGCCGAGTCGAGCGCCACGATCTGCTGACCGTCGCGTACCAGCTTCGCCGAACGGATGTCCACCTTGTCCTTTCCAGACTCGCTGAGCTCGGGGAACCGCCTGTACCTGAGCTCCGGCACGCCGTCCGGAACGATGCTGAGCACGATCACCGGCCGACGCTCGCTGATCGTCGGCCGGAAGCCGGCCCATGCCTGAAGGGGATCGACCCGCTCGTACGGGTACTTGTTTAGCTGGAACGGCGAGTCCCAGTAGGCCTTCGTGCGAGCGATGGTCGAATCCCGCCACGCCAGCACGGGAGGCGGCATCGCGAGGATGCGATAGCCCTGACCGCCAGCGCGGTACGGCACCAGATCGAACGTGTCCTTGCGGCTCGCTTCACGAATCGGGTCGAGCGGATACGCCGGTGATGGCCACGCCGGCAGGACCGTGGCACTCGGCGCGGTGAATCCGTCGCGCGTGACGCGGGCTTTTGCCGCGCGCACGGCCGCGTCGACCGCCGGCGCCATCGCGAACGTCGACTGGCCACTCTTCTGCGTCGCAACCGCGACGACGGACGATGCCGCCGAGACCACCGGCCGGCCCGCATCGGCGCGGCTCGTGGTGAGTGCCGGTCGCGGCTTTCCGTCATCTCCTGCCTTTGCCACGCCGCGCTTCGGCGCAGAGCCCGTGAAGGGCGCGCCTAACGCTAGCAGCGAGTCGCCACCCTTGACCGCGGAGTCCCCGCCGACGCGCAGCATGCGGTAGCCCGACCAGGGCTGCAACGCGACCGCAACCACCGCGACGCCGGCACCGCGATCGCTCGCAGCGAC
>JBKOYV010000114.1:0-3227 GCA_046725585.1 Gemmatimonadota bacterium | reverse complement strand
CTCTGCCCCCCACACCCTCCCGAGCATCAAGGACCGGTCATGCGAGTGAACGTTTCCATAGTTCCACGCACCCTCCTGCTCACGGCCATGCTCAGCGCGTCGGCCGTGGGCGCCCAGACTCCACAAGCGGGGAAGATCACCACCCCCAAGGAGTTCTTCGGGTTCAACATCGGCGACGATTGGAAGCTGGCCAACTACGACCAGTTCCAGGAGTACTGGAAGAAGATCGACGCCGAGTCCGACCGCATGGTCGTTCAGGAGATCGGGAAGACCGCCGAAGGGCGCCCGCAGCTCATGGCGATCATCACCTCGCCCGAGAATTTCAAGAAGCTCGACCGCTACAAGGAGATCGCGAAGAAGCTCGCGCTCGCGGAAGGGCTCACCGACGACCAGGCCCGTGAGCTCGCACACGAGGGCAAGTCGGTCGTGTGGATCGACGGCGGCTTGCACGCAACCGAAGTGCTCGGCGCGCATCAGCTGATCGAGACGAGCTATCAGCTCGTGAGCCGCAACGATCCCGAGACGCTGCGCCTCCTGAACGACGACATCATGCTCCTCGTTCACGTGAATCCCGACGGGATGCAGCTCGAGTCCAACTGGTACATGAAGGACGCGGACACGCTCAAGCGGAACATGAACATTCCGCGGCTCTACCAGAAATACATCGGACACGACGACAACCGCGACTTCTACATCCTCAACCAGCCCGAAACGATCAACGACGCGCGGATCCAGTATCACGAGTGGTTCCCGCAGATCGTGTACAACCATCACCAGACCGGTCCCGCCGGCACGGTGATGTTCGCGCCGCCGTTCCGCGATCCGTTCAACTTCAACTTCGATCCGATCATCCCGGTACAGCTCGACCTCGTTGCCGCGGCGATGCACACGCGCTTCGAGGCGGAAGGGAAGCCGGGCGTCACGATGCGCACGGGCTCGAGCTACTCGACGTGGTGGAACGGCGGTCTCCGCACGCTCGCCTACTTCCACAACATGATCGGCTTGCTCACGGAGACGATCGGCAACCCGACGCCGATGGAGATTCCGCTCGTCGTGCGTAATCAGCTTCCGCGCGCCGACCTGCCGTATCCGATCGCGCCGCAGAAGTGGCATTTCCGTCAGTCGATCGATTACTCGATCACGGCGAATTACGCCGTGATGGACGTCGCGTCGCGCTATCGCGAGACGTTCCTGTACAACATCTACCGCATGGGCAAGAACTCCATCGATCGCGGCAATCGCGATTCGTGGACGACGACGCCAACGGAGCTCGACTCGCTCGACGCGCTCATCGCGCGTGAGCGTGCGGGCGGCGAAGGCGCGCGTGGTGGCGGTCGAGCGGGCGGAATCCAGGGCGGTGCAGCGGGCGCAATCAATCCGTTTGGTGCGGCAGCGCCGTCGAAGTACTTCACCGAATACCTGCGCGATCCCGCGAAGCGCGATCCGCGCGGCTACGTCATTCCGTCGACGCAGCCCGATTTCCTGACCGCGACGAAGTTCGTGAACGCGCTGCGCAAGGTGAACGTCACCGTGCTCAAGGCGACCGGACCGTTCACCGTTGCGGGGAAGAACTATCCGGCCGGCTCGTACGTCGTGAAGACCGCGCAGGCGTTCCGTCCGCACGTGCTCGACATGTTCGAGCCGCAGGACCACCCTAACGATTTCGCCTATCCGGGTGGTCCGCCGAAGCCGCCGTACGACAATGCCGGCTACACGCTCGCGTATCAGATGGGCGTGCAGTTCGATCGCATCCCCGATGGCTTCGATTGCCCGTGTCAGCCGATCACCGGCATGGCCGAGGCGCCAGCGGGAACGGTCGCGTCGTCAGGCGCGTCGGGGTACCTGCTCTCGCACAACACGAACGACGCGTTCATCGCAGTGAACCGCGCGCTCAAGGCCGGCAACGACGTGTACTGGCTCAAGAGCGCGATGAATGCGAACGGCAAGTCGTATCCGGCGGGGACGTTCTACATCGCGTCCAAGGGCAACACTGCGCAGATGCTGCAGACGCTCGCGAAGGAGAAGGGACTCTCGTTCGATGGCACCTCGGCCCGCCCGGGCGGCGACGCGCTCAAGTTGCGCCCAAAGCGTATCGCGCTCTGGGATCAGTACGGCGGCTCGATGCCGTCGGGGCACACGCGCTGGCTGTTCGAGCAGTTCGAGTTCCCGTATCAGGTGGTCTACCCGCAGACGCTCGACGCCGGGAACCTGTCGGCGAAGTACGACGTGATCGTGTTCCAGGGCGGCGCGATTCCGCAGGTGCGCAGCGAAGGGCAGGCCCAGGGCGGACGCGGTGGATTCAACCGCGAGATCGACCCGAACAGCATTCCCGAGGAGTTCCGCGGGTGGCTCGGCCGCGTGACGCCGGAGAAGACGATCCCGCAGCTCAAGAAGTTCCTCGAGGACGGCGGGACGATCATCACCGTGGGCACGTCGACGGCGCTCGCGTACCACCTCGGACTGCCGGTGTCGAACCACCTCGTGGAGCGCACGCCGACGGGTCAGGTGCGCGAGCTGCCGAACGACAAGTTCTACGTCCCGGGTTCGATCCTTCGCGTTGCGGTCGATAACACGGCGCCGGTTGCCGCGGGTCTGCCTAACAACCTGGACGTCTTCTTCGACGAGGACCCGGTCTTCCGCCTCGAGCCCGATGCGGCGCTCAAGGGTGTGCGTCCGATCGCCTGGTTCGACTCCCCGCACTCGCTCCGCAGCGGTTGGGCCTGGGGCCAGAACTACCTCGACGGCGGTGTCGCCGTGGCCGAGGCGAACGTGGGGAAGGGCAAGTTGTACTTGTTTGGCCCGGAGATCACGTTCCGCGCGCAGCCACACGGCACGTTCAAGTTCCTGTTCAATGGCATCTACGCCGGCTCCGCTGCCGATCGCGGGAATGACAGAGTCGTGCAATAATCGATCGTAGTTCGTAGACATTCGCCGGCGACGTCGCCCATCTTGGCAGCGTCGCCGGCTTGTCATCCCGAGCGCAGTTGTCATCCCGAGCCGTCAGGCGAGGGATCCCAGCATCGCGACCAAGGGCCGAATGAGAGAGCAGTAGGCAGCGAACCGAAGCCGGCGGTGGGCAGTGTGCAGTAGGCAGAAGGCAGAAAAAAAATCGCGATACGCGGCGCCCTCTCTGCCGTCTGCCCGCTGCCGTCTGCCGTCTGCCGTCTGCAGTTCTCTGCCGTGTGCCGTCTGGTGTGGGATGAATGGCGCAATTCCGACTTCAGCGA
>JBKOYV010000454.1:0-21520 GCA_046725585.1 Gemmatimonadota bacterium | reverse complement strand
GGCTCCCGGCGATGCACCAAGCCTTCCTCCATCTCGGCTGCGCCTTGATCTGCCTCAACTTCTTACAAGGGTTTTGAAAGGCACTCTTAGCAGGGAACCCGAGGCAAACCATGTCGCTCGAAGAGATCGTCGACCTTCTCGACCAGCAAGGCCGCCGCCCGACCTACCGTGCCGTCGCCGCGGTGCAGGGACACTCGCCACGCTCGTTGCTCCGCGGGCGTGAGCGGGGACGGCGGTTCTCGTGGATCGTAAACCGCGAGACCGGGAAGCCCACGGGATACGCGGAGGATCAGATCGATCCCCGCCTCAAGGACAGTGGTCCCGTGATCGTGACCGATGGCGAGCTGCGAAAGTGGTTGGAGAACCCGGCCTGAGCACGAGCTAGTCGGCGATGCCCGGCGTCGGACGACTCGTCGCTCCACTCCAGAAATAGTTGCCGTCCTCGTCGCGGTACCAATGCGGGTTGCCGTTCACGCTCATCCCATTGCTGCACCAGCCCACGTAGTCCAGCGCCTCGTTAGGCGCGGCGGTTCGCGCCGCGGGAGCGAGCGTCGTCGGCGCGCCGCGTCGAACGTTCAGCGCCGTACGCGCCCGCACCGTCCCCGCCTGCGGAATGAAGTTGAACCGGTCCGGCTTCACCGCCGACGCTTTCGCCATGGCGATGAGCCGGTTGAGGTCCACGACGTCGTTCGGGCACGTCTTGCGTCCGTAGATCTCGCGGTGACCGACGATATGGTCGCGATCCATCGGGATCGACCACCTCGTGCACACCTCGGCGATGAGCTTCGCGCTGGCTTCGTACATGGCCTCAGGCCACTCGCTCTCGCCGCTCCCCTCATGCTCGATGCCGATGGTGTACAGGTTCGGGTTCACCTTCGGCTTGATGCTGCCCCACTTCGGCTTCCACACGCGCCCGGCGTGAAATGCGGTGTCCGATTCGCCCACGTATTGGTGGATCCTGCCGTCCCTGGCCACGCCATAGTGGGCCGAGACCTGCGATTCGGGCGTGAGGAACCAGCTGTCGGTCGCGCCCAGCGTCCCTTCCATGATGTGCACGACGACCGCCTCGGGCCGGAATCCCTCACGGCCCTTGTGACGGTTCGGGGTGCCGATCCAGGTGATCGGGAGTGTCATGGCTTTTCCTAACGGTTCTGCGAAGGCGTTCGGCTGCCGGAACGCTATTCCTTGCTCTTGAGCTCCGAGTCGTGCGCCTTGAGGAACGCCCGGATGTCGTCGGACATGTCGAGCAGCTTGACCCACTGCTCCTTGTAGAGAGTCACCGGAAAGCGTCCCAGGCCATACACCGACAGGCCTCCCTTCTCGCTCACCTTGAGCGAAACGCCCCGCGTGACACCCTTCTTGAGCGCCGCGTTTTCCTCACGGAGCCGCTCGAGCTCTGCCCTCAGATCGTCATCGGACATTCGGTCGTCCCTCGAGTTCAGGTCGGGTTCAGGACACGGGCCGACGCGAGACGCCGGCCTACCGCAGACCGCGCGGCCGCCTCAGCGCCATGGCTCATCGGCGGTCGGACCGTAGATGCTCGGCACCTTGGCATCGGCCATTCGCAGGTAGACGGACAGCTGGCCGCGGTGGTGAATCTGGTCCGACAGCAGGAACCACGCGAACTGCAGGCGTGAATAGTCGACCAGCGTCTTCGGCGCGCCGTAGAACTTGATCGGTTCGAGCAGCTGCTCGTCGGTGTACGACTCGAACGCCTGGCGGAAGCTCACGTGCGCCTTCTCGAGGGCGGGAAGGACGTCTTCCCACTTCTCGGGAACCGGCGGGGAGCTGGCGCCCGACAGTCCCTTGCCGAACGCGTCGTTCAGTCCGGCGATCCCGAGGCCGCACTCCTGCACGAAGATGTACGCCAATTCCCGCGCCGTCTTGAGCTTCGGGTGCGGTCTGAGCTCCGATTTCTCGGGAGGAAACGCTCGCAGCACCCTGAGCGTGATCGCGTGCTCACGCTCGTAGGCATCGAGGAACTGCTGGCGCGGGCTCGGCATCGCGCTGGCGGCCGGCGACGAGGCGGGAGTGGCAGCGGTAGACATGGGTCGATCTCCTTCGGGAGTAAACAGAAGCGCCCACCAGCATGCATCGCCAGGCCGCCATGCGGAAGACCGCCCCGCGAGCCATGTCGTTTGACTCGAGCGAGCCTGCCTCGTAGCGTGGCCTCCTTCCTCGCCTCGACTCCGCCTCGATGTCCTCCGTGCCACGCCTTGCCGTCTATGGCAGCCTCCAGCCCGGCAGGGAGAACCACTACCTCCTCGCGAAATACCCCGGCACCTGGAGCCGAGGCAGGGTGCGCGGGGATCTGATCAACGCGGGGTGGGGCGCGATGGGCGGCTACCTGGGACTCATCCCGCGCGACGATGGCCCGTGGGTCGCCGTTCAGGTCTTCGAGTCGGCGTCGCTGACCGACGCCTGGCAGGAGCTCGACGAGTTCGAGGGGAGCGAGTACAGGCGCGTGCTGATCCCGGTCTACTCCGAGGGCCCGGACGCTCGGCTACTCTACACCGCGAACCTGTACGCGCTGGCTCGCTGAAGCATCGGATCGCGCAACCGAAAGGGAGCGCGCATGCGCGCTGAGACCGACGGGTCGCGGCGCCAGGCCGCCACACCCTACGGGACGAGCAGCAGCTTCCCTACGGTCTGCCTCGACTCCAGCGCCGCGTGTGCCGCCGGCGCCTCGCCTAACGGGAACACACGGTCGACGTGCACGCGCAGCCAACCGTCCGCGATCCAGCCCAGCAGCTCGGACGCCCGGGCGGTGAGCTCCTCCGGCGTCGCCACGTAATGCGCGGTGGTGGGACGGGTCAGAAACAGCGACCCCTTCCGGTTCAGCACCTGCGGGTCGAGCGGAGGCACCGGCCCGCTCGACTGCCCAAACAGGACCATCATCCCGCGCGGGATCAGGCAATCGAGGCTTCCGTTGAACGTCGTCTTCCCGACCGAATCGTACACCACCTGCACGCCCTTTCCACCCGTTAGGCGTTTGACCTCCGCGACGAAGTCCTGCTGGGTATAGAGAATGACTTCATCGGCGCCGGCTTCGCGGGCAAGCTTCGCCTTCTCGGGCGTCGACGTCGTCCCGACCACCCATGCCCCGCGCCGCTTCGCGATCTGGCAGAGCAGCAGTCCCACGCCGCCGGCCACGGCGTGGATGAGGCAGCGATCGCCGCGATGGATCGGGTACGTGGACGTCGCGAGATAGTGCGCGGTGATGCCCTGCAGCATGACGGCCGCCCCCACCCGCGTCTCCACGCCGTCCGGCAGCCTAACGAGCCGCTCGGCCCTGGTCTTTGCCAGCTCGGCGTACGTGCCCCTGAGCGTCTCCGACGCCACGCGGTCCCCCGCCCGGAGCGTCGTGACCCCTTCGCCGACCGCGACGACGGTTCCGGCACCCTCGGCACCGGGCGTGAACGGCGTCTCGAGCGGGTACTGTCCCTTGCGTTGATACACCTCGATGAAATTGACCCCGGTCGCCTCCATCTGGACGACGACCTCACCCGGCCCCGGATGGGGATCAGGGACGTCTTCCAGACGCAGGACGTCCGGACCGCCGGGCGAGTGAACGCGAATCGCTTTCATTTCGTGCTCGTGGTGGTTGGCCGACTCGTGAACGGTAAAGCTCGTCTGGCCCGTATCCCGCCGCGTCTCGTGGATGCCGGGTGGACCGCAGTCTCGTGACTGCTAGTTTGGTTCCATGCCCGCCACTCCACGCCGAACGCGCGTAGCGATCGCGCTCATATCGGTCATTTCACTGACCGCCGCCACCGCCCCCGCGCGCGCCCGCGCACAGCCGGCGGAAAAGCCGAAGAACCTCAAGGTGCTCCCTGCCGACCTCACGCGTGACTCCGTCGTGAAGCTCATGCGCTTCGTGGTCGCGAGCGGCCTTGGGGTCACCTGCTCGTATTGCCACGGGGCGCCCAACGTGCCGTTCGACTCCATCGATTTCGCCTCGGACGAGCGCCCGACGAAGCGCACGGCACGCGAGATGATGCGCATGGTCGCCCGGATCAATGGCGAGCTTGCTGCCCGCGATTCCGAACCGTGGCACGCCGGCGATCGAGGTGCAGTGCATCACCTGTCATCGCGGCGCTCCGCGCCCGCTGATGCTCGAGGATACCCTTGGAACGATCATCGCCCGGTTCGGCCCCGACTCCGCGGTCGCGACCTACGACCGGCTCAAGCAGCGCTACACGGGCCGGTTCGCCTACGACTTCGGCCAACGCTCGCTCAACACGCTCGCGGCACGGCTGATCGAGCAGAACAAGCTCGCCGACGCGCGCCGGATGCTGGAGCTGAACATCCGCGAGCACCCGGAGGCGTGGGACCCGGTGAACACACTGGCCCAGGTGCTCGAAACGTTAGGCGAGAAGGACCTCGCCATCGCACAATACCGCCGTGTGCTGGAGCTCTTCCCGACCTATGCGCCCGCGAAGCGGCGGTTGGAGGCGCTGACCGGTAAGACACCGTAACACACAGGTCGTGGCAAGAACAAACGGCAACCACGAACGCTGACGGCGCTGATCTGTCGAACGCTGTGGCCGCTGATCATTCTCCGACCCCAGCCACTCGACGGGAGCGTCAAGTCGATCACATGAACACTTGATGTTATTTGGTTCTTTGCTTTCTCCAAATAAGCACTCTCAGTGTTATCAGCGCCGCTCGCGTCTGAGGCCTCAGCGTTCGTGGTTGCCGTTTGCAGTTGCCGTTCGTGGTTGCCGTGGCGAATGAGCGTCGCCCGATTTGTCAACGAAGCCACCCGACGCCAAGCTCCGGGGAACCTCTACTCGTAGCGCAGGGCGTCGATCGGATCGAGTCTCGCCGCTTTGGATGCCGGGAGTAGTCCGAAGAGAATTCCCGTAAGCGCCGACGCAACGAACGCCACCGCGATCGCCATCGGCTGAACCACCGCGTGGACCGGTGTCGCGCTCCGGACCACGACCGCCAGCCCCCAGCCGACCAGCAGCCCGATCGACGCCCCGATCGCCGTTAGCGTCGCCGCCTCGATCAGGAACTGCCACAGGATCGTTCCTCGTGTCGCGCCTAACGCCTTCCGCACGCCGATCTCCCTCGTGCGCTCGGTGACGCTGATCATCATGATCGCGACCACGCCGATCCCGCCGACCAGCAGCCCGACGGCCGAGAGCGCGATCATCACGATGAAGAACATGCCCGTCACCTTCCCCCACGTCTCGAACAGCTTGTCCTGCGTGATCACGGCGAAATTGTCCGGCTGGCCCGGACGGAGCCCGCGCAGGCCGCGGATCGTCGCCACGACGTCATCGATGGCTTCGTCGCGCGCCACCCCCGGCCTCGGTCGCACCGTGAAGTCGATCCAGTCGATCCACAAGTTGAGGTAGCGGCGCCCGGCCGCGAATGGCACGACCGCGCCGGGCCGCGGCTCGCTGATGAAGTCGCCGCTCGTCTTGTACACACCGACGACCGTGAATGGCGACTTGTTCAGCAGGAGGTCCTTACCTAGCGCGTCGACACCGTTGAACAGCCGCGCGGCCATCGTCTCGTTGATTACCGTCACGCGGGCGCCGTTCGCCGCCTCCGCCGGCGTGAAGTTCCGGCCCTGGACGATGTCGCCGCCTGTCACCTCCACCCAGTTCGCCGTGTACGCCTCCACCTGCGCCGAGCCGAGCACCCGGTCCCGGAACTTCGCCGGCGCTTGCGTCCCGCTCCGAATCGTCACGTCCTCCACGGACGCCAGTCGTCCAATGGCGGCCGCCTCTCCGACGCGGAGCGGCGGGTTGCTTCGCCACTTACACGAATCCTCGTCGTCGTCGCTGCACCCCTCGAGCGCGATCGGGAAGCGGTACACGAAGAAGGTCGTCGGTCCTGCCTTCTCGAACTCCTGCGCGACACTGGAGTTGATGCCGTGAATGACCGCCGACATCAGCACGACGACGAACACGCCGATCGCGATACCCAGGATCGTCAGCGCAGCGCGCACCTTGTTGGCCCGGAGCGCGTCGACCGCAATCCATACGCCCTCGGCGAGGCTCGACACTCGGTCGCGGAGCCGCATCAGGTCTCGTGCCTCAGCGCCGCGATCGGGTCGAGCCGCGCCGCGCGCGTCGCAGGATACACACCGGAGACGATACCAACCGTGGCGCCCACGAGAACGCCCACGACGACGGACCACAAGGCGACTGCGGCCGGCAATGGCGACACCGCGGCGATCAACTCGGCCAGCCCGAAACCGGCGGCGATCCCGGCCGACGCACCGATCACTGCCAACGTCGTGGACTCGGCCAGGAACTGCGACAGGATGTCGCTCCGCTTCGCGCCTAACGCCTTGCGGATGCCGATCTCGTGCGTCCGCTCGGCCACCGCGACGAGCATGATGTTCATGATCACGATGGACCCGACCACGAGCCCGATTGCCGGCAGCGCGATGCCTGCCAGGACCAGGTACCCCTGGATCTTCTTCCAGAACGCGAGCGCCGAGTCCTGCGTCTGAAGAGAGAAATCGTCAGGCACGCCGGGTCGCAGCTTGTGCTGGATGCGCATCGTCTGCCGCACGACTTCCATGGTCGAGACCATCTCGTCCATGGTCGACGACTGAATCGTCATGCCGTCCAGCACCTTGAACCGCTTCACGAGCCGATGCGCCGGCGTTCGATACGGCACGATCGCGAACTTGTCGAGCGAGATGCCGAACGCACTGCCCTGCTTTTCGGCGATGCCGATCACCGTATACGGCACGCGCCCGATTCGCAGCTCGCGCCCGATGGCGTTGATGCCCGGAAAGAAGTGCTTTCGAGTCTCCTCACCGATGATCACCACCGGTGTTCCCAGCTCGTACTCCTGTGCCGTGGGGAGGCGCCCGTCGGATACACCCATGTTCCGGATGTCGAACCACGCGCCGTCCACGCAGTTGATCGCCACCATGCGCGGCTTCGCATAACGCGACTCCACGGTGAGGTTGCCCTGCGCGGAGATCGACCAACGGGCGCTGGGCGGCAACGCCGCGACGACTACCGGGATGTCGTCCTCGGTGAGGCGCGGCCGATTGCGCCACGAGCGCCATTCGCTCTCATCCACGTCGCCGATCTGGATGCTCGGCCGCTGCCGCAGCTCGAACGAGTTTTTCGTGATCAGCTTGCCGACGAGGTCATCCTCCATGTATCGCCCGACCCCCTCGACGATCGACACGATGGCGATGAGGAACATCACGCCGATGGCGACGCCGATCAGCGTGAAGAAGCTCTTCAGCTTCTGCACGCGAATCTGAGCAAGTGCGAGCTTGATCGCTTCGAAGATCGGCATGCGGATGGTCGTTACGAGCTCGTGCTGTGTGCGCCCCGTTTCATCACGGCGGCCGTGAGCGCGTAGGCCTCTTCCCACGCATCACGGACCTCGTCCGTAAATTCGGGACCGGCCTC
Source organism: Gemmatimonadota bacterium (assembly GCA_046725585.1). Lineage (GTDB taxonomy): Bacteria > Gemmatimonadota > Gemmatimonadetes > Gemmatimonadales > Gemmatimonadaceae > JAJKIV01. The sequence continues at coordinate 14,120 of JBKOYV010000454.1, read as the reverse complement.
CGCCGCCAGCGCGGCGAACAGGGCTTCCCGCACGCGATCGTAGTCGGCGTCGCGCACGCCGTAGTCGACGTGGCGCCGGCCGAGCGCGGAGACCGTCGGGATGAGCTCCTTTGGCAGGTCCAGGTTTCGCACGATGTCGCCCAGCATCTGAACGAACTTCCCGCGTTGCGAGACCATGTTGGTCTTCGCGAACAGCGCGCGCGCGCCCGCGTCGATCTCGAACAGTCGGTCGTAGAAAGCGACCGCCACGCGGTCGTGGTTCCGGGAGATGGCTTCCCAGCTTTCCTGCACCAGCCGTTTGCGCTCCGCGTTCATGGATCGCCACCCATAATATGGTAGTGCAGCACGACTTCGTGACTTGCCGGCGGATTGCGATGGCCGCGCCAGCTGTTAGCATAAGCAATCGTTGCCGGGAGCGCATCATCATAACGGCGATGACGCCGCCGCTCGCGCGCCGCCGCGGCATGCGGGTCGATTGCGGGCGGTATTCATCCCGACAGTCTCACAGCGTTGCATGACGCTGCGCATCATCACGTTCGGCACGCTCTGCGTGCGCAAAGATCGGAGCACGCTCGCCGGGGCAGCGGCTCAGCCCCGTCGCCTGGCGCTGCTCGGGCTGCTCGCGCGCGCCGGCGACCGCGGGGTCACGCGTGAGAAGCTCACCGCGCTGATCTGGCCGGACTCTGACGAGGAGCGCGCCCGCCGGGCGATCACACAGAGCATCTACGCGCTCCGTCAGGAGCTTGGTTCCGACGACGCGATCGTCGGGGTGAAAGAGCTGCGCCTCAACCCCGAGCTCATCACGAGCGACGTCGCCGAGTTCTCGGCGGCCGTTCGCACGAACCGGCCGGAAGACGCGGTGAGCGCATACGCCGGGCCGTTCCTAGACGGTTTTCATCTCACCGGAAACGACGAGTTCGACCGTTGGGCCGATGGCGAGCGGGCGGTGCTGTTGCAGGAGTACCTGGAGGCGCTCGAGAAGCTGGCTACCGCGGCGGTGTCCCGCGGCGACCATGCAGCCGCTACAGGCTGGTGGCGCCGGCTATCGGCGAAGGACCCGCTGAGTGCTCGTTATGCCATTGGCGTCATGCGGTCGTTGATGGCGACTGGAGACAAGCACGGGGCGCTCGAGCACGCGCGTATACACGAGACGCTCCTCGAGGAGCAGCTCGACCTCCCCGCCGACCGCGATGTCGTCGCTCTCGCGGCTCGCATCCGGCGCGAGCTTCGCGCCGGTGCTCGCGCCGAAGCGGACCTGCAGGCCGCACAGTCCCTTGTCGCGGTCGAAGAGACGATCGATCCGCTGACGCGCGACGCCCTCGACAGCGCACGAGACGCGGTTGATGAGCCTAACGACCGGCTGCCGGAGTCGACGCTCGAACGGACGGCTTTCCCCCCCCCGCCCAGGCGCATCGAAACGCGCGTGATCGCCGATCCCGTGCCTGCGCCGGTGGCGGCGTCCTCGACACCCTGGCGGCGCGCCCGCGTACGCTGGAGGCAGGTCGCACTGGCGGCCGCGGGACTCGCGATCGCGGCTGCGGGGACGGTGGTCCTGCGCGGTCGCCGCGCTCACGCGGCGGCCGGCGACGAGCCCGTCGTGGCGATCGGCCGGATCACGGACTACAGCGCGATGGCCGATCGGCGTTATGGGCTCACGCTCGCCGACCTGCTCGCGACGAATCTCGCGCGCGTGGAGGGATTTCGCGTCGTGAGCGTTCCGCGCATGCTCGAGCTCACGCGCCGCGCGTCAGCCTCGGGAGACACCAGCGCGGCCGCCGCGCTCACCGCCGCGCGCCTCGCCGGCGCCACCGAGCTCGTCGACGGCATCGTCTACACACGGCCCGACGGCAGGCTTCGCCTCGACCTCCGGCGGATCGATGTCGAGAACGGAGACATTATCCAGGCGCAGACGGTAGAAGGCGCCGATCTGTTTGCTCTCGTGGACAGTGGCACGGCGCGTCTCGTGACCGCGCACGGCGGCACACCGCCCGGATCGGTGACGGGGGTGACGACACGGTCCGTCGCGGCCTACAGCCTCTATGCGCAGGGATTGCGAGCCAACGCGAACGGCGACGTGCCGGGTGCGCGAACGCTCTTCGCGGCTGCCTTACGCGAGGACTCGACCTTCGCCATGGCCGCGTACTACTACGCACGATTCTCGCCGAATCGGACGGAGATCGTCTCGGGGCTCGAGCGTGCGATGCGCCTTTCCGCCGGTGCCTCCGAGCGGGAGCGGCTGATGATCCATGCGGGCTGGGCGTGGACGATGACGTCGCGCGGGCTTGGGGCCGTGGCCGAGTCGCTGGTCGCCCGATACCCGCAGGAGACGCAGGGCCATCTCTACAAGGGTATCGCACTGCTGCAGGCCGGTGACTTTCTCGAAGCCGTCGCACCGCTCGAGCGCGCGATTGCCATGGATTCCCTGTCGTTCACACGCGCCGACAGCACATCCGGATGCAACGCGTGTACGGCATTTCTCCAGCTCGTGATCGCCTACGAGCTGGCCGACTCACTACCCGCAGCCGAACGCGTAGCGCGTCGTTGGACGAGACTCGAGCCGGAGAGCTCGCGGCCATGGGCGAGCCTGTGGGACGTGCTCGAGCGCGCGTCGAAGTTCGACGAGGCACAGCAGGTCGCCGCGCACATCGCACAGATTGATCGCGATGCAATCGCCGCCACCGACCGCACGGCGATGAACGCGATTCGGATGGGAAACTTCGAGCTCGCCGATCGCGTGCTTCGCGCCGCCATCCAGGGGAGCAGCATCGCCGCCCAGCTGGATGCGCTCTGGGACCTCGGCGTCTCGCTTCGGCATCAAGGTCGCGTCGAGGAAGCGGTCGCGATCGGTCGGCAGTTTCGAGAGCTGGCCGACCGCAACGAGCACGTAACGGGCGGTGTGGCCACACAGGCCATTCGTCCACTCGCACAGACGCTGTTCGACGCGGGGCGTTACCGCGAGGCGGCGGCGCTGTTCGACTCGAGTGCCAACTGGCGGCCGGCGAACGAGTCGGATGCGTCGGCGGCGCGTGAGCGCGCGTGGAGTCTCGCACACGCGGCACGTTCGCTGGCCGCGGCCGGCGACACGGCGAGCCTCGCGGTACGCGCCGACACGATCGCGGCGGTGGGGGTGCAGAGTGCGAGTGGCCGCGACCAGCGTCTCGCGTCCTACATCCGCGGCCTGCTGTTCCTGGCGCGCAGCGACCTGCCTAACGCGGTCGCAGCGATCCGCAGCTCGATCTACTCGCTGCCCGCCGGCTACACGCGCGAGAACTACGATCTGGCGCGGATTTACCTTCGCCTCGGCCGCCCACGCGACGCGGTCGCGGTGCTTCAGCCGGCGCTCCGCGGTAAGCTCGACGCATCGAACTTCTACGTGACCCACACCGAGATTCGCGAGCTCCTGGCCCAGGCGTGGGACAGCGCCGGCCGGGCGGATAGTGCGTCCGTGCACTACACCTGGGTCGCGCGCGCGTGGGAGCACGGCGACCCACAATACGCCAAGCGCGCCGCTGCGGCGCGTGATCGAGCCCTGGCGCTCCGGCCGAAGCGCGGGTGACACGCGGCGCCGCGCGAATAAGGTCGGCCGCCTTCATCTCCTGAGCCCGCGCGATGACCCGAGCGACGCTTCAGCGAATCGGCATCGTCACTGCGGCGACGCTGGGACTTGCCCTCGGCCTCGGAGCGTTCACGTTCGGTTACGCAAGGGGCGGGTCCTACCTAACGAACGATCCAGCCGCGTGCGCGAACTGCCACATCATGGCCGAGCACTTCGCGGCGTGGCAGCGCGCGAGTCACCGCGCGGTCGCGACGTGTAACGATTGCCATACGCCGCACAACCTGGTCGGCAAATACGTGACCAAGGCGAGAAACGGGTTCTGGCATTCGTTCTACTTCACGACCGGGCGATATCCCGATCCGCTTCGCATCACACCGCGCAACCACGACGTGACGGAGGCCGCGTGCCGGTTCTGTCATCAGGAGATCGTGTCCGCGATCGACCCCGAGCCGGCACACGCCGCGCACGCCGCCGATCGACTCTCGTGCGTGCGATGCCACACCTACGTCGGCCACTGGGTGCGCTAGGTCGCCCTTCTGGCCGAGTTGCCTCGACTCAACTCCTGGAGACGTTGCCATGTCGCCTAACGCTCCCGACACCACGCCCGAGCCGAACGCCGCGGAGCCTCGCCGCCGAATAAGTGGGCGCATGCTCGCGTTGGTCGCGGCGGTCGCGGCCCTGGCCGCGGTGGCCGTCGCCGCACTGCTCACCAATATCGTGGAGCATCGTCAGGAGGCGCGGAACCCGTTCTATCGCGTGGTGACGCTCACCGACACGACGACCGATCCCGCGATCTGGGGGAAGAACTTCCCGCAGCAGTACGACGGCTACCGGCGCACCGTGGACCAGGTGCGGACACGGTACGGCGGAAGCGAGGCGCTGCCCCATCGCCCAACGAACTCGGACCCACGATCGGTCATCGCGCAGTCACGCCTCGAGGAAGACCCGCGACTCCAGGAGTTCTGGGCCGGCTACGCGTTCAGCAAGGATTTTCGCGAGGAGCGAGGCCACGCATACATGATGGCGGATCAGGAGTTCACCGGCCGCCAGCAGGCGACGCCGCAACCCGGTACGTGCCTCAACTGCCATGCGTCCATGTACGCGACGTACCTCCGTCTCGGCGGCGGCGACCTGACGCGTGGCTTCGAGGCGATCAACCGGATGCCCTATCAGGAAGCTCGGCAGCACGTGCGGCATCCCGTGTCGTGCGTCGACTGCCACGATCCGGCGACGATGCAGCTGCGCGTCACACGACCGGCTTTCATGGAAGGCATCCGGCTCGTGAAGGCACGCCAGGGGATCGCCAACTTCGACGTGAACCGTGACGCCACTCGACAGGAGATGCGGGCGTTCGTCTGTGGCCAATGCCACGTCGAGTACTACTTCAAGGGGCCGGAGAAGCGCCTAACGTATCCGTGGGCCAAGGGACTGACGGCCGACAGCATCCTTGCCTACTACGATTCGGTCGGATTCAAGGACTGGACGCACGCCGCGAGCGGAGCGCCGGTGCTCAAGGCCCAGCACCCCGAGTTCGAGATGTTCAATCAGGGCATACACGCGCGCTCGAGTGTTGCGTGTGCTGACTGCCACATGCCCTACGAGCGCGTGGGCGCCATGAAGATCAGCGACCACCATGTGCGGAGCCCGCTGCTCAACATCAACCGCGCGTGTCAGACCTGTCACAAGTTCTCGGAAGACGAGTTGCGCGCTCGCGTCGAGGTGATCCAGGATCACACCTTCGAGCTCAGAAACCTCGCACTCGACGCCGTGCTCGAGCTTACGCGGCAGATCGCCAGCAGTGCGAAGGCCGACAGCGCGGCACCAGGGCTGGCCGACGCCCGCCGCGCACAGCGCTACGCGCAATTCCTCGTGGATTTCGTGGAAGCGGAGAACTCGATGGGCTTCCACGCCCCGCAGGAGGCGGCGCGCCTGCTCGCGCTCGCGCTGGATCAGGTGCGGACAGGCGAGAATGCGCTGCGGGGCGCTACGGGCGCGGCCGCGGTGTCCTTGCCTGGCGCAGCGGTCGAGCGCGCGCGTCCGCAGCACAAGTGACACGAGGACGGCCACCCGCGCAATCTAGGCCAGCATCCGTTCCAGCGCGGCTTCCACGTGAATCTTGCCAGTGTCGAGAAACGGGATGCCGACATCGGCGACGTCACGAAGAATCAGCGGCAGCTCGGTTCCGCCGAGGACGACGCCGTCGATCCCCTCGCGGCTGCGAAGCCGCTCCACGACGGCGAGCAACCCGGCTCGTGTCTCCGGGAGATACTCCGCGCGAACCAGTTCGCGCATGTACTTCCCGTGCACATACTCCTGATCCGACGCGTCAGGCACCACCACCATGATGCCACGTCGCGTGAAAACGCTCGGGTACGCTGCGCTCCGCATCGTAAACCGCGTACCGAGAAGACCGACACGCGTCAGGTTCAATGCCTTCGACACGCCGAATGTGGCTTCGACGATGCTGATGAGCGGGATCTGCGACCTCCGCTGCAGCCCGTCGAACACGACGTGCGGTGTGTTCGACGCCAGCAGCGCAACATCGGCGCCCGCCCGCACCAGCTTGTCGATCTCCGCCAAGAGGTAGGCGGTCACCTCGTCGAGCGCATCGGCGGCGATCAACCGCAGCATCGTCTGCATATCGATGCTGTTGATGATGACGGGCGGGTTACTACCATCGGGCCGCCGCTGCTGGTACGTCGCAATCAGCATGCGGTAATACTCGATCGTAGACGCCGGTGCGATCCCGCCGATGATTCCGAGGGTCCTCACCGCGGTCACCGCGTCAATCCCATGCGCGCGATCTCCGCCTCGGCCGCGATGTAGCCGAACGCACCCCACTGACCGCCCGCGAGAATGCGGCGGAACACGCGCTCGGCCTCCGCACGCCGGCCGTTGTACAGGTGCCAGTTTCCGACCCCATACGCGCCCGTGGCATCGGTCACCGACATCTCGCCGGTCGGACCGACCGAGAGCACCGAGTCGACCGGTAGCTCGCCCTTGTACAGCAGCAGGAGTCGATGGTAGGTGTCGTTCTCGATGACGTTCATGTCGCGCCGGATCGGCACGAGCACCTCAGCGGCTTCCTTGTCCCGCCCGAGGCGGCGAAGGCTCATGTACAGCCAGTGCGCGGTGGAGACCAGCCGATCGTCGTTGCGGGCGTCAGCGATCTCCCGCCGGTAGACGGGAACCGCGCGGGCGAAGTCACCTTTGAGATAGTACGCGAGCGCGAGGTGATAGGCGACGTTGGAGTGCAGCGTACCGATGGGGGTGTTCTTCGCGTTAGGCTGCCCGTCGGGCTCGACCTCGTCGGGCTTGCCGCGCGTGAGCTCGGTGGCGCGCTCGAGGTCGGCCGCGGCGCGATCGAGCTCGCGAACGGAGATGTACCGATGACCGCGATGCCGGTACAGCCACGGGTTATCGGGATGGAGCGCGATGCCGCGCGAGTAGACGTCGATCGCTTCGCGAAGCCGGCCGAGATAGCCGAGCCTGCGCCCGTACCAGATGATGGAGTCGACGTCGGTCGGCGCGCGTTCGTACGCCGCCTTCGCCTCCGCGAGTTGCGCCTCGTATCGCGCCTTCGTCGCCGGCGCCAGCGGGAACGTGCGGAGCGTGTCGCCGAGCAGAGAGATGGCCTCGGCGCCGGGTGGCAGCGCCGGGCTGGCTGCCTGTGGCGTGGAGTGCTGCGCCGTGCCGCACGCCGCAGCGACGGCCAACGAAAGCGGTGGGAGAAGTCGACGCATGGTGGAAAGTATGACACACACGGGTGGTTGTCATCCCTCGTTTGGCATCCCTCGTTTGGCATCCCGAGCTCCTTTGTCATCCCGAGCTCCTTTGTCATCCCGAGCGTAGCGAGGGATCTTCATCGTCCCCCAGAGGGCCCTCGCTCGGGCACCTGAGGATCCCTCGCTGCGCTCGGGATGACAACGCTGTCGGGGACGATGAGGATCCCTCGCCTGTCGGCTCGGGATGACAACCGCTCGGGATGACAGGTGGCGCCGAGGCAGCGCGCGTGTAGAATCGACGAGATGCAATCCACCACGCCGCGCCGCGCCGTCGGTACCGTTGCGGGGCTGCTCGTCCTGTGCGCGCTTCTCGTTAGGCGCGCCGCCGAGCCCCCGGACCCGCTCCCGACCAACGCCCCGGCCACGGAGTTCTCGGCCGAACGGGCATTCGCCCACGTGCGCGAGATCGCGCAGCGACCACATCCCCTCGGCAGCCCGGACAACGCCCGCGTTCGCGACTATGTGGTCGGCCAGCTCCGTTCCCTCGGGCTCGAGCCGCAGGTGCAGGGGGCCACTGGGGTCGGCACGAGATACGCCGAAGCGGGATACGTTCGCAACATTCTCGCTCGCGTTCCCGGGCGGACGCCCGGCGGCCAGGCCGTCGTGCTGATGGCGCACTACGACGGCGTCGCGGGAGGACCCGCCGCCGGCGACGACGCCGCCGGGACCGCGGCAGTGCTCGAGACGGTGCGGGCGCTTCGCGCCGGGCCACCGCTCGCACACGACATCATGGTCGTGATCACCGACGGCGAGGAAGCCGGTCTGCTTGGCGCCGCCGCGTTCGTCCGCGAGCATCCCTGGGCCAGGGATGTCGGGGTCACCCTCAACTTCGAAGCGCGCGGCACGTCGGGACGTTCCTACATGTTCGAGACGGGCCCCGGCAACCTCGACGTCGCCCGGATGCTCCGGCGCGCCGGCGACGTCTCGGCGACGTCGCTCTCGGTCACGGTCTACCGCTCGCTGCCTAACGACACAGACCTTTCCGAGATCGCCGTGCTGGGCAAGCCGGCGCTCAACTTCGCGTTCGCGGATGGGGTCGAGCGCTACCACACGGCGCACGATGACGTGTTCTACCTCGACCAGGGCAGCCTCCAGCATCACGGGTCGCAGATGCTCGCGCTCGCGCGCGCCTTCGGCGATGGTCCGCTCCCGCGGCCGGTCACCGGCGACGCCGTGTTCTTCGACCTGCCGTTCGTCGGGCTGATCGTGTACCCCGAACGCTGGGCGCTGCCGATCGCGATCGTCGGCCTGCTGCTCGTGGCCGCCGCGGTGGTCCAGCTCGCGCGAGACCGGACCCGGTGGATCCGTGATGTGACGTTAGGCGCCGCCGGGGTAATCGTCTCCACGTGCGCCGCGGCCGGAGCCGCGCTCGGCGCCGGGAACCTGATCGCGCGCACGCACGACAGCATGGGCTGGGGCGGCGCGCCCGCGTTTCGCGGCGTCTACACCGCCGCGCTGGCCCTGATCGCGCTCGCGGTCGCGCTGGGTTTCTGGGCGCTCGTTCGTCGCTGGGCTACGGTGGCCGGCGCTCACGCGGGCGCCCTCGTGGTCTGGGCCATCCTGACGCTCGTGGTTTCACTCAAGCTGCCGGGTGTGAGCTTCATGTTCGCCTGGCCGCTCATCGCGGGAGTGCTGGCGACACGCCGGGCGGATGCCGCACCGGCCGGGACTCGCTGGCCCGAGCAGAACACGTGGAGCGTGGGCAGCGACGTGTTGCTGTGGATCGCGACCGCTGTCGCGGCGGCGTTCATTGTCTCGATCGTCTACGCGATCAGCAGCGTAATGCTCGGCGCAGTCGGTCCCGGGGCAATCGCGGCTGGCGCACTGGTGTCGCTGCTGGCGTGGTTGATCGCGCCCCAGATGGAGGCGATGGGCGGACGACGCTGGGCGGCGGCTGGTGCCGCGTTCGTCGCCGCGGCGCTCGTGATCGCGGTTGGCATGGCGACCGTCCGAAGCTCGCCGGCACACCCCACGCCGTCGACGATCGTGTACGCGCTCGATGCGGATTCGGGCGATGCGTGGCTCGCCGTTCGCGGGCCGAGCTCGCGCGCGCTGGCCGCGGGCCGGTCGGGTGAGACACCTCCGGCGTGGCTCGGCCGACTGACGGGCAGGGGCCTTTCTGTAGCTTACGTCTCTGCGTCGCGCGTCGCGGCCGCGCCGCCGACTGCAACGGTTCTCTCGGACTCGATCTCAGGCTCCGAGCGGCACCTGATGATCGGCCTCGTCGCGCCACCGGGGACCGTGACTATAAACATGCGAGCCCTCGACGCGCGCGTCCTCCGCGCGTCGATCGACGGTCGACCGATCGACACGTCACGCTATCGCCGTGGCGCCAGCGGTTGGACTCTCGGGTACAGCGCGCCGCCGCCAGCCGGGATCAAGCTTGGGCTCACGGTTCCAGCGGGGAGTCGTGTGTCGCTGGATCTGCTGACACGCACGCCTGGCGTTCCACCGCTGGAAACGCTGCGCCTTGCACCTCTACCCCCGCGACTCCCGGACGTCGTGACCGTCCAGACAGGCGACATCACGTTGGTGCATCGCACGGTACACTTCTGACTGAAACGCGCGTCGATCTCCGACCGTAGCCCTGTAATCCCCCTTCAGATCGGGTCCTGATGCCGCTCGCTGCCGAGATTCGTCCCACGCTCCGTCGCCTCGCGCGATCCCCGGGCTTCACTGCGGTTTGCGTTCTCACGCTCGGCCTTGGCATTGCCGGGACGACAGCCGCGTTCAGCGTCATCAACGCCGTCCTGCTCCGTCCGCTGCCCTACCGGGACCCCGAGCGCCTCGTTCAGCTCTGGCACGCGGCCCCTGGACTTGGCATGGCTCAGTTCGAGCAGTCGGACGCGTCGTACATCCAGTACCACGACAAGGCGACCCGGTCGTTCGAGTCCGTGGCGAGCTACCAAAGCGCCGCCTCCAGCCTCACCGGGAGCCAGGATCCCGAGCGCGTGAGCTCGGCGTACGTGACCGCGTCGTTCCTGCCGACTCTCGGCGTTCGGCCAGCAGTGGGCCGCAACATCAGCGAAGAGGAAGATCGGCCGGGCGGCCCTGCGGTCGCCATCCTGTCGGACGCGCTCTGGCGGCGTCGCTACGGCGCCGATCCCGCGATGCTCGGCAAGACCATTCAGGTCGACGGCAAGGCGCGCGAAGTCGTTGGCATCATGCCCGCCGATTTCCACTTTCCGGACGCGACCACCGAGCTCTGGGTGCAGATGGGGATCGATCGCGCCCACCTGAACACCGGCAGCTTCAATCGCAACGCGATCGCTCGACTCCGCCCCGGGGTCACCATTCGCGCGGCCGAGGCGGAGATGATGCCGCTCCTCATGCGGTTGCCGGACGACATGCCTGGCGTGATGACGCGTACGATGTTCGAGCAGGCGAAGATCCGGGTGACGGTGCACTCGCTGCGCGATGACGTGGTTGGCGACATCCGGCCGATCCTGTTCACCGTCCTTGGCACCGTGGGGCTCGTTCTGCTCATCGCGTGCGCGAACGTGGCGAGCCTGTTCCTCGTGCGCGCCGAAGGGCGGACGAAGGAGGTGGCGGTGCGATCGGCGTTAGGCGCCTCACCACGCAGTATCATCAAGCTTTACCTGGGCGAGGGCCTCGTCCTCGCGGCGGCCGGCGCCGCGATCGGTGTCGCGCTGGCGTACGGTGCGCTCCAGGCGCTCCTGCAGCTCGCCCCGACGAGCATTCCGCGCGCGAGCGAGATCTCGATCGACTTTGCGTCGTTAGGTGTGGCCGCAGCCATCGCCGTCCTCACGGGACTCTTCTTCAGCGCGATCCCGTTCATCCGCGCCGGCAAGGCCGAGCTCACGCCGATGCTGCGCGATGGCACGCGAGGCTCGACGAGTGGCCGCGAGCGGCAGCGGGTTCGCAGTGCGTTCGTCGTCGTCCAGGTCGCCCTCGCGCTCGTGCTGCTCGTGGGGTCAGGGCTGCTCGCGCGGTCGTTCCAGCGCATGCGCGCTGTCGACCCGGGCTTCAGACCAGACAACGTGCTGACGCTTCGGCTTTCGGTCCCCGAGGCAACCTATCGCACGCCCGGCGACATCGCGCGCTTCTACTATCAGGTGACGACGCGCCTCGCGACGGTGCCTGGCGTCCAGGTGGCCGCCGGCACGTCGAAGCTCCCGCTCCTGGACGCCGGCAATAACAACAACGGGGTGTGGGTCGAGGATCATCCGATCTCGAGCACCGAGCTCCCGACGATCCACTCCACGGTGAGCGTCACGCAGGACTACTTCAAGGCGATGGGCATCCCGATTGTCGAGGGCCGGACGTTCCGCGACAATGGGAGCGACCGTGCGTCGCACGAGATTATCGTCGCCCGTGCGTTCGCGCGCCACTTCTGGCCTAACGGGAGCGCCATCGGCAAGCGGGTGAAGACGGGCGGGCCGGATGCGCCGTGGAGCACGATCGTGGGGGTCGTCGGTGACGTACACGACGAGGCGCTGACGAAGCCCGTGGACGAGGTGTTCTACCAGCCGACGATCGGGCTCATGCAGCCGCAGCCCGGCGTCCCGGATACGGTGGTGGCCGAAAACACGATGACGCTGACCATTCGCACGGCGGGCGATCCGATGGCAGTCTTCCCGGCGGTTCGCAGCGAGATCTGGGCACTCGACCGCAACCTGCCGCTCGTCAACGTCCGGGCGTTGTCCGACGTCGTCAGCTCCGCGATGGCGCGCACGACGTTCACGCTGATCATGATCGGCGCGGCTGCCGGCGTGGCGCTGTTGCTTGGCGCGATCGGGATCTACGGCGTGATCAGCTACATGGTAAGTCTCCGCACGCGCGAGATCGGTGTGCGCATGGCGCTCGGCGCCCGATCCGACCAGGTGCGGCGGATGGTCGTGCGTCAGGGCCTGACGCTGGCGGCGATCGGCGCGGCGATCGGCCTTGCGGGCGCGCTCGCGATGTCGCGGCTCATCAGCTCGCTGCTCTACGGCATCGCGCCGCACGATCCCGTGACGCTCGGCGGCGTGACGTTAGGCCTGCTGGTCGTAGCGGCGGTTGCGAGCTGGCTGCCCGCCATGCGTGCGGCGCGCATCGATCCTATCGAAGCGCTGCGAGCGGAAGGCTGAGATACCGGGCGACTGGTGACGGGCGACTGGCGACGAACTGCCGGCGACGGGGGACGGGCGACGGTTAAACGGCGGAAACTGTCGGGATGCATCTCGCTGTGAGATGAGCATCCCGAGGGTTCTCGCCTTTCTAGCCGTCGCCCGTCGCCCGGCCTGTTAGGCACCACTCGCATCCGGTGTCCACTCCAGCGTCGCCTGCCGTAACTTCTCGAGCTGTTTCCAATGTCGCGCGATCGCTGCGCGGCCGTCGCGGGTCGGTTCCACGCGCGTCGTTGGAATCTTTCCGACGAACTCCTTCTCGATCGCGATGAGCCCCGCGGCCTCCAGCTTGGACAGGTGACTCGAGAGGTTCCCTCGACTGAGCCCGGTGAGGCGCTGCAGATACAGGAAATCCGCGCGCTCGCAGGCCGACAGCGCCGTCATGATCGCGAGCCGCGCCGGCTCATGCACGAGCCGATCGAGCTCGGCGAGCCGTTCGAACGGCGCGCTCATCGCGACCCCCCGACGCCGGCAATCGCGCCGCGTGGTGCGTCGGTGTCGTCGACGTCGGAAAACATTCGCTTCAGCTCGCGGTGGTCCAGCAGTCCACCAATCGTGTAACATGCGCCAAGCACTGCAATGAGGAGGTTGAGCGCGCCCGCCCCAGGTGTCGCTAGGCCGAGCATTGGCGCGAATGTCAGGGCGGCAAATGCGATGCTCGCGATGATGTAGTGATAACGCCCGCCTCCGGTGGACCGGCGATATGCCTCGATCGCGGCGGCGAACGCCATTCCGGAGACGAGCACGGAAGGCTTCGCGAACCCATCGACCATGAGCGCGACGAGCAGCGCGGGGTAGACAATGAGCCATTTCGTCCGCGTGCGGCGCGCGTGCTGACCCGGAATGCCGCGGACTCTGCCGAACGATCGAGCGTACCATCGGCCAACCACGGCGGACACCGTTAGCGCCACCGCCATCGTCGCAATGAACAGCGGTGACTCCCACGATTTTGGGACCGGCGAGCTCGGACCATGGCTCCACGCAACGACCATGAGGGCCATGCCCATCGGAACCCATCGGAGCCCTTGCCAGAAGAAAAAGTTTGCAGTGATGGCGTTGATGCGTTCGAGCGTGGCGGTTTCTCGGTCAGACATATGGCAACTCAGACTGGTTTGCAGTACAAACTGGTATGCGATGCCTACGTCGTCAAGAGGGACTGGGGACTGGGGACTCGGCCGGGACGCTCTTAGCGCCGAGGAGGATTGCTCGGCGGTAGAAGGTTCCCAGCCGAGTCCCCAGTCCCCAGTCCCGATGTCCCTAGTAACCAGTCTGCTTGACACCCGCCTGGCTGCCTGGGCATCATGGGTTTCCCAAGCGGCGTGTACCGGCGCCGCCAAAAACCGAACGATCACGGGCTACCCACCCGGGACTCTCACCTCGGTGGGACTGCGCACGCGCCGCAATTGCGACCACGCGCCGCTCCGTCGACTGGAAAGAACGGGTATTGCAGCGCCGGCTCACCTTTCCATTACGGAGGAGTTCCAGATGGCAGCGGATTTCTTTCTCGGCGAGTCGCTCGTCGGCGACGGCAACGAGGTCGCGCACGTGGACCTCATCATCGGCTCGAAGTCCGGGCCGGCGGGCACCGCGTTCTGCAACGCGCTCTCGAACAACAAGGACGGCTTCACCACGCTGACTGCGCTGGTGACC
>JBKOYV010000426.1:0-4913 GCA_046725585.1 Gemmatimonadota bacterium | reverse complement strand
GCTCTGTACCGGCCTGGCGAAGCTCTGGGCCCTCGAGGTGATCGGCCTAACGAGCGATGAGATGGCGGACGTGAAGTGGCGGAACGCCGCCAGGATTTTTTCGCAGTTGGAGTGGGAACCGGGAACGGGGAACCGGGAACAGAGGCTCCTCGGAGGCACGGTTCCCGGTTCCCAGCGCCCCGCCTTCGGCGGGCGCCTCCCGGTTCCCGACCAGTGATCGACACCAACGCCTACATCGGCGCCTATCCGTTTCGCCACATCCCGCATCCCGAACCCGCCGTGCTTGCGCGCGTGCTCGAGCGCGAAGGGCTCGACGGGGCATGGGTCGGCCATCTGCCGTCGGCGTTCTATCGCGATCCCACCCCCGGCAACGACGAGCTCTTCGAGTCGCTCGCGCCCCATCCGACCCTTCGTCCGGTGCCGTCCATCCGCCCGGATTGGCCCGGTTGGGAGCGGGCGCTCGCGTCGGCTATCGACCGTGGCGCGCGCGCGATACGCGCATATCCGCCTCAATGGGGACTCGGCGCCGACGACCCGGCGATGCGCTCGTTATGCAGTGCATGCGGCGAGGCCGGTGTCGCCCTCGTTTTCACCGCGCGGTTCGAGGACCTGCGGCAGCGCCATTGGATGGACCAGGCGGGGGACCTCAGCGCGGCTGCCGTTCGCGCCGTCGCCCGCGGCAACCGTCAGACACGAATCGTTGTCTGCTCGGCGGGGCGGGGCACTGTCGAGGAAGTGCACTGGGGTCTGACCTCGGGGGAGCGCGAGCTCGTATTCTGGGACATCTCGTGGATCTGGGGCCCTCCCGAAGACGAGCTGGCGTTGCTTCTTCGCACCATGGGTCCCGAGCGGTTCGTGTACGGGACGGCCTGGCCGCTGCGTCTCGCTCAGACGCCTCGCGCGAACCTGGCGCTCCTGCCCGACGAGCTGGCCGGCGTCACGCTCACCGACCCATCGCGCTGGTGAGGTGCTGGCTTGACGCGATTCGATAGTGTCCTCATCGCCCATTGAAGATCGTCGCAAAAAGCCTCTACGTCGGAGCTTGCGTCGTGTCCCAGGGGTCGTCATACTTCCGCACTTGACGGGGCCTTGTGAACATTTTCACAAGGCCGACAACCGTTCTCGGAATTCCATCCTCGGTCCTCCTCGATGACCAGCAGGCGAAAGTGGGCGCTCGTTCCGGGGTTCGTCGCACTGGCAGGCGCTGTCGCCCTCCTCTCTGCGTATAGTGGCGCCTCCTCCTCGCAGAATTTCGCCCCCGAGCAGCCGATCAACTTTCCGCACCCGACGCACGTGCAGAAGCTCGGGATGAACTGCCTGTACTGCCACTACTCGGCAAACAAGTCTCCGGACCCGGGGCTGCCGGCCGTCGGGACGTGCCTGGGATGTCATAACCAGATCATGGTCGGCCCGAATCGCCCGAAGATCGACAGCGTCCCTGCACGACAGAGCGCCGAGATCAAGAAGCTTCTCGACAACTACGCGGACGCGAGCGGAAAGCCGAAGAAAGCCATCCCGTGGGTTCGCATCCACAAGCTTCCCGAATACGTGCACTTCCCGCACATGCGTCACGTGAACGCCGGCGTGGCCTGTCAGAGCTGCCACGGCCAGGTGCAGCGCATGCAGCGCGTCTACCAGTTCTCGTCGCTCAACATGGGCTGGTGCGTCAACTGCCACGTCAACGGCTACAAGCCCGCCGACGCGGTGCGCAACACGGAGGGCTATCCGACGGCGGCGGATCTGGCCGCGCCGCCCAAGAAGGCCCGCTACGATTGCAGCGCCTGCCATTACTGATTCGAGATCAGCTCACATGACCGAACCCTCGGAGTCCGCTGGCGTTAGGCGCCGCGACTTCCTCAAGGTCCTGGGCGCCGCGGGCGCCGCCACGACCGCGATCGGATGCAGTCAGGAGCGCGTCGAGCAGCTCATCCCGTATCTCGTTTCGCCCGACGACACCGTCCCCGGCGTCTCGACCTACTTCGCCACGACGTGCCGCGAATGCGCCGCCGGTTGCGGCCTCATCGCCGAGACGCGTGACGGGCGCGCCATCAAGCTCGAGGGCAATCCGGCGCACCCGGTGAACCACGGCGCGTTGTGCGCGCGCGGTCAGGCGTCGCTGCAGGGCCTGTACAATCCGGACCGCTATCGCCACCCGATGGCGCGGCGCAACGGACGACTCGAGCGCATAACGTGGGACGAGGGCATCCGGACGCTGCGCGAGCGCATCGCCGCTCTGGGCGCCGGCGCGGCCAACGCGGTGTTCGTGAACCAGCACGAGACGGGCAGCTTCCCCGCGTTCCTCGATCAGTGGCTCGCCGGCTATAACATGCCGGCGCATATCGCGTACGACGGCGAAGCCCCGCACGCGGTGATGCAGGCCAACCGCCAGACCTACGGTGCGGCGTGGCCCGCGCTCGACTTCACGGCCGCGAGGCTGATCGTCGCGGTGGGCGCTGACTTCCTCGACATGTGGGGCGCGTCCGTCGCGCAGCAGCTCTCGTTCGCCGACGCCCGCGCGAAGCTTGCCGACGCTCCTCGGTTCGTTTACATCGGCCCCCGGCGCTCGCTCACGGGCCTCAACGCCGACGAGTGGGTTGCCTGCAAGCCAGGTAGCGAGCTCGCGATCGTCAACGCGCTCGCGGGCAAGGGCGACGTCGCGGCGGCTGCCACCGCCGGCGGCGTGGATCAGGCAGTCCTCCAGCGCCTCGCCGGCGAGATCGCGGCCACGAAGCCGAGTCTCTTCTTGTCGGGCGTGACTACCGCGAATGCAGTCGACGTCGCGCTCGCCGTCAACGCGCTCAACGTAGCCGCCGGGAACGTCGGTATCACGATCAAGCCGGCGGAAGCCCTCACCTCGTTCGATCGCGTCGACTCGCCTAACGACCTCCGCGATGCGGTCCAGCGCATGGCGAGTGGTGGCGTGCCGATCGCGATGTTCCGCGGTGTCAACCCGGTGTACGTGCTGCCGAAGTCGCTGCGCGTGGCCGAAGCGCTCGCCAAGGTCCCGTTCAAGGTGAGCTTCTCGCCGTTCCCCGACGAAACGTCGGAGCTATGCGATCTCATTCTTCCCGACGACCATTTCCTCGAGTCGTGGGGAGACGCGGAGTCCGTGCGCGGCAGCGTGTCACTGCAGCAGCCGACGATGGACCGCGTGTTCGACACGCGGGCGACGGCGGACGTGCTCATCGGCGTCACGAAAGGCGATCCCGCGACCGTGAGTCGCATCCCCACCGCGGATTATCGCTCGTGGCTGATCGGACGCTTCCCGGGCGGCGCGCAGGCATTCGGCACGGCGCTCGCGCGCGGCATGGCGTCGGGCTCACCGGCGCAGAGAACCTCGCCGGCTCGTACCGTCGCAGCGGCGCCCGCGCCTGCACCGGCACCGCTCGAAGGGCAGCAGGGCGATTTCTACTATGTCGTCTACCCGTCGCCGGTGTTGGGTGACGGCCGCGCGACGAACAAGCCGTGGCTCCAGGAGCTGCCCGACCCGGTCACCAAGATCGGGTGGCAGTCCTGGATTGAGATTCACCCCACCACGGCGGCGCGACTCGGCATCGAGAACGGTGACCACATCACCATCACGACGGCGGCCGGCGCAGTGACTGCCCCGGCGTACGTCTACCTCGGAGTCAGGCCCGACGTCGTAGCGATGGCGACCGGTCGCGGACACACGGGGTATGGCCGCTACGCGCAGAATATCGGCGTGAACCCGTTCGACGCGCTGCCTGTCGCGCACGATGCGAGCGGTGGCCTCGCGCTCACGACCGTGAAGGCACGCGTCGTCAAGACCGCCGACCACTCGCCGATCGTCAGCACCGAAGGCTCGGCGCGGCAGCACGGGCGCGGCATTGGTCAGGCCGTGACAGTCGCCGAGCTGAACGGCCCCCAGGAAGAGGAAGTCGAGCACTTTGCCGGCGACAACAAGCACGAGTTCCTGCCGGGACTTCGGTCGCCTGTCGCGAACGACGCGCAGGGCGTGTTAGGCAACCCGAAGTCGAAAGACAAGGGGATGTACGATCCCGAGCACTGGAGCGGCATGGCGAAGCGTCGATGGGCGATGACCGTCGACCTCGCGCGCTGCACTGGCTGTTCGGCCTGCGTCACCGCCTGCTATGCCGAGAACAACATCCCCACGGTCGGCGCGCCGTGGCAGGGTCGCTCGCTGCGGCCATTCCACTCGAGCGACGGCAGTGGCTGGGATACGCGCCCTGGCGCGAACATCCTCAAGGGCCGCGAGATGCAATGGATCCGCATCGAGCGCTATTACGAGGGTGGCGAAGACGGGTCCGCGGACTTCGATGTCCGGTTCGTGCCGATGCTGTGCCAGCATTGCGGCAACGCGCCCTGTGAGTCCGTGTGCCCGGTGTACGCGACGTATCACGCTCCGGACGGTCTCAACGTGCAGGTCTACAACCGCTGTGTGGGCACGCGGTACTGCTCGAACGCCTGCCCGTACAAGGTCCGGTACTTCAACTGGCACGGCTATGGTGAGCCGGCGCGTCGCCAGTACGCGTTTCCCGAACCGCTCAACTGGCAGTTGAACCCCGACGTCACGGTGCGCGGGAAGGGCGTCATGGAGAAGTGCACGTTCTGCGTGCAGCGGATCCGTGAGGCGGAGCACCGCGCGAAGCTCGAGGGCCGTGAGCTTGCTGCCGACGAGTTCACGACAGCGTGCGCTCAGGCGTGTCCGTCGCGGGCCATCACGTTCGGTGACGCTGCCGACGAGAACTGGACCGTGGCGCGTCTCGCCGAAGACCGGCGGGCGTACCACGTGTTCGAGGAGCTCAATACGTACACCGCGGTGGTCTACCTGCAGAAGGTGAATCATCCCGCGCCGGGAGGGACGCGCTGATGGCTACCGTCCTGGAGCCGGTGCGGCCAAACGTCGCCAGCGCGAACATTCCGCTTCCGGG